>CALVDL010000014.1 GCA_944326305.1 uncultured Bacteroidales bacterium
AAATCCGGTCATAAATGATAAAATATTGATTTTTAATATAATATTGTTAAACATAAATTCGTCATACTGACGTTAAAACAACTATGAGAGCTTCAATCCGATACACCCTCGCATTGTGCATCCTTGCACTCCTGGCCACCTGCCTCATGGCGGCCCTGGAATACAGTGCCGGGAAGAAGGGAAGCCTCAAATGCTCCTCGCTGTCAGTCACAATAGCTGACAGCCTCGAAAACAATTTCGTCTCCGTCTCCGACATCAGAGGGTACATCGACGCCGAATCCGGAGGCTACATCGGACGGGCGCTTGACAGTATCGACCTTGCAGAGATGGAACGCATAATTGACAGCAAAAGCGCAGTGCTCAAAAGCGAAGCCTATGTCACGGGGGACGGGACACTGAACATCTCAGTGACGCAGCGCCGCCCCGCAGTACGGTTCCAGAGGCCGGACGGCGGATTCTACGCTGACAGGCAGGGATACATCTTCCCCCTGCAGGGCAACTACACAGCCTATGTACCTGTAGTCGACGGGGCCATACCGGTAAACGCCTCCGGCCCGTACAAGGGAAAGGCGGGGAGCGAAAAAGAACAGGAATGGATAGACAGCATCATCCGGCTGGTCACCTACATGGAAGAGAGCGGGGTGTGGGACAAGAACATTGTACAGATAACGGTCCGCGGGAACGGTGACCTTGTCCTCGTCCCGCGCCAGGGTAAGGAGAAGTTCCTGTTCGGGAAGCCGGACAATATAGAAGACAAGTTCTCCCGCATGGAGAAATATTATACCGGGATTGTACCAGAAAAGGGAGAAGGGTACTATTCCACCGTAAATTTAAAATACGACGGACAGATTGTCTGCAGAAAGTAATCAGGATATGGACGAAAAACACATTGTAGCGATTGACCTCGGGACCTCGAAATTCGCGCTGGCCATAGCAAGGGTCAGCGGAGAGGACATACAGATAGTCTATTACAGGGAAGTGCCGTCCGCCGGGATAAGGTACAGCTATATATTCAACCCGACCCAGGTGGTATCCGCCCTGAAGCCCGCGATAGAAACTGCGGAGAAGGAGCTCGACATCAGGATTACCCAGGCCGTTGTGGGCATGCCGAGATACAGCGTAAGGCAGGAGACCAACCAGGGAAGCATAAAGCTCAACCCGGACGAATGCATCACGGCCGATGACATCAACTATCTGAAGGACATGGCCCAGCAGGAATACCCTTTAGATGACCCGAAGGAAGTGCTTTTCGGGGCGGTGGCACAGTCGTTCTCCACATCGGAGGACTTCCAGCTGGTGGAGAAGGACATCATCGGCATGGCCAGCGACAAGATAGAGGGAAACTTCAAGATTTTCATCGGCAACAAACGATACCTGCAGAATATCGACCTGGTATTCAACAACATGAAGATAGCCGTCGCAGGCAAGTACTTCAACCCTGACACTACCGCCAAGGCAGTGCTTACAAATGCCGAGATGGAAACAGGAGTGGCGCTGATAGACTTCGGAGCAGGGGTCACATCGGTGAGTGTCTACTCCGGGGGCATCATGAGGCACTACGCCGCAATCCCGTTCGGCGGGAAATCCATCACCAATGACATCGACACCGAGTGCAAGATATTCTCCGAGACCCTTGCCGAGAACATAAAGCTCGCGCACGGCATCTGCATGCCGGAGAAACTGCAGAACATGAACGAGAAGATTCTGCGCATAAACATCGGCACGACAGCCCAGTACAAGGACCTGCCGGTAAAATACCTCTCCGAAGTCATCACCTGCCGCGTACAGGAGATCATGGAGGCTATCCTGTACGAGATACAGAAAAGCGGGTTCGCTGACAGGCTGCTGAGCGGTGTCGTCCTCACAGGCGGCGGGGCGAACCTGGCCAACTGCGGGAATTTCATCACCGAGCTTTCAGGCTATTCGGTCCGCATAGGCTATCCGAAGCCTATGTTCTCCGGAGGAGGCTGCATAGGAGTGCACGAAGCAGAAGCGGCTACAGTCATAGGAATGATTCTCGCCGCGGCGAAGGACAGTTGCGGGGACTGCTCCGTCCCTGAAGACGGCAAGACGAAGACAACAGTTGTCGTAGAGGAGGCCGGGGGCAGCGGGAATGCGCCGGAGGGCACGGAAGCCAGGGCGGAGACACACAGCGGCACCCTGTTCCCTGACGAGGAGGTGCCGCAGGAGACAGGAAGGAACCGGCACCATGAGACTCCGCAGCCGAAAAAGCAGCGTCAGGCAGTATCATGGAAAAAAAAGATCCAGAAAGCCGTAGACAAGTTCACAGGAACACTGTACAATATGAACGAAGAGATGAACAACGAAGAAATCTGACAGGAGGCACGCTATGGATGAAATACTTGACGATATGATAGTCCCGACAGACTGGACAGCCGAGAACTCAATAATCAAGGTTATCGGCGTAGGGGGCGGAGGATGCAACGCGGTAAACTACATGTACAACCAGAAGGTGCAGGGCTGCTGCTTCATCGTATGCAACACCGATGCACAGGCCCTCGGGCGGTGCGATGTGCCGATAAAGATACAGCTCGGGACAGGCCTGGGGGCAGGATGCGACCCTACCAAAGGCAGGAACGCGGCCATTGAATCAGAAGAAAAGATTGCCAGGATACTCGACAGCAACACCAAGATGGTATTCATCACCGCCGGGATGGGCGGCGGCACGGGCACGGGTGCCTCTCCTGTCATTGCAAGCATGGCCAAGGCAAAGGGCATACTCACTGTCGGCGTGGTCACGATCCCTTTCAAGAACGAGGGCGCCGACCGCTATGCCATGGCGATGGACGGCATCAACGAACTGGAGAAGAATGTCGACAGCCTCCTGCTCATAAACAACGAGAAACTGTATGACTATTTCGGCGAAATGCTCTCCCACGAGGCATTCCCGAAAGCGGACGAAATCCTCTCCACGGCTGTCAGGGGCATAACCGAAATCATCAGCAAGCCGGGCTATATCAATGTGGACTTCGCCGACATAAAGACCATGATGCGCAACGGCGGCATATCCCTCATGGGATGCGGTGTCGGCACCGGTGATACAAGGATCGAGGATGCGGTGAAGAACGCCCTCGAATCCCCTTTGCTGAACGACTACAACCTCAAGACAGCCAAGAACTTCATCGTGAACATCACCGGCGGCAAGAACAAGGACGGGCTATATGTCAACGACATAAAGAAGATCAACGAGATGATTGCCGAATACACCGGGAACGCGAACAATTTCAAGACAGGGCTCGTATGGGAGGAAGACCCGCAGTGGGGGGACAAGGTGAGCATAACGGTAATCGCGACAGGATTCAAGAAAGACATACCGTCAATGATTAACCCAGGCAATATCATAATGATAGACAGCGACTTCAAATATGACAGGTCACAGTCTGCCGCAGTCCTCGAATTCGGCCTCTACGAAGAGACGGACAGTCCGACAAAAATCGGCTACAACAATTCGGACAATATCCGCAAGTTCAATTTCGAAGATGGCCAAAGGCCTGTGCTCGACGTCGAGCCCGGCCAGAGCCTCGGAGAGCTTGAACAAACCCCGTCAATAAGAAGGATAACCAAACGAAACAATTCGAACATAAATAAGGTATACTGAATCGGGGACATGGCTTAATGCCATCCCAGGCGGAGCCGAAGGATCTGCCAGGAACATTGGAAACAAGACAAAAACATATAAAAATGGACCGCAAGACAAGAGTAAGATTTGCACCCTCCCCTACTGGACCTCTGCACATGGGAGGAGTCCGCACGGCACTTTACAACTACCTCTACGCCAAGCAGCACGGAGGGGATTTCATCATAAGGATTGAAGACACCGACTCCCAGAGGTTCGTCCCTGGAGCGGAGAAATATATCATAGAAGCACTCAACTGGTGCGGCATCATCCCCGACGAGGGAGTGGACGCGGAAGGCAATGTAGTGGAGACCCCGTCGGAAAGACATCCGCATGCTCCTTACAGGCAGTCCCAGAGGCGCGGTATCTACCGCAAGTATGCAGAGGAACTGGTGGAGAAAGGATACGCATACTACGCATTCGACACAGCCGAGGAGCTGGCGGCCAAGAGGGCCGAAGCCGAGGCTTCGGGCAGGACCTTCATCTACAACCATATCACACGCAATGAACTGCGCAATTCCGTCTCCATGCCGGAGAGCGAGTGGAAGCCGCTTCTGGAGACGCATACCGACTGGACCATCCGCTTCAAGATGCCGGATAACCGTGTGGTGAAGATGGACGACCTCATCCGCGGGCACATCGAGGTGAATACGGACACACTTGACGACAAGGTGCTGTGGAAAAGGGCGGACGAGCTGCCTACATACCACCTGGCGAACATCGTGGATGACCATCTTATGGAGATTACCGAGGTCATCCGCGGGGAGGAATGGCTCCCGTCCCTGCCTCTGCACTATCTCCTGTACGAGGCGTTCGGATGGCAGGACACGCAGCCGCGTTTCGCGCACCTGTCCCTGCTCCTGAAGCCGGACGGCAAAGGCAAGCTGAGCAAGCGCGACGGAGACCGCCTGGGCTTCCCTGTATTCCCTCTCAAGTGGGTGAACCCGCAGGGAGAAGTGTCACGCGGATACCGCGAGGACGGATATTTCCCTGAAGCTTTCGTGAACATGCTCGCCATGCTGGGATGGAACCCGGGTGACGACAGGGAGCTTTTCACCATGGAAGAGCTGGTGAAGGCATTCTCCCTGGAGAGGGTCATCAAGTCAGGGGCGAGGTTCAACCCGGAGAAAGCCAAATGGTACAACAAGGAGTACCTCCGGATGAAATCCGACGCCGAACTGACAGACCTTTTCATCCCGGTACTCGAGGGACACGGCATACAGGTGGTCTCCTGCCCTAAATGCGCCCTCACCGCAGGGGCCGAGGTCACAGTGCAGGGAGCTGATTTCAAAAACCGCATCTTTACCCGCGACTATGTGCAGAAGGTGGTGACGCTCATAAAGGAAAGGGCTACATTCGTGGCAGACTTCTGGGACATCGCATCATATCTTTTCGTCTCCCCGCAGACTTACGCAGAGAAGGATGCCGCAAAATTCTGGAAAGAGGAGAACTACACCCTGGCGTTCCAGGTGGCGGAATTCATAGAGAACTTCGACGGGGGGAACGGCCCGGCCGGAGTGGAATTCACCAAGGAACAGATCGAGGGGCCTATGGAAGAGTTCATCCGCAGCCATGAATGGCCGATGGGCAAGGTGATGAACTGCCTGAGGCTCGCCCTTGTGGGGGCTTCCAGCGGGCTGGGCATCGCCGACATTGTATCCATAATCGGCAAAGCGGAACTTGCAGTGCGCATTGAAAACATCAGGAAAGCCTTGCTATAACAACACTGTCATTTCGAACGGAGACAGATCCCTCGGCTACGCCCTGACGGGCTCCGCTCGGGATGACAGAGAAACACTTCGACAGGCCGGGACCTTTCCTGTCATTTCGACCGAGCGCAGCGAGTGGAGAAATCTGCCCTCCGGCTGATTATAAAAACCGATTTCAGGACAATATAAACTGACACCAACCATGAAATTCAGGGAAATACTGAAAAAAGAACGCGGACGGGCGATCCTGAACATCGTCTGCATAATCTTCGGAATAGTCCAGATAACATTCTCCGTCATCATGCTTGTCAAAACTACGGAGACATTGACATACACCATGTATTCCGTAGGCGGACTCAGCCTGATACTGCTCGGAACATTCAATTTCATAAATATTTCCCGCACATCCGAAGGAAAGAAGCCGCTTTAGAAAAACCGGCCATCCTGTGATGTTCATAATCAGGAAGGCCGGTTCTCGTGTATTCAATATTTATGCATATCAGTCCTCATGCATGAGATATGATATTCCTGTGCGGTCTCCTGCCCGGAATTCCCTCACATAACCGGAAATATCCTGCGGCGATGCAGATGACTGGGCCAGGGCAAGCGGAGAAAGGCTGAGCGATGAATAAGTCTTGGATCCCACCGATTCCCTGAGATATGTAGAGCTTGTCGCAGTCTCCGAGCCGAACAGCAGGAACTGGTATGAATATACCTCTCCGGAAGAGCCCGGAGCAGCCACGCAATAGAGAGTGTCCCCTATATAGCCTATGGCCATGCTGCATCCTCCCCAGTATATGGAGAAACCGTCGGACATGCCCAGGAAAACATAATCACCCCTGTACATGCCCAATGGCTGCGGTTCGACAATGACCGCATGCAGACTCCCGTCATAATATCCTGAAACGGTCGGGGTAAAATCCCTCATGTCCGAAAGTCCTGAAATCAGTACCTGGGTATCATTCTTCCTCGATATGTCCACCCTGTACTGCAGAGCAGAAGAAGTTGACCCTGAAGCCCCCTGCACAGTACCGGTCGCTGACGCACGGAAAGCCCCAAGAAAATCGTCCATAGTCTTCGTCTGGTCGAAATCCTCATAGCTACGGCCCATGGTAGATGCCGCACGTGTAAGGACCAGGGCATCCCCGAAGCTGTTCTTGACAAGGACGGCCAGAGTATATTCCATACCCTCGATCATATTGGAGAAATATGTCAGAAAACCTTCTTCTCCGTTTACTGCATCCAGGACAGTCTGTGTAGCCGTATTCCCTTGAGTATCTACCAGTTCCTCCAACGGAAGCCCGTATAGGTCATATATGTAGTCGAACATGTCAGTCCTCATGCACAGGTATTTCAGGGAAGATACATTACGTCCGGAGATATTCCAGAACAAAGTCGAATACGGAGAATATGAAGTAAGGGACGGGTCGTTGTAGAACTCGAACTCCAGTATTTCCGGCATATACTCTCCGCCCGGATCGCATGTGAACCGTAGCGTGTAAAGGTTGCACGGCAGGTCATTCTCATCATATGCAAGAGCAACAGCAGTGAAATTCCCGGCCGGGATATTCCAGAGGTCGGAATTGTCCCCATACAGGGTAAGCACAGGGAACTGTCCGGGTGCTGTGCCTTCGATAAGCTGCTGCCGCACGGAAGCCTGCATAGCCTGGTCCGAGGTAATGTCACCGGACACGACGGTAGCCTTGTAATACTTAACGTAATCGTTTGTATAGAACGACAGCCGGGAAGCGGAGACACCGGTTTCCGAGGTCTCTATACCGTCATACCCGATAGCCATTTCAGGAGTGCCGGCGGCATCCGATTCGAAAATCAGAGTCTCTTCCGCCATGGAGAAATACCCTGCCGACACATAATATATCAGGTTGAACGTGAACGTACCGTTCCCGTCATAGGTGCATGGATATGTACTGTATGCGGAGTCATCGTCCAGATAGGTGGCCATGTCAGAGACATATACATACTCATTGTAGTTCGAGTTGAAATACCCTATGGACTGGGCGGGGACGGTGCAGGTGTTGTCTTCGTTAAGGATAAAGCGGAATCCGACACCGCTGGCCCAGCCGTTGACCCTGAAAATATCGGTACCCTTGGCCCTGTCGACTTCAAGCCCGGTGGCGCGTCCGGTATAGAAACCGTTGTATATGAAAGTGGCAGTCTGGCGTACCTGTTCACCCGAGGCGTCCGTCCTGTAGTATTCTTCCCACTCAAGCTCGTATGACACCGATACGGACATCTTGTCCGTGTACTGTGATACGTATGCACTGCCATCTCCCAGCGCGGCCTCCCTCTCCCTTATATAGAAAGCCGTGTTCAGGCTGCTTCCCGGCACGAGGCCGGACAGGTCCACACCCACATGTACAGTCACGGAATACTCCCCGTCCGGAATGGTCACATATTCCGGTACAGTGAAGGAATCAGCGTCATCACCCCTGTTCAATATGCCCACGGTATAGTTCCCCGAGTTTCCCGGGCGGGCGACAACAACATCTACAGTACCTTCTTCAAGGTCCGAAGCGAACTCCTTCTCCATCGAAGACTGTATGAAATGGATCTCCCTGCCGTCATCTCCGTTCGGATCATAAAGCGGTCCTTCCTGAACCTTGGAGCAGGAGGAGAGCATCAGGAGGAACAAAAGTATAATATATCTGAATTTTTCCATCATCTTATAATCGTATTTTGTCACGGGTTCTGGTCACCTTCATTTATATTCGGATTGGCATCCAGTTCATCCTGGGGAATCAGCATCACCCAGTCGTATGTGTCAGGGTCGGAAATGTCTATCCCGTTACGGCTCATCGAGGTCAGGCACTCCGAAGAGAAGCCGTCATCGGCATTACGGACTATGCCCTGACCGAGACGTTTCACATCAAAGAGTCTCCCATATTCGCCCCAAAGCTCCACTCTTCTCTGTATCAGGATATTCTCAAGGAAAGAGCCTGTCCAGGTGGTAGTCGTCGCCCCGAGAAGGGTACCGCTGTAGTTGGCGGCATTGTAATTCGGGTTGCGCGGGGCCATTACGGTATTCATAAGACTTATTGCAGAATCGCTGTCCCCGCTGCGGAGCGCGGCTTCCGCCGCGGTAAAGTACATTTCTTCCACTCTCATATAAATGTAATCCCCCAGCCAGGACGCTACATTCGAAAAGGAGAACTTACGGCCCAGATACGGACTTTCTTCATTTTCCGGATCCCACCATGCCGCGCGTATATCCGTAGAAGCTATCTGGCTGTACAGCTGGCGGCTGATCAGTTTCGGGGAAGACTGGGCATAGGCTCCGTCGACATTGTCCATGTGTGTAAAGAAACCGGCATACGCCCCCGACTGCTCGGATGTCTCGATACCTGCGCCCCACATGACATTTGCAGCGTCTATCGAGTTCATGCCGCCCATGAGCTCGCTCTCGCCGCCTACGGCATAGCCGCCCTCATCTATGACCCTGATGGCGGACTCATAGGCACCTTTCCAGTCACCTTCGGCAAGACATGCCCTGGATTTTATCCCGAGAGCCACATAAAGATTTATATGCGACTTGTTCCCGGTATTCAATGCGGACTCCATACCCTTCTCCAGAAGCTCGACCGAACGGTCTATGTCCTCATTTATCCTTCCGTACACCTTTTCGAGGTTTTCCCTCGGCCGGCCTTCAGTGTTTATCCCCGTACCCTCCGTATAGATAGGGACTCCCGGGTCGTTCCACCTGTACATCCCGGTCATGGGATTGTACGGGGCGCGGGCGAACCATGTGGCCAGGTTCAGATATGCAAGGGCCCTGATGGCATAGGCCTGCCCCACTACATATGCGACATCGGCTTCGGCCCCCGACATTGATTCCTCCGCATCTATGATGTAGTTGGCATCCGCAATCCACTTGTAGTTGGCATACCATACATCATACGAACGGAACATCGACGAGGCATAAAGAGACTTGGTGCTGTAGATATGGTCATACCAGAACCATCCGTTACCCTGGGCCTGCATTATCAGGTCATCCGCCATGACTTCAAGAGCAAGATTGTAAGCGGAAATCCCGAAGCACTGGTGCGTGTTGTCAGTCGTAGACCATCCTGCCGTCCACATCGACCTGTAGATTCCGTTGACGGAACTTATGGCAGTGGACGCCTCCCTGAGGATATCGTCTCCGGAACCAGAATCAGTAGGAGAGAATTCAAGAGAAGACTTGCTGCAAGATGATGCAGCCATGATTGCCGTTACGGCAAGAAACAATACTGAAATATTTTTCATGAACACCATCCAGTTTAAAAATTAAGATCAAGACCCAGTACCACAGCCCGTGAAGGGGTGTAGGTATACGAAACGCTTCCGGTGAAGTTGTACTGCGGGTCCATGCCGTCCATATGATTGAACATCGCCACATTGTCCAGAGTAACGAAGACCCTGAGAGATGCGACGTCTATCTTCCTCATCCATTTTTCAGGGAAGGTATAGCCCAGCGTTATGTTCTTTATAGCGAAATACGAGGCGCTTATCAGGCCGCTGTCATCGGTGGCGTATGCCCCTCCTATCTCCAGCATAGGAATGTCCGTCACATCACCGGGCTTCTGCCACCTTCTCAGGACATTCCTGTGCCAGTTGTTGCCGGCATACTGTACCCTCATTGTACCGGAATAAAGGCCGTCATAGACCTTGCCCCCGAGCGAATAAGTGGTAAGGAACGAGAAATCTATACCTTTGAATATCTGGAATACGGAGCCTATGCTGCCGAAGAAAGCCGGCTCCCTGCTTCCCATGTAGTATTTGCTCATATTGGCCATTGTAACATTGTCCGTCACATATTCCTCACAGCGGACGTTCGTCATCTGGCCATCTTCGTTTACCGAAGGTTTCCAGTATGCATAATAGAGCTGCTTTCCGGTCGCAGGGTCGACACCGGCCCGCTTTGCCACATAGAAAGTGTAGATCGGCTTCCCGACTTCGATCACGGAAGCCCCGGAAGTTATCATATCCTGGGATGAGGTCAGGGACAGTACCCTGTTCCTGTTGAAAGATCCCATGAACGTGGCATCCCAGCGGAAGTTCTCATGATCGAAGACAGTCCCCCTCAAGGCGAGTTCAAAACCCTGGTTGCGCATCGAGCCTATGTTGGCATTGTATCCGGTAAAACCGGTGGAAAGGGCCAGCGGGTTCTCGAACAGCATGTCGCGTGTCTTCCTGTTGTAATACTCGGCAGTGATACCTAAACGCCCGCCGAAGAGGGAGGCCTCGATACCGGTATTGAGATTGGCGTTCTTCTCCCACGTTATGTCCATATTCTCGAGCCTTGTGGCGAAAGCTCCGGCCTCGCTGCCGTTGGCCCATGTATAGTTGTACAGGCCCTGCCATGCATAGTATGTCCCGAGATTGTCGTTTCCCTGGACTCCATAAGAGACTTTGAGGGTAAGGTTGTTGAGCCATGTGGAAGTCCCGGACATAAACGGCTCGTTGGAGATTCTCCACGATGCGCCGACAGACCAGAAATTGCCCCACCGGTTGTCCCTGTAGAACCTGGAGGAGCCGTCAGTCCTCCAGCTCCCGTCGATATAGTACCTGTCCATGAAACCATAGTTGAGACGGGTGAAGTATGACTCTATCGCGTAGTCATAGGCATAGCTCGTGTTGTCCGAAGTGGTCACTGCCGGAGCCAGTTCATCGATACCTTCCATTATACCGGTCTTTTCCCCGATTGCATAATCATAGCGGTAACGGTAGTATTCGTGGCCGAACAGGACATTAATGTCATGCTCTCCGAAAGTCCTGTCATATGTAAGTATCTGGTTGAACGTATAGCTGAATGTCCTCGTATTGGTCTTGCTTATGCGCCCGCCCTGGTCCGCTGCATTGCCGTGGTACTTGTCATTGACCAGTGTCCTCTGATAGTCGGTAAAATCCGTTCCGAAGTTGACGGAAAATTTCAGGCCATAGAGCCTTGCGTCCTCCCGGACTGTCCCGAGGGTGATGAAACTTCTCGCAGACACCGAGTTGCGTTTATAGTAGGCTTTATTGTTGAAAAGTTCGGCCTTGGAATTGAAGCCCTGGGCGGTAGGACGGTTGGCATAGCCGTTGTCGTCCTCGTCACCGTACTCGTACTGGAGGTTTCCGGAGGAGTCGAGTACGTTGTTGCCGTCCATGTCCTTCATATATACCGGATATACCGGAGCCATGAACTGGGCTGTGTACCACACATTCGAGGTCGTGGTGCCTGAAAAGTCCTGATAGTCGGAGTCGGTATGGGCAAAATTGGCGTTCATACCCACCTTGAGCCATTCTTTGGCCTGGGTATCTACGTTCACACGGCCGGAATACCTGTCGAAATCGGTGTTCTGCAGGATACCGTTCTCCTTGTAATATCCCATAGATACGAGATAGCTGGTGTTTTTCGTCCCGCCGCTGACAGAGAGGATGTGCTCTGTGCGGAGGGCGGCATTATTGCTTATCTCGTCCATCCAGTTCTCGTTCCAGGCGGCCCGGGCATCGCTTTTTATCTTCCCGGTAGACGGATCGATGAGCGTATCCCACGTATAGTTCTTGTACGGGTTGTAATACTCCGGATTCTTCAGGCCTCCTATCGTCTGTCCGAGGTTGGCGGCGGCATATCTGCTCGCCCCTTCGAAATCCATCCCGGTGCCGTACTGGGCACTGTTGCGCAGAGCCTCGTAGGTCAGCTCCACATACTCGTCCATATCCACCAGGTCATAGCGTTTCAGGGCCCTCGAAGCCATACCCACGGTACCTTTGTACTGTATGGATACCCGGTCCTCCTTGCCTTTCCTCGTAGTTATGACTATCACGCCATTGGCACCCCTGGCACCGTAGAGGGCTCCGGCAGAGGCATCCTTCAGGACTGTCATTGATTCTATGTCGGCAGGGTTTATGGAACTGAGCGAACCGTCATAAGGAATACCGTCGACTACATAAAGCGGAGTGGACGCCGCATTGACGGAACCTATTCCCCTGATTATGACAGACGCGCCTTCCCCTGGCTGTCCGCCACCGGAAGACACCTGCACGCCGGCTACAGTACCCTCGAATGATTTGGTGACGTTACCCACCACCCTTTTCTGGAGGTCATCCCCCCTGACGACAGCCGCCGAGCCCGTAAACGACTCTTTCTTTGCCGTGCCGTATGCGACGACCATGGTCTCATCAAGCTCGATGGACTCCTCCGGCAGGACTATGTCAAGCACGGCACGCCCGCGCACTTCTATTTTCGTCGTCCTGTAGCCTATGCAGGATACTGTAAATACCGCATCCGGCGGCACACCTGCTATTTCGTATTCCCCGTCTATCGAAGTGCTCGCCCCCGATGAGGTCCCGTCAATGAAGACCGCCGCCCCTATCACGGGCTGCCCCTGCTCATCCCGGACAGTCCCCCTGACAGTCAGGTCCTGTGCGCAAACAGGAATGCCTGCGGACATGGCAATGAGCACTGCAATCATGGATAAAATTATCTTATTCATTCTCCAGTATTTTCATGTTGTGGATTATCGTCCATAAATCTTTTTCACCAGCATTCCCGCGGGAAGGGACCACAGTGGATTCCACAGGGAACAGACCCTTGTCTGCAGGATTGATCTTTATTATTTCACCACGGACAGGTGCGGCCCCTGATTTCACGGAAGCGGCAGAACCGGATACCCCGTCCGGAGCTTCATCCGTAATCACCTGTGCAGTCCTCACAAGACGGTCACCGGAAGGATTGTCCGCCATGGCGATGAATGTATACTCCGTCTGTGGAGAAAGATTTACGAAGCGGATGCCAAGCCCGCCGCCATTGACCGCTGCAATATTCTCCGCATCTGCTTCATGCCCATGTTCTTCCAGCAGGGCCTGGTAAGAATCCTCAAGCACGCCTTCAAGCGCCGAGGTCTCAACCATCATATACTTCACGGAGGTTACCTCTACACCGCGCATCACAGCCACTGCAGTGCTCCACGGATCGCCGTACTGCTCATCAGTGACAGCCGATACGGCGAACCATGTCTTGGCCGTAGGGTCAGTCTTGGTGGTTACCGAATTTACACACAGCACTTCCTCCCCTCCCGATACGGCAAGCGATGACAGGGTATAGGATGTACCGGGGAGAAGTCCGGATGTAACTACCGTAATGCTGCCCATGGTATTGATTGTAGCCAGATGCGCCGGGGTGGCCACATAGGCATAATTCTCGTCTTTGAGGAATGTTTTCAGAAGATCCTGATCCGGAGGATCCGAAAACAGGGTATTGAAATCTGCCGTAGCAAGTACCCTGTACCTCATATCTTCCACTCCGTAGCCAGACCATTCAGTCACCGTGGAGGAAGTCCAGTCCTCCCCTCCCAAAGACGATATGGCATTGTCTATATAGAACCGCTGGCTGAACCAGTCGCTGCCACCGAAATCGGGACCGTCGGACTCTCCTGTTGCCGTGGTCTTGACTTCACTCGTGTAGAGGGACGATGTAAGGTTCCCCTTCGTGTCCATCCCGAATGCGATAATCGCGTATGTCATCTCGGAGACAAGTCCTGTAACGGTAAAGGAACCTGTCCCGGACGAAAGCACCGCCCCCAGCGCCAGAGAAAGGCTGATGCCTTGCTCCTCGGCATACTGAAGGATGGCGGAGCGGTACGTCTCCATAAGTTCCGCGCTGCTGTATCTCGACATGAGATACCCCGGAACGACATCATAATAATACAGGTCGCCGGCTTTGGCATAGACATCAAACGAAACGGCATCCGCCACTACCGAAGTAGGCACTATCAGATACTGGGGTATATCTCCGGTCTCCGTAGTGAAAGTAATGGAGGCCGGTGCCGAATCCGTGCTGTTCTGGATATCCTCCGATACGGCCTTCACGGAAAACGTATATTCCCTCCCCGGTTCGAGACCCGATATAATTGCCTGGGTCTCACCGGTTTCTTCTGTCCTTCCGTCTATAGTATATTCATACCCGGAGGCCCCGCTTACCACAGACCAGCTTATAATGGTATTGGAAGCGTATGCACATCCGAGGACGATACGGGGAGTTTCAAGAGGGAGGACATCATCAGTAAATACATGCACGTATGTATAGTCCGACGCGTTGTAGGGGCTTCCCTCCTCCGGTTCTGCTTTCAGGGCCACCACATACTCTGTATGGTTGTCCAGTCCGGAAAAGGAAACGGTGCGGTCTCCCGTAGATACAGGCTCCCCTCCGTTGAATTCATACGTATAAGAACCGGCATTTTCCACAGCATCCCATACAAGCATGAACCCGGTAGAGGACAGTCCGCGGACTGACACCTCCGGTCTGCCGAGAGCCATAGTGCCCTGTTCATCCGGCCCGTCCCCTGTACATCCGGTAAATACAGCCAGGACGGCGGCCGCCGTAACAAATGATTTCAATATAATTTTTTTCATTTCCATCTATTCAACTGTGACATCTATTGTCCTGCGGATTGCAGTGCCGTCCGTGACCGTTATTACTGCGGAGCCCTTTCTGATGCCGGTTATGGACATCACCCCGTTTTCGAGGGATACGCTGACTGTATCCGCAGAGGATATGCTGTAGACAAGCACCTGAACGGACGGGAAATAATCTCCCAGATCGAGGGTGACCGTTTCTCCCGGAGCAAGATATTGCGCCGGGATGTCCGCCATCCCTGTAACTGTCAGAAGAAGGCTGTAAGTATCGAGGATACCGGCTCCCATATTGCCTCTGTACCCGGACGGATACCAGCTGTCAGCCTGCCTCGTGCTGCTCAGGAGTGCCTGACGGAGAGCCTCCCCTGTAAGCCCCTTGCGTTTCTCCTGCCCGTAATAGTAACTGACTGCAAGGGCGCACGCCCCGGACACATGAGGGCATGCCATGGATGTCCCCTGGAGTGTCTCATACCCGGAAGAGCCATCTTCGGCTACACTGGTGCTGTAGACCCCGCCATAGACCGTATTGAGTGTCAGATCCCCGCCGGGAGCCGCCATAGACACCCATGTGCCGTAATTCGTATATGATGCAGGCGTTCCGAGATATGAGAAAGAGGCTACACTGACCACAGCCGGATCGGCTGCAGGATAAGCCGGTTCGTCAGATCCGTCATTCCCAGCGGAAAAAATTATTATCCCGCCTGCCATCGGACCTTCCTGATTCCCGTTTTCATCCATACCTGCATACTTTATGAAATATCTCATAGCTTCTGCAAGGGCCGAATAGCTGCCGCGCTTCCACTCGAGCTCCTCGATTGCGCCGGCGGTGTAGCCCCAGCTGTTCTGGCAGATGACTGCACCGTTGTCCGCTGCATACTTCATGGCCCTTACCGTCCCGCCGAGCCCTGAGCCGGAAGACGATTCCGAATCCGACAGGCACTGCAGGGACATGATCTTCACCCCGTCATTATTACCGGAGCCTCCTGCTATACCGTTGACTCCTATACCGTTATTGTTCACCGCCGCAATAGTGCCGGCGACATGGGTGCCGTGCATTTGTTCTGCAGAAAAGGTAATATTGCCGGAATTCTCTATGAAGTTGTATCCGTAGATGTCATCCGTATACCCATTCCCGTCATCATCAATCCCGTTATCCGGAATCTCGTCCTGATTTATCCACATATTCGCAGCCAGATCCTCATGGTCATATTTAACCCCTTCATCTATCACCGCCACTACCACATCCGGATTTCCCGTACACAGCTGCCAGGCGGCATAGACATCGGCGTCTGCCCCTACAAGGGTCGACAGCGGGCCGACTGCACCAGTGTTGTTGTAATGCCACTGGAGCACCTGCGCCCTGCTGTCTTCATTGAAAGGGAAAGGTACTGTACGGCCGGACGGCACGGTACCGGCCGATGACATACGGATATCGTCCGTCATCCCGGAACTCCTGGAATATCCGCACAAGGACGGATGAATGGAATACTCTATTACTTCCACATCCCGGCACAAAGACAACAGCTCGGCTACCTGGGAAACCGGCACGGCCGGATCATATTCCGCCATATACCAGCGGTCAAGCCCTTCGGCCCGGGTCCGGGCCTCGAAACGGCCGCACTCGGGGAAAAGACGTTCGAACCTTACTGTCCCTATCGTTCCAAGGACATTGTCTATCTGGTCTATACCGCTCCTGTCCCCGGAAAGGCCGGACCTGGTAACCGGCGCCGCCCCGGTTTTCAGTTTAAGGATGATTTCTCCCGGTACGGCAAACGGGGATTCGTTCACAATGACCGGGCCCGCATCATCCTGCAGTCCGCCGTCCGGGCGCAGATCCTTTTCATCACAACCGGCAATCAGGACACACAGGGCGGACAAGAACACTGCTATTGAGATTTTTTTCATTTCGTTCTATGAATGTTTGTTTGAATTTATTCAGAATGAAAGGGGCCGGAATCTCCGGACCGGCCCCCGATATTTGCGTCCTATTCTTTTACGCAGCGTATCTGGTAGCAGAAATCCTCTCCGCTGGCATAATAAGTGGCTATGTTCTCATTGAAACGGAAGCTGAACGACCGGGCATTAGATCCGTTTTCCATCTCATGGGCCACCCAGTAGTATCCCATACCGCTGCAATAGTTATGTGTGGATTCACCGACAGGATAGAGATTCCCTGCCATAGGATAGTAATCCCCTGTCTTCCGCCATATCCTTCCGCAATCCTTGGCCGCCTCCCACGGATACAGTTCCCCGTTCTCGTCAGTGTCCCCGCTGCCGCCGGTAGTATATGAGTTGACATCCAGCTCGGACGCGATACCGTAGAAATTATGTCCAGGCACCCTGTACCCCTGCGGGCAAGGGTCGAAAATCGTCTTTTCTTCTGCTGACCACAGAGAAGACACGAGCGCCTCGTCCGACATGCTGGCCACATACCAGTGGTATCCGCCGGTCCCTCCGTAAGGACGGAGGAACATCATCGGATTCTGCACCGAATAAGGAATATTGGCCGGAGGCTCGGAAAGCAGCTGGGCACGGTAGTCCTCGGAGATGAGCCACTCTCCAGTCCCGTCACCGACTTCAAGGCTGGCCCTGTTGTACTCAGGTACATTCCCGCTGTCGGCATCGTCATGGTATGGGGAGCTCGACGGCATGAACGGGTCTTTCCTGCCCCACTGGTAGAACATGCCCTTGTTGTTCACGTCCATCGGAGTGTTGTTGAGCGCACCGAGGTTGCGGTCCATTATCTGTCCGGAAACTTCGTCCCGAGGATTGATATGGTCATGGACCGTAATCTCGTCATCGCACACCCATATATGCCAGCTCCAGAGCACCTTGCCATCATAATCCTTCACGGCGATAAGGGCATTGCCCTCCATCCTGCCTGTTGTGAAAGAGACATATCCGTCATTATAGACGGGGACACCGTCAATGATCTCCCGGGACATCGTCTTGTCCCCGTCAGTCCTTGCCTCCCACAGAAGGTCAGCATAGGAGATACCGGTAATGTCAACCCCGCAGGTCTCGATATAATGGCTTCTGCCATCAGAGCCTCCGTTGCCCTTTACCGTGGCGTCAAAAGTGTAGGAAGTGCCTGTCCTGACGAGATAGCAGTTCGACGTTCCGGCGGCACTGAGGTTTACGCTGTTATCCGATCTCTGTGTCACAGACACGGTCGCCGCCATCGTCTCTTCCCCGAGGACGGCCGTCAGCTCAACAGTCCCTGTTCTCGTTTCCGGAGAGTAGTTGGCGGGAGCAGAGATCTTCAGGAAACCGTTCCCGTCATTCTCCACTGTAAACCAGTCGCCGGAAGCAGTATAGTCCAATGTTTCGGCATTGGTAGCCACGGCCAATGCCGCCATTCCGCCATCTATGTCAAATACGACCTTTTCTCCCGAGAGGTCGAAAAACAAAGGATAAACGTATTCTTCCGGGTCTACCCCAGTAGTCTCTGTGCAGCCTGCAAATACAGCAGCCGCAGCCAGTATCGTGTACAGATTCTTTTTCATGTTCATTTCTCTGCCCTCCATCATTTCCATTCTGCAGGTATCGAATCATAGTCGGACAGGCCGGTGCAGCCTGCGAAGCAGCCTTTCCTGTTCGAGGTCGCCGTACCCAGGGCCTTCAGGCCTGAAGCCGCCTCGTTTTCTCCTGTCCTTTCATACAAATGGTACTTTACCCCGTTTACTGTAGTGTACGGAGACTCTCCGGTAAGGGAGCTGCAGCCGTTGAACAGGTTCCCGACATTCGTTATCTGCTTCATATTGTCAAAGAAGTCCACAGGGAAAGAAGTAAGGGAAGTACAGCCGTTGAACATATTGCCTACATTGGTTACTGCTGTCATTGCGGCAAATTCATCCGATGAAACACCTTTGAGTTGAGTACAGCCCTGGAACATCCCGTTCAATGTGGTGACCGCAGCCATTCCGTCAAACAGGCCATCCGGAATTTCCGTCAGCGAGGTGCAGCCTTTGAATACACTGGAGAGGGTCTTCATAGCGGTCATTCCCCTGAACAGGCCTGCAGGGACCGAAACAAGTGAAGTGCAGTTCTGGAATATGCCCGATACCGATGTGACCCCTTCAACCTCGCAGAACAGGTCCTCAGGGACTGTGGTAATGGATGAGCACCCGTTGAACATATTCGTAAGGCCCGTCGGCCTTCGTCCGTTGAATACTTCCGACCCGACGCTTGTGATTCCGGTACAGTTCTGGAACACATTGGAGAAAGTACCGGTTACATTCTTGAAGAGTCCGGACGGTACGGAAGTAAGCGATGTGCATCCGGAGAAAACACTCGACATGGTCGTCCCGTTGGATCTGGTCATGGCTCCGAACGCATCGGAGGCGATGGAAGATATGGCGGTGCATTCCTCGAACATGTTCTCGCAGGATGATATATTGGTCCTTTCCGATGTGCCGAACAGGGTGGAAGGCACGGACGTAAGTGCAGTACAGCCGCTGAAGCAATTCTTGAAAGTTACAGTACTTGCCGAAGTCTGGTCCTTGAACAGCCCGGAAGGAATGGAAGTGAGCGAGGTACATCCGTTGAAGGCATCCACGAATGTGCTGACCCCATACAGGCCGTCGAAAAGTCCGGAAGGGATGGACTGCAGAGAAGTGCAGCCGTAGAACAGCTTGTCACATTCAGTCTTGGAGGCGATGTTCTCTCCGAAAATATCCCCTACAGTCGTGAGCGAAACACACCCCTCGAACGTACTGCCGTAATCCGTGACACTTACGTTCTTGTCAAACAGCCCTGCCGGGAGCGATGTCACGCCGGATTCAAAGAATGCCTTTGCCGCGTTGGAGAGCAAAGTGAATCCGGAGAAAAGACCGGCAGGTACAGTCTGCAGAGAAGTGCAGCCGGAGAATATTTCCGAGATGTTTGTCACAGCAGGCGCCCCGGCAAATGCATCGTCTGCTACGGAAGAAAGTGCCGTGCAGCCTTTGAACATGGAGGCTACCGTTGTACACTTGGTACAGCCGGAAATTATGTTCGACCCCACCCTTTCTATTGACGTACATCCGTTGAACATGCCGGAGAAAGATGTCATATTGACCATCCCCTTGAAGAACTCGTCAGGAATCTCAGTCAATGAAGTGCACCCGGCAAATGCGCTTGTCATCTGGGTGACCGAAGCATTGGTGGCAAAAAGCCCGGACGGGATTTCCTTAAGCGATGTACATCCGTTGAATATGTTGTTGAACCTCTGGACATTGACGAACCCGTCAAACAGGCCGGCAGGGATACTCTCAAGAGAGGTACACCTCTGGAACACCATGTTGAAGCCGTCCCGTTCTGTCCCGAGGCCAAAAGCGCCTGATTTGGTGAACAGGCCGGCAGGAATACTTCTTAGCTCGCTGCAGCCTACAAAGCATGACATGAAAGTCTCGACCTTGTCGCACCCCTTGAACAAGTCTTCAGGGATGGAGGAGATCTTCGTATTCTGGAATGCATTGGCAAAGGTCGTGCACTTCTTGTTGTTCGCGAACAGGCCTGCCGGTATTTCAGACAAGGCGGTATTGCTGAACACCATCCTGAAATTCTCGCACTCCGTCATATGGTCGAATATGCCTGCAGGGACAGAGACGAGATTGTTGCAGTTAGAAAACAGTGCATTACAGCTGGTCACCTTTGTATTATTATCAAAAAGGCCTGCCGGCACCGATGTAATCTGTGTCATGGAAAACATTGCCCCAATATCCGTCAGTTCCGTATTGGAAGAAAGGAAATCCCCGTCAACGGAAGTAATGTCTGTAGCGGAGAACATACTATATACAGTCTGGAGCTTGCTGCAGTTTTTGAGAAGGTCCGCAGGTACCGAGGTGATTTCATCCGAATAGAATGTATAGGACATGTCAACAGCATTGACGGCATGGGTGAAGAGCCCTTCCGGGATTTCCGTGATACCCATATCGGCAAATGCATACTCGAATGTGGTAACGTTCTCGAATGCACCCGACTCATCCGGAGGCAGGGATTTTATGTTCTCCATCTGACGGAATGCCTCCACCATAGATTCCAGTCCGAGATCACCCCAGTTGTAAATATCCACATACTGGTCTTTCTGGTTGTAATAATTGCCATAATCGGAATTCATGGACACGGCAGAACCTTTGGCTGAAACGATATAGCTGCCCGGATCCGTATAGGTGTGCTCCGGGTAGGTGTCGGTCTCCACTTCTTCTATGGTGCCGTCTCCCCAATCTATAGTGCCTTTGAATCCTTCGTCAAAGAAAAGCATTGACTTGAGATCCTCCGAGACCACATTCAGGCCCACGATATAGGCGCTGTAATCCATTCCGGACTGGGACACGGTCACTTCAAATTCGGACACGTTGGCCTTCCCGTCCCCTGTCTTCAGTGTAATGATGACAGTACGGGATGTCTCCCCGTCATTGGCGGACGGAGTCAGCACGAGTCCTGTTGCGGTTTTTTCTATGGCAAGCCAGCCGTCCCCTGAATCATCGGTTTCGTAGGTCCAGTCGAAATTGGCGTCTACTGTAAGCTCCCTCTTGAAATCGGCATCAGCTACGGGAGCGAACGGAACGGTCCTGGTGTCCGCCGAGATATTGGCGGCACGGTCCTGAAGTACAGAAATTTTTTCAGTTACCGGATTCCCCCCTGCTCCGGCAATAATAGTGAATTCAGTTTCACGGTCGATAAATTCCGCATTGGGATCCGCCGTGAGGGTTATCGTATTGCCTTCCTGCTCAACGAGCAGCCACTCGCAGGCTGTGGTTTCGAATGTCCAGTCCGGATCAGTCGTCTGGACTGTAAACGATGCGCTGAGCTCTCCTACTGCAGGAAGCTCGAAATTGTTGCTTTCGGCTGTAATTTCCATAGTGCCGTAGGCATTCTGGGTAGCCGTTATCACTGCGGTCTTGTCTCCGGCGGTCACTGTAACTGAAGATGTCAGCTCCTTTTCTTCGGGGTTGGCCCCGCAGGAAAGAACAAGACGATCCGCCTCGCTGTCTTTCTCGGCAGTTATGAAACTGTCTTCCCCGATGGAATAGTCCCAATCAACATTTGTATTTACATCTACGATGACCTCCCCTCCGAGACTCTTGAACGCTATGGCAGCCGTCAGGCCGTCCTCGGTAGAGAACCATGTGTTACGGGAATCCAGAGCCAGTTCGGCTTCAGCCTCGGTCACGGTTCCATCCCCTTCTTCAAGAACCGGATTCTCATAATATATGGTTTCTTTGACACATGCGGACAGGATGACAAGGACAGCAGCCGGGACGATTATTGATAATTTTTTCATAATTTCATGGTTTTTAATCTGTTACCGTAGCATCTCCTGTCTTTACAAGATACATTTCACCATCGGCATAATATATACCGGCAATAGAAGAATAAGAGGCGCCGTTGGAAGCAATAAGCCCGAAAGCGGTATCCGGAGCATCAAAGCCCTTTAAGAGGATTGCCGGACGGCTCTCCCCGGTTTCATCAACGCCCTCCCCCAGTTCACCGGTCACCTTCTTTGAGGTAAATCCGCTGGACACAAGATCTATGGCAACAGGGAAATATGCCCACGTGGTTCCATCCGCCGTCTCCCGTAACAGACAGCGGATGCCGAGATCTATTGTCATCTGCTGAGTACCGGTATCGTAAGTGGCCTCAATCTCGGTCCCGTCCATAAAAAGATCCCTGATGAGGAAAGTCTCCGGATATTCGACTTCCTCGATAGTACAGTGGGCAGCCGTACCTATGGTTTCGGACGGCAGATAACCTCCGCCTCCGTTGCCGTCATAGCTGTACCATCTTTCCGCATACAGATCGAAACTGCCAAGCATCCTGTAATAAGGATCCTCCGCTTTCGAAATCTGGGAAAAAGTCAGTGTGGCAGAAACGCCGCTTCCCTGTGCATCAACAGGGGAAACCGTTATCTCCCCGCTTCTGGCCTCACCGTCATTCGCGGCTACCGACACATTGACAATCCCGGACTGCGTATCCGCACTGCAGGATATCCATGCGTCTGCCCCGTCCGAAAGGCTGACAGACCAGTCGCAATTGGCTGAAACGGAAAAAGTGAAGTCTTCTCCACCGGAAATGACATCAATCGCCCCAGGGGCATTGACATAAAGCTGAAACAGGGCTTCGGACCATGCCTGCGAGATCTGTATCTCCTTCTGGTCCGCACCTGTCTGTAAAGCAATGGAGGCAGTTCTGCCCTGACCGGTAGCATTGGCCTCGGCCGAAATGACGAGAGAGTTCCCGTCCGCGGCAAGGGTAATCCAGTCAGCGGTGCAGTCCGCCGTCCATTCTGACGGGCAGGCAACGGAAACCGTCGCCTTTCCACCATTCTCAGCGAAAGCGATCCTGTCCTGCGATACAATGATCACGTCGGCAATCTCCACCTTCGCTTCCTCGCTGCAGCCTGTAAGTACAGCTGCGGCGAGAAGTGTCAGAATAGTTAGTACAGGTTTCATATAATGATAACAAAGAACGGTTCAAGAAACGGGGAAAACCGTCGGAAGGTGCAATGTAGAAAAAAAATAAATACATTGTAACGGCTTTAAACAAAAATAATAGTACATTTGGCACGGCAAACTGCCTGGAAAAGGTAACGGATTTTCAGAAAAAAGAAAAACAATGATTGGAATTTGCAGCGACCACGCAGGTTATGACTATAAGCAGAAACTCATAGCATACCTTGAGGCGAAAAATTATAAAGTAAAGGACTTCGGCACATATTCGGCCGAAAGGATGGACTATCCGGACGTCGCGCACCCGTTGGCGGAAGCCGTAGAGAAGGGGGATGTGGAAAAAGGCATCGCCATGTGCGGCACAGGAAACGGGATGGCGATAACACTGAACAAGCATCAGGGAATAAGGGCAGGACTTGCATGGGATGTGGAGATAGGGAAACTCGTGAAAAGGCACAACAATGCCAATGTGCTTGTGATGCCGGCACGTTTCATATCTTTCGAGAAGGTATGCAATATCACCGACGCATGGCTCGGAACGGAATTCGAAGGCGGGAGGCACCAGGACAGAATAGAGAAGATCCCGGTAAGATAACATATTGTCATTCAAGACATATCCAGTTCTCCCCTTACAGAATATGAATCCTCTCATACTGAAAAAAGGAATGAAACTCCCGGAAAGCATAGAAGACTGCCCGGGAGGCATCATCATACCCGTAGACAAGCCTTACCGGTGGACTTCAGCTGATGTGATAAGAAAACTGAAGTTCGCGGCGACAAGGCATTTCCGCAAGAAAAACCTGAAAGTCGGACATGCAGGCACTCTCGACCCCCTGGCGACAGGAGTCCTGCTGGTATGCATAGGCAATGCCACTAAACTCGCGGAGACCCTGCAGAGCCACGACAAAGAATACATAGCCGGCATATCCTTCGGTGCCACCACACCGTCCTACGACCTGGAAAATGACATAGACATGCGCTATCCTCACGGGCATATCACCGAGGACGGAATACGGGAGGCTCTGAAAGGTTTTCTCGGAGAGCAGGAACAGATAGCGCCGCTGTTCTCCGCAAAGTCCATAGAAGGGGTCCGGGCATATGAGATTGCGAGGAAGCTATACAAAAAGCAGATGCAGGATGCAGACGCATCTGTCCCACCGGCCGGGAGAGATACCATGGACGGCTCCACGGGCACGGGCAAAATATTCGACATGGCAGCCGAAACTGTTATCCGGGCTGCGAGAATCAGGATTTCAGGCATAGAGCTTCTTCATTTCTATCCGGAAGGCCGGACTCCAGAATATGCATCAACGGGCAATACAGGGGAACTGTCCGTCAGGAATCTCAAGATTAACGTCGCCGACACTTCCGCCCTGCATCTTCCTCTGGCTGAAATACGCATAGAATGCAGCAAAGGCACATATATCCGTGCTTTCGCAAGGGACCTCGGCGAAGCTCTCGGCAGCGGCGCCCACCTCAGCTCCCTCGTGCGCAGCCGCAGCGGCGACTTCCGCGTAGAAGACTGCCTGTCCGTCAACGACGCCCTCTCTTCCCTCCAGCAGGCATAGCCCCCCCCTCTGCACAAAAAACGGTATCCATCCAGCGCACCACATTGCCACCCAGGAGGCACTTTTATACCATTCCGGGCATCTTTTCATGTCATTCTGGACGGAGTTCCCCGGCTTCTTTGTCATCCAAGGGAGCTAAACCTGTGTTTTTTTTGTCATTTAGGGCGGAATGAAATGACGAATCCGCAAAGGCACTTCGACCGACAGATTCAAACACAGTCTAATTTAACGTCAGTTCGACGAATTTATGTTTAACAATATTATATTAAAAATCAATATTTTATCATTTATGACTGGAATCCGTCACACTGACGTTAATGATTAAACATGCGTTTAATCATATAATCTAATCCCCAGTCACTTCGTGACAGCCCCTTGTTAAGGGACGCCACCCCCATCCGCCCCCTCGCCGGGGGCCCTGTCGCAGGCCACGGGCCTGCTCCTTAATAGGTAATTCGATGTAATTTAATGAATTAAATTCATCGAATTCACGTTAATTTATGGATTATCAATATATTAGCATCAATATCATTCTCCCGGTCCCCATATCAGAAAGGGGACCGGGAGAACATCATCAAAGACAAGTGACTGAAAACCGGGAAGTTACATAGAACAGGACTCCGCCTGACAGTCGCCGCCAGGCGACTGGGGGTGGACTGACAAGGTCGCAAGGCCCTTCAGGGCCGCACCGGAGCGTCAGCGAGGTTTCCGGGAGGAAACCGAAGCAGCGCAGGTGCCGGCGAAGCGCAGCGGAGACGCATGCCCCACCGAGGCTGTCACCGCCAGGCGACTGGGGGTGGACTGACAAGGTTCAATTAAAAATTGAACCTTGTCATCAGCTGGATACGGTGGTTGGCGACCCAGTAACGTCCTGCCAGGCCGGCGGCCCCCGGGAGCTCCGTCCCTTCCTTCATCACGGAACCGTCAGCGTTGAGATTGTCCCCGAACTGGGCTGCAGTCACCTCGTACTCCAGCCCGAGAGTGAACTTCCCGATATTGTACGCAATGGTCGGCACAAGACGGAATGCCTGTGCCATCCTTTTGAAGCTCTGGCCGTCTTTAGCAAAGAAATAGTAGCTGTCACCGGTATCCACGAAATCCTTCGCCGCCCCCAGATTGGCTATATATCCGGCCATGAACATACCCTGCAGTTTCTTTCCCACAGAAACTGAAACCCAAGAAGAACTCGTATGAGTCGCGGCATAGTCATAATGCCCGTCCGGATCAGACATGGAGGTAATCCCGTATCCGCTGACCAGGTTGAGATAGTCAGCTGCACTTCCGTATATCGTCTTTGCCTTGACTGTCAAAGTCTTGTACTTATACTGCAGATACAGGAACGGTGAAAGGGCCGTCATACGGTCGTCCACCTGGACTTCAGGGCTGCCTATGTCAGCCATCACTCCAGTATTCCTCGGCTTGATGCTCAGAAGGCTGACCCCGGCCTTGGCAAGGAATCCTCCGGTCCTGTATGAAAGGCCGGCATAGACTTCCGGCAGGATACCGTACTTCATATAGTTGGCAGAACTGCCGTCAGGGCCTGTCGAAGTATACTGCATCTGGTATATGAACGACCCGGTGATGGTGAAGTGCTTTCCGAGATTGGCATCCATGGTCACCTGCGGGCTGCGGTTGAAGGCATTGAACGGCGCACCGACAGCAAGGCTTATCACGTCAGGCTGGTCAGCCGCCAGAGGATGCCACGCCTGCCCCATAAGCAGGGAGACAGATGCCGTGTTCCTGCCCATAGGGAGGTCTTTCCACCCCAGCTTCATATATGCCTGGCGGAGCCGCAGTGTAGCCGTACCGGTAGAGCCGCTGAGGCCCGCGTAGAAGTCCGTCTCGACCTTGGCGGAAATGTCAGTCTTCCCTATACGGTATCCGTTCACATCAAGTCCGACCCTGGATGTGATGGCCAGGAAACGGAAGGACGGCTGCTCATTGAGGTCATCGCCCATTTCGTTCAGATTCCTTTCGAACGGGAGATAGTAGAAAAGGTTTCCGGTCCCCGAAGCGCTTTCACGCGAGTCGAACGTAAAATAGTTCCGGATGAAGCCATAGAGGCTGAAATGGTTCTGCAGTTCCTCCTTGACAGCATTTTCCTGTTCCCTGGCAGGAGCTGCCGCAAACCCTGTCGACGGCACGGCCAGCATGAAGGCCAGTGCAGCCGGATAAAAAAACTTCTTCATGATAATAATATCAGTCTGACAATTGGTTTAGGAACAGTTTTGAATTTTCCTGAAAATTCTTTTATGGACCTTCCCGGTATAATTCCCCTGAAATCCCCTATAAAATCATGATATTAAATTTCAAAACAATTCCTTAAGTTTATAATATAATACAAATATCCAACAATTTACATCAATGCACAACGGACAGTCTGCCGGAGATGGAAGCCCTTCCCTCGGATCATGACGGCCTGCACTTTCCGGTCAGGAGGCCCAAAGGTAATAATTTTTTAATAAAATGGCGGCCGGAGCTGCAAAGCGTCCGGCCGCCGGCGATTACTTTATAATATTACCTATTTGAAAATATCCGGTGGACAAAAGCGGTCTTATGTCACTGGAGGCCTTTCTCCCAATGGACAGCCCATCAGAATCCTATCAGGAACAGCATCGCATAGCCGAGGATAAAACCTACGATTCCGATGATGAGGCCGACCTTGGTCATGTCCTTGGTGGTTACCAGGCCCGTCGAGTGCGCAAGGGCGTTAGGCGGGGTACTGATAGGGAACAGCATTGCAAGGGATGTACAGAGGACAGCCCCGATGAGCAGGGTCTTCGAACCGCCGAGAGGATCCAGAGTCTCGCCCATGCCGACGCCCACTGCGCAAAGGATAGGGACAATCAGGCTGGCAGCGGCAGTATTCGATATGAAGTTGGAAATGAAGTATCCGATGAACCCGGACACGAGGATGACAACTATAGGCAGCCATTCCCCGAACGGTATGGACGTAACCAGGTGCTCGGCAAGACCCGTGGCCGTAAGTGCAAGTCCGAGGGCGAATCCGCCGGCAACCATCCAGAGCACGCTCCAGTTTATCTCCTTCAGGTCATCCTTGGTGATAATGCCGGTGACGCAGAACACTCCGACAGGAATCATGGCCACAACGTTGGAATTAAGTCCGGTAAGCTGTTCTGTCATCCACAGCAGTATGGTCACGGCAAATGTCACCCAGACGACATATGTGCGCCATGTCTTCTCCCGGCCGCCTTCAATCTTGAGCTCTATGGTCTTCTGTTTGAACGGGAACAGTTTCAGCAGCACCAGCCACGCAATGAAGAGCATTACAAGTACGTACGGTATCATCCTCATGGCCCAGTCACCAAAGCCTACATCGAGATGCAGGGAATCGTTGAGATACTGGAATGCTATCGCATTAGGAGGCGTACCGATAGGCGTACCTATGCCGCCGAGGTTTGCAGCTATCGGAATGGAAAGGGCCAGGGCGATACGTCCTTTTCCGTCAGGAGGAAGAGTCTTCAGCACAGGAGCCAGGAAAGTAAGCATCATCGCCGCAGTCGCAGTATTGCTCATGAACATGGAGAAAATGCCTATCACCATGAGAAAACCCAGAAGCACGAACTCCGACTTCTTCCCGAAAGGCTTCAGCAGCACCCTTGCCAGCTGCACGTCCATGCCGACCTTGGTCGATGCTATAGCCAGGATGAACCCTCCCAGGAACAGCATGATCACAGGGTCTGCAAAAGTGGCCAGTATCGATTTATAGCTGACGAAGGTCCCCATTTCTGCAGGAATCCCGGACCCTTTCATGAACGAAAAACTGCTGTCGGAAATAGTCAGAAGCATCACGACAATTATCAGCACGGAAGTCGTCCAGGTCGGGATGATCTCGAACATCCACATCAGCGCTGCGAAAACAAAAATGGCTATGGTCCGCTGCTCTGTGACGGTAAGCCCTTCAATGCCGAAGAACGAGGTAGGGACAAGCCATAAGAAAAGAGTGATTACCAATACGATGGGAAGCGCGATAGTAAGCTTCCGGGAGATTTTTCTCTCTTTGGGAACCTGCTGTGTCATTATCAGTACAGTATTTTAGTGTTTTAATTATTGGTTTTTAAAATCGGGTATCAAATTTAGCAACATTTTGTTAAAGACAATGGCCGGGAGTGTTTTTTTCAACTATGGCACATCGTGAAAAATTATCCGTAGAGCGGCAGATTCAATTCGTTTGCAGATATTGTTTTGCAGGTGAAAAGGAAGGCTGTACTTTTGCTGTCACACCAAAACAAATGGAATATGAGAAAGATACATCTGCTGTTAATGCTCTGCCTGCCGCTGTGCACTGTCATGCCGGCAAAGGCCCAGCCTAAAGGTATGCTGCCTGCAGAAAAGGCTGAAATCAAGGCAGGGGAAATGAAGGAATCCCTGGACCTGACCGATAAGCAGTACAAAAAGCTCTGCAGACTGTTCAGGAAAACAGAAAAGGCCCTGCTGAAAGCACGGTCCGCGGCATGGGCACCGGTCATGGGAGGGCCCGGTGGCATGATGCCTCCAGGAATGATGCCCGGGAATGACGGTAATTTCAGAGGAGGCCCGGGAATGCCTGAACAGCCCTCGGAGAAAGAAATGAAAATCATCAGTAAAGAAACCGGAAAGATCAAGAAGATCCTCTCGGAGGAACAGTTCATCAAATGGCGTGAGTCATTACACGAGAGCAGGAAAAAATAAAACAAGAGGAGATGTCCTTAGATACCCGGACACCTCCTCATTCATTTTCACCATGTGCAGGTCAGGACCCAGGGTCAGATGATACCCTGCTCAAGCATGGCATGTGCGACTTTCATGAAGCCTGCCACATTGGCGCCTTTCACATAGTTGATATAGCCGTCAGCCTCCTTGCCGTGCTCCACGCATGCATGGTGTATATTGGCCATGATCTCATGGAGCTTCCTGTCCACTTCCTCGGCGCTCCAGCTGATATGCATGGCGTTCTGGGTCATTTCAAGTCCGGAAGTAGCCACTCCGCCGGCATTGACGGCCTTTCCAGGGGCGAACATTATCTTGGCCTTCTGGAATGCGGCTATCGCCTCAGGTGTGCACCCCATATTGGAGACCTCAGCGCAGCACCATGTGCCGTTCTTGATAAGCTCCTCTGCATCTGCCCCGGACATCTCGTTCTGGAATGCGCAAGGCATGGCGATGTCGCACTTGATGCTCCAGGCTTTCTTGCCAGGGTAGAATGTAGCGGAAGGGAACTTCTCCGCAAACGGGGCCACCACATCGTTGTTTGAAGCCCTGAGCTCGAGCATATAGGCTATCTTCTCCTCGTTCATGCCTTCAGGGTCATAGATTGCCCCGTCAGGGCCGGAAATTGCTATAACCTTGGCACCCAGCTGTGTAGCCTTGGTAGCTGCACCCCATGCCACGTTGCCGAAACCGGATATTGCCACTGTCTTGCCCTTTATGTCCTTCCCCTGTAGATGGAGCATGTGCTGCACGAAATACACGGCACCGAAACCTGTAGCCTCCGGACGTATGAGGGAGCCCCCGTATGTCAGGCCTTTCCCCGTCAGCACACCTGTATGCTCACGCGCGAGCTTCTTGTACATCCCGAACAGGAAGCCTATCTCGCGGCCTCCAACCCCGATGTCACCTGCAGGCACATCTGTATCCGGGCCGATGTTCCTCCACAGTTCAAGCATGAAGGCCTGGCAGAAACGCATGATCTCCGCGTCGGACTTGCCCTTAGGGTTGAAATCAGAGCCGCCCTTGCCTCCGCCCATAGGAAGGGTCGTGAGGGCGTTCTTGAAAGTCTGCTCGAAGCCCAGGAACTTAAGGATGGAAAGATTGACAGAAGGATGGAAACGCAGGCCGCCCTTGTAAGGCCCGATGGCATTGTTGAACTGGACACGGTATCCGGTGTTGGTCTGTATCTCGCCGTTGTCATCCACCCAGGTGACCTTGAACGTGAAGATCCTGTCCGGCTCCACTATCCTTTCGACAATCTTCGCATCCTCGAACTCAGGATGCCTGTTATATTCTTCCTCGACAGTCTCCAATACTTCCCGTACGGCCTGAAGGTATTCTTTCTCATTGCCGTACTTGGCCTGGAGACGGGCCATGATTTCATTAGTGTTCATAATATAATGTTATTAAAAGTGATTCCATTAACCTGGCACAACGCAGATATTGTCCGCCGCCCATGCCTTTACACCTCCCATGTGGCGCCGCTGCGAAGAAGGTCATCCACACAATGTATATGCGACTTCTCGCTCACCTGCTCGGCCTGCATCCTGACTCCGCCGTCGTACGTGACATCGGCGACATCACGGATTACGCCCAGGGCCACAGGATATTCCGGATATTTCATGTCCGCAAGCATCATGTGGATACCGATATTGTCGGAATGGGCGTCATGGGTGAGGATATCGTCCTCGGTGATGCCCTTCTCCCCTATGGTCACGACCTTGAGGCGCAGTCCGTCGAGGACAAGCCCCTTGTCCCTGTTCTTGCCGAATATCATTTTCTCCCCGTGACGCAGGACAATCGTCCTGTCCGCCCTGTACTCGCGGTCTGATATGGCGGAATGAGCACCGTCATTGAATATCACGCAGTTCGTGAGCATCTCCATGACCGATGTCCCGTTGTGTGCCGCTGCCGCCACCATGATCTCCTCGTTCAGCTTCAGCTCGGAGTCGAGCCCGCGGGCAAAGAACGTGCCCTTCGCCCCGAGAACAAGGCTGCCGGGGTTGAACGGGTGCTCGACTGTGCCGTAAGGGGATGTCTTGGTGACCGCCCCGAACTTGGAGGTCGGGGAATACTGACCCTTGGTGAGGCCGTATATCTGGTTGTTGAACAGGATGATGTTTATATCCACATTCCTTCTTATGGCATGGATGAAATGGTTCCCCCCGATGGCGAGGGCGTCCCCGTCACCGCAGGCCTGCCAGACCGTGAGGTCCGGGTTGGCGACCTTGATGCCGGTGGAAATGGCCGTTGCCCTCCCGTGTATGCTGTGGAAGCCGTAGGTGTTCATATAATACGGCAGCCTGGACGAGCATCCTATCCCGGACACCACGACATAGCGCTCTTTCTCATACCCGAGGGTCTCGGCCACCTTCGGCATCGCCCTCTGGAGAGCTGCAAGTACAGCATGGTCTCCGCATCCCGGGCACCACCTGACTTCCTGGTCGCTCTTGAAATCCTGAAATGTATATTTTCCCATATTCCGTTTTTTCTTTTGAAGATCATCCGTCCAGGATGACAGCTGGACTACAATGCGAAGTTTATCGCCGTCACAAGTTCCTGAACGAGGAACGGCTGTCCCTGTACCTTATTGTACTGCAAATACTTGTGTTTCGGCAGGACATTCCGGAGATAGCCGGCGAAATGCCCGCTGTTCAGCTCGCAGACAAGAATCCTGTCAAACTTCCTGAAGACCGCCTCCGTATTGCGCGGCAGCGGGTTGATGTAGTCGAAATGGGCATAGCTGACATCCTTGCCGGAAGCCCGTATCTGGGACACCGCGGAAAGCAGATGCCCGTATGTGCCGCCCCAGCCCACGACAAGGAGACGTCCTGAATCAGGGCCGTTGACTTCAAGCTCCGGAATGAAATCCGCAATCCTGGCCACCTTCTCCGCCCTCTCCCTGACCATCGTAGCATGGTTCACAGGGTCGGAAGACAGGACGCCCTGATGGTTCTTCTCCAGCCCGCCGACACGGTGCTCGAAACCTTTCTGGCCCGGCACGGCCCATTTGCGGGCCATGGTCCTGGAATCCCTCTCGAACGGGAAGAACGGCCCGGTGAGCTTCTCTGCAAAAGGAGGCTTTATTTCAGGATAATCCGACATCGACGGGATGAGCCAAGGCTCGGAACCGTTCCCGAGGAACCCTTCGGAAAGCAGGATCACAGGCATCATGTGCTCAAGGGCGATCTTCGCAGCCATAAAGGCGGCATCGAAACAGCCTGCCGGAGAATGTGCGGCCATCACGGCTACGGGACATTCCCCGTTCCTGCCGTAAAGTGCCTGGTTCAGGTCGGTCTGCTCCGTCTTGGTAGGGATACCCGTGGAGGGGCCCGCCCTCTGTACATCCACCACTACAAGGGGCAGCTCCGTCATGACGGCAAGGCCGAGGGCCTCGGACTTGAGGGAAAGCCCCGGGCCTGAAGTGGTGGTGACAGCCAGGTCGCCTGCGAATGCGGCGCCTATTGCGGTGCAGATGCCGGCAATCTCGTCCTCGGCCTGCAGAGTGGTGCAGTGCAGGCTCTTGTGGAGCGCCAGTTCCTCCAGTATTGCAGTGGCCGGTGTTATCGGGTAGGAGCCGCAGAAAAGCGGTCTCCCGGACTTCTCGGAAGCGGCGAGAAGTCCCCAGGCTATGGCCTGGTTCCCGGTGATGTTCCGGTAGAGCCCCTTCTTCTTGTGGGACGGCTCTATGACGTATGTGTTCGGGATGGCCTGGATGTTGGCCGCATAGTTGTACCCGTCGTTGACAGCCTTCTCGTTCGGGGCTATCAGCTCCGGATGCTTTTTCCTGAATTTCTTTTCGAGGTACTTGTGGACATATTCCACCGGACGGCTGTAGATGAAGCATGCCATGCCCAGCGTGAACATATTCTTGCATTTATGTATGGCCTTTGTATCAAGGCCGCTGTCTTTCAGGCTCTCCTCGGTGAGTGTGGTTATGCCCGCCGCGATGATGGTCCTGTCGCCTATATTGAGTTCCTCGATCGGGTCTCCCTTGAAGCCGGCCTTCTGCAGTCCCTGCTCGTCGAACGTGTCTGTGTCAATGATGACCATGGCGGTCCTCTTGAGCCATTTGGCGTTGGCCTTGAGGGCTGCCGGGTTCATTGCGACAAGGAGGTCGCAGTAGTCTCCCGGGGTATTTACATCCTCGCTTCCGATGTGGACCTGGAAGCCGGAAACCCCGGATACGGTCCCGTGAGGGGCCCTGATCTCTGCCGGAAAGTCCGGGAATGTAGAAAGCGCATTCCCGTAGATAGCCGACATATCAGCAAAAAGAGATCCGGTGAGCTGCATGCCGTCTCCCGAATCTCCCGCAAACCTGATCACAACATCCGTAGTATCTATTACTTTGTGTTGCATGGTCTATTTAAATCTATAATCAAATATTGGTTAAAAGCACACAAATGTAATAAATTTTCATGATGTTGTTTAGAAACTGTTTCGAATTTTCAAAAAAATCCGCCAGCGGGAAGGTCACGCGGGGCCATCGGGCCCCCGCTGTCCGGACAGAGGCCGCACAAGCCTGCCTCCTGCGTCTCCCGGGCCCCGCTATGCATAGCTGTGAAGTCCGCCGAGGAAGAAATTGACGCCGAAATATGTGATGATCACGCACAGGAAGGCGATGATGCAGAACCAGTGGAAGAACACCGGGTTCCGGAACACCCTGAGCGACCGGCCGTGCAGGGCGAAAGCGTACACGAGCAGGGTAATCAGCGCCCAGACCTCCTTCGGGTCCCATGCCCAGTAGCGTCCCCACGAGACATTGGCCCATACAGCCCCGAGGAATGTGCCGGCGGCAAGGAGGAAGACCGCCGGATAGAGGATGACAAGGGAAATGTCGGCGGAACGCCCCATTTCATAATCCTTGGCGAGTCCCTGCCTGCCCGGCCGGAGCCAGTGCCCGGCAAGCGACATCACACTGTTAAGCATCGCCAGGCCCAGCAGCGTGTACGAGAGCATCATGCAGGCTACATGGACCGACAGGAGCGGGGAAGAAAGCACAGGCATCAGATGCGTTATCTGCGGGTCGGACTCCCCTATCGACGCCACCAGCAGGGAGAATCCGCACAGCAGGAACCCCATAGGCAGCACCAGAGGGAACCGGCGGGCCGGAATGACGGTAAGCAGCATCGATATCCATGACATGGTCATCATGGTCTCGAAACCGTTCGACATCGGGATGTGGCCTGAGACTCTCCAGCGGAGGGCAAGGATGACGGTGAGATAGAGAAGAAGCAGGGCCGAAAGCAGATGTGCGGCACGGCAGATGACAGTATGCAGGGGCCGTCTGGAGACACTCCCGCCTCCCGCAGAGGGAGCGGGACACGAACTTGCACTGCCCTGTAGATGTCCTGAAATATAGAAAAACACAAAAAGCAAAAGCCCGGCGGAGAGACAGGCCATCGCCAGAGCCTTCGGTCTGTCTATACTATTATATATAGTTTCGGCCCTGACTCGTCCCCCTGACGGGATGACATCCGGGGCGGACTTGAGCTGATGCTCGCGGATCTTGGCAAATATCCCTTTCACCCCGTCGAAGTCCTTTTTCATAAGCCCTTCACCTGCAAGGCTCATAACCTTGCGCACGAACAGCCACTGCGCCGGATCCATTTCCGCAGGCAGCCTGTCGACAGAGGAATACCACGAGACTTTCCCGTCGCAGGTGAACGGGAAAATCCTGAGCAGGGAACCCGTGCACACAAGCCTTATGCTCTCCTCCCGGTCCCTGGCCTTCATGGCGGCCTTCGGGCTTGACTGGCTGCCGTCCATATCCAGAGTGCCATACCACTGGTCGGCATAGAAAATCCACCCTGTAAGCACCTGCTCGCATGTAAGGCCGCGCCAGGAGGGCCGGCCGTAAAGTTTCATGGTAAAATCACGGGCGAGGGTCTGCATGGGGCATACACGGTCGTTGTAATAGACGAATATCCTGCCATATTCAGATGCCACCTCCTCGGGAATATGCTTCGGGAGCTCCGTGCCGTTTTTCGGGGAAGCCGAGGCATCGGCAGAGGACAGGACAAGGCACAGGATGACTGACACAGCAGCGGCCGCGCTTCCGCACAGACGCCTCAATGCAGCCCTGAAGCCGCTGTCCCTGCGGAAGAAGAACCCTGTCATCGAGAGCAGCAGAAGCGCATATCCCGCATAAGTCACAGCAACCCCGGCCGGGTCATGGCTGACAGCTATCGTGGAGCCTCCGCCGTCATCGTCATAGGAGGCCTGGTAAAACCGGTATCCCCCGTATCTGAATATCCTGTTCATCGACACCGTGGCTGAAATGCCCTCCGTACCATGGCGGACACCCTCTCCGCCATGCACCTCGCCAGGCATGATATGCAGCGTGCTGATATAGTCCTTAGGGGCATCGGAGCCAGGGTAGTATTCCACCTTGAAGTCCGAGAGCGACACGGAAAACGGGAGTTCCGACATGCTTCCGTCCTCCCGGACAAAGGCCGTCGCCGCCGGATCGCCTTTCCTGAAGTGCACCGCCCCGGAGTCCCCTGACAGATGAGTGGTCAGCGCCCCGGCAAGTATCAGGATGAAAGACAGATGGATACATACCGTAGAAAGCGGAATATCCCTGAAGGCCCTGCCTTTCACAAGCCTGAAATATACATACACAATACCGGAAGCCGCTGCCAGCGCCCACAGCGCGATGAACACCGGCGAATGATATGCCCATTTCATGACGGCATCGGTCCCGTGGAATTTCTCCAGAACCGACGCCACCGCCATATAGACTGCCAAAAGGGAGATAAAACCGAATGACAGATATTTGCAGATTTTCAAAACCATATTTAACGTCAGTTCGACGAATTAATGTTTAATAATGTTATCTTAAAATCAATATCTTTTCTTTTTTGACTGGAATTCGTCATACTGACGTTAAAGGGATTTCCTCCGGAAATCCTGTCTGTCCACCCCCAGTCACCTGACGGTGACAGCCCCATCGGGGCATGCGGCTGCGCTTCGCTGCGCCGGCACCTTCACTGCTTCGGTTTCCCTGCCGGGAGCCTTGCTGACGTTCCGGTGCGGCCCTGAAGGGCCCTGTTAAACAGAAATCCTGTCTGTCCACCCCCAGTCACCTGACGGTGACAGCCCCATCGGGGCATGCGGCTCCACTTCACCCCTCCGGCACCTCCGCTGCTTCGGTGCGGCCCTGAACCCTGGCGCATAACGATTTAAAGACAATATGCTGTAAATCAATCATTTGCTATTCTCACTGCCTGCTCCAGACCCTGTTCTCAAACCACCCTGAAGCACCCCACAATACACATAAACAATTGACAACAAACACTTTAGCATCAAAGCAACGTGCGCCAGAGTCCGGACTGTTCCCCTCTCTGCTCTAACTCATGTAATAATGCAGACAACCATTGCGCAATAACACTGGAGTAAATGACTTAGCCCGGATTCCGAAAATAACGCATCAGTTTGCAATTATGACACACCGTCGTTTATCAATGCCATCAAATGGCATTGATAAACTCTACCACAGCATCCCTTTCCTCCTTCGAAAGCTCACGGAAAGCCTCTACCGACTCCCGGGCATCGCTTTCCGCGCTCCCATGCCACATGATCGCCTCGATCACATTCCGCGCACGGCAGTCATGCAGACGGTCCTGGTGTCCGGAGCAGACCAGAGAAAGTCCGCGTCCCCAAAGCGGGGTAGTACGGCACCAATCGCCCCTTATATCATTGACCATGAACAGCCTGTGCTGCATCATGTCACTGTAGGGCCATATCGTCTGCTCAGGATACCGTGGAAGCTCGTCCCCCTTGAAAAACTTGTTGGGGTCGTTGTAGTTGTCCGGGCCGGTCTTCCACGACGGCCTGTGGCATGAAGCGCACCCGATCTGACGGAAAAGCTGACGTCCGAGCTGCACTTGCGGGTCGTCCAGGTTCCGCGCTGCAGGTACGGCAAGCCCCCTGTGCCAGATCATAAGGTTCGTATATTCCTCATCAGTCATCTCCACAGGAAGGTCCTGGCTCATCAGGAAGCTGCGGATGTCCTGCTCGACATTGCCCGTATTCCACTTGTCCGCATAGTCAGGGAAATAGGTATCGATGAAATGGTAGAACCCTTTCTGGACATCAGGGTCCTGTGACGCCGTGGCGGCATAGGCCGAAGTCATGTAGTGGTAGCGGCGGTCGGAACGTGTGACATTGGTGATGTTCCATATCGCATTGGCACCGGGGCCGTCCTGGAGGGCACCGCGGCTAAGGGCGTATGTGAAACGGTAAGGATGCTGCTCGCCGTCACCCTGGACGGTGTTGGAATACTGCTTCACCCATTCCCCGTCCTTGAAGAAGGCATCATTCACAAGATCCTTCCCGGTCTGTTTCTCGACAGCCTCAAGTTTCGCATACTGAAGTTTCAGGGAATCGTCCGGGATGGCATCCAGAAGTCCGCTCCCGTAAATGCCGATTGTGGACTCGAGGCGGATGCCGACTTCACTCACGTCCAGGTCGACTGTCTGTCCGTTCCTGCTGGCCTGGACAGGTACATAGTAGGCATCGGCAGGGATGGTCACCTCCGGATATATCAGGCTGTAAGTCTCCCCGTCAGGGAACTTGTTCCCCCATTCGTCGGTATAGTCGAGCCAGCTGATGGTGATTTTCTCCTCGTCGAGAGGGGCCTTGAACGGGGCTATGGCCTGGGTCTGCGGCATCCCGGTAAGGGAAGTCAGATATGCATTCGTCTGCTTGTCATAGAGGACCAGCAGATAGCCGTTGCCCATCTCGTCATAACGGTAGGATGTCGTCCTCTTCCCGTGCCCGTACCCAGGGTGGCACATCAGGCACGAAGTCCTGAGGTAGAGGGGGCCGAGACCGTCGAACGGCTCGGATGTAGGGCCGAAATTGTGCTCGAAGATCAGTTCCCCGTGCTTGAACTCCTGCTCCAGCCCGGCATTCTCGACAGCGGGGGTCGGGTCCTCGAAGGCGGAGGCGGAAACATTGAACGTGGTGCCCAGCTCGCCTCCCGCATAAGTCTCTATGCTGATCCATTCCGGAACCGGGTCCGGAACATTGTCAGGGTCATTCCTGTTCACGTCACATGCGGCCAGGCACAGGGCCGCCGGCAATAAGGTGATAATCAGTTTAGTCTTCATATACATTGTCATAATTTCAGTTGTCATTAAAAAGTCATGGAGACAGGCGTCAGCCACCCGTCTCCCTGAAAAGAACCTGTTATATCCGTCACTCGGAGAGCGCGTTCCCGGCCAGGGTCAGGCAGTTGTCAAGTACCTGGATCGCCTCGATCGCCGCCCCGGCATTGTCATTGCCGTAATTTTCAATGAACGGTTCAGGAATGGCCCTGATAGCGGAAATGGCTTTGTCGATGGCATCGGACACCTGGGCCTCGAGCTCCGGGTTGACCTCCTTGAAATATGCACTGAGGGAGTTGGTGCTGTCGTAGTCACCCTCCACTCCGCCGTTCCAGACATTGCGTATGCTGATCATATTGTCCTCGAAATCCACGATAGACTTGTAGCTGTAAGGGGATTCCACATAGTTCGGGTCGCCTCCCGTATAGACCATGCCTATCTTCTGGGACGCCACCTCGTCGGCGATGGTGTTGCATCCCGTGATCATCCACTGCATGGCCACTGAAGCGCTCCTGCAGGAGCTCCCGGCCTGCCCGGCCGCGAGCATGTTCTCCCCGTAGTACATTCCGCCCGTAAGTGTCAGAGGGTACTCGAGCTCGTCGTTAACCTTGGCGAACCGCTCCGGGTTGTGGTCCTCGCCTGCCCAGGCTATCTCCATCTGCCAGCATTTGTTGCGAAGGTCTCCGGCGACAGCCACCGCATAGGTGAGGTAGTCGGAACATTTCACTCCGGCGTCAGTCCCGTCAAACCAGGAGACATCCCTGTTGCTGCCCTCCCAGAAAAGGACATATTCGATACCGTGGAACCCGAGGAGAGTAGGACCGAGCTTCTCGCCGGCATACACATCCCCGTCTTCACCGCCCAGTCCGGCGATCTGGGCAGAGTTGGTAAGGGCCTCCTTCAGCCCGGTCAGGTCAAGCGGCCAGGTGTCTATGTGAGGGTCGATACCGAAATCAGTGGCCGCGCCCCAGAGGAAAGCCTCGCTCTTCTCCCAGTATGCACGTGCGGTAAGGAAGGTCTCGCAGGCCTTGTTAAGGTTCTCCTGCGTAGTGCTGGCCTTCAGAGCCTCAAGGTCAGAGACAAGCTGTTCGGTATAATCCGACAGGCTTGTGTACGTAGGGATTACTGTGTTGTTCACAAATCTGTCAGCGATTCTCATGAATCTCTGGTCACGGGCCGTAAGGTCATCCGTATCAAGGCCCCCACGGTCACATGCAGCAAGGCCGGACAGGAGCGCAGCCGCTGCAGTGAAATAAACTAACTTTTTCATTATCAATGATTATTAAAACAATTTCAGTGTTTGAACATACCGGAGAAGGCCACACCGAGGGACACTGAAGGCTCCGGGTTGTAAGGGGTCTTGAGGAAACGGTGTGAATATTCAGCCTTGATGACTATCTCGGGGATAGGGAAATAATTGATACCCGCAGCGATACGGTGTTTGTTGGTCCAGTCGTTCGGGGTCGTGCCCTCTTCCGGGATATAGGAATCATAGTACTCGTATCTGCCGAAGACATAGAATTTCTGTTCTTTCAGCCTCGGGGACAGGGAGAAGAAATCATAGCCGACCTCCGCGCCTGCGGCGAATGCTGCCCTGCCGACAAGGGAGTGGGCATAAGGGGAGGAGTCGGTATGGTTGGACGAAGAGTTCATGCTGTTTATGTAGGCCACATCAGAGAGGCGGCCGTAGTCGACGCTTCCGCGTGCGACGATGTTATGGTCATTGTACTCGAAGTCGAAGGCTCCTATCGCCACGGTCCCGCGGGCACCTTCATAGCGCGTGGCAGTGTTGGTGGTGATGTCGTTGTTGAAACTGTCCCCGACATACCCGCTCAGGCCCATGCGCAGGCCTTTCACCGAATAGTTATCCACACGGAAAGCACCTGCAAGCCTGTTGGCCACCTTGAATTCATACGGGGATGCGGAACCGTCGTGGACCCATCCGGATGTTGAGAACATCATGGAGTTGAGCCCTGCCACCATCATCAGCTCATAGCGCCAGTGGCCGGCCTTTCCCCAGAGGCTGATCCCGGTCTCGTGCCATGTACACGGGATGATGGTGTTCTCCCCTTCCGGCCTGTAGACCGTAAAGAACTGCGTAGGAAGGTGATAAGTGTTGGTAAGTCCGACAGGGACAATGATGTGTCCTGCTTTCAGGTTCAGCTGCGGAAAGAACGTCTTCTGTATCCAGAACTGCTCCAGGGCCACTTCACCGCCCCGCTCTATCTCTTTCTCGAACTCCCCGGCCTCTTCGTTCTCACGCTCGACAGCAGCCTCGACTCCGCCGTGCTCGAATTCTATCTCCATGCCGAGGGTCCATCCGCGCCCGAAATCATATCCGAGCATGACCACCACATGCGGGAGGTCGAACCGGGCATGGCCTTTCGAATCGGCATAGTGCTGAGGGGATGAATAAATGCCGAAATTGTCGCTGTACGCGTTATAGGTCATGACGGCCTCACCATAACCGCCTATGGACAGCCGGTTCAGGAAACCCTTTTTCTGTTTCTGCCCGGACAGTCCGGATGTTTCAGGACCGCTGCCCTGGTGATTTTCTGAGGTGCCGGTGGAAACTGAAGTAGCTCCGGTTACTGCGTCGACATCTGTCTGTGACTGTGCAAACGTCTGTATGTTAGTCGATAAGGCTAAGAAGGCGATTGCATAAAGAATTGGATTGAATCTCATCTTTTGCATCAGGTTGTTTTCGGGTGCAAAAGTACGGCGGCATACAAGATGCGGCAATCCCCAGAAATTGGGAATTACCGCACAATATTAACAAGATATGGGGAAATCAGCGTACTTCAATGTCCAATGAAGCCGGTCTGAGGCCTTTGGCCCTTACTGTGAGTGTAGCCTTGCCGGGAGCATCTCCGGAGCAGACTATGACAGTGAGCATACCGTTGAAGGCAGGCATTACCGGCTTGTGGAAGATATACAGGCAAGTAGGATCCCCATTGGCAGAAGCCCTGTATGATGCCGCACCTGACACGCTGAACTCCATTTCCCGGGAATCCGCAGGGCACAGGTTCCCGTCCTTGTCCATTACCTTGACAGTGACATACAGCAGATCCTTGCCGTCAGCATCCAGGAGAGGGAGGCCGCCAGGTGAAGTCTTCTCGACGTAGCTGGGCACAAGTTCTATATGGTGCGGGCGACCTGCTGTCCTGACAGTCTTCTCCGCAGCAGGTCTTCCGTCCTCTCCATAGGCCACCACCTTGATTTCACCAGGCTGGTAGACTGCATCATACCACATAAGCCGGTAGCGTGTCTCCACAGGCTCATTTACGCCTCCGCGGGTGAGATCTTCAGTCACAGCCCCGTCTGAGGCTTCTCCAGGTGACTGCAGGTTTGACTCTATCGGCTCGGACAGACGGAAATCCTTGTATTTCGAAGTTCCACACGCTGCGGTAAAGCCAGAAACGGTCCTTGGGGATGGACGCGAGGTCTATGATGCCGAAGACAGAACTGTGGTTCGGCCACGAGTCCGTGTCATACGGACTTGGCTCTCCGAGATAGTCAAAACCTGTCCATACGAACTGGCCCAGAGTCCAGGCATAATCCTCCGCAAGAGCAAAATCCACATCCGGGATATTGGCCCATGTGCATGCTTCAAGGTCATAGGAAGAACTCTGATGATCAGAGTACTTCGCCCCGTAACGTTTCATGGCAGGCAACTTGTAGACCCCGCGGGAACTTACGGACGAGGCCGTCTCGGAACCGAGGATAAAGCCCTGCGGAAGACTCCGGTATGCTTCCAGATATCTGAACGTGCGGTAATTGATGCCAGGGATATCGACCATGGCGGCAAATCCGTTGTCCAAGATGCAGTCCACCTGGTCCATGCCGCATGTCACAGGTCGCGTCGGATCTTCCCTGTGGCAGATGTCCTGCAGAAACTTCGCTACCTTATACCCGTCAGGGCTGCATTGCGTAGGGACTTCATTACCTATACTCCACATCATGACGCAAGGGTGGTTCCGGTACTGACGGAGCATATTGACCATATCTTTCTCCGCCCAGGCGCTGAAATGCCGATGATAGCCGTTTGAGCATTTGGCAATGTCCCATTCGTCAAAAGGCTCTATCATCATCATTACACCCAGTTCATCGCACAAGCGGACCAGCTCTGGAGCGGGAAGGTTGTGGGAGGTACGTACTGCATCACATCCCATATCCTTGAGCATCAGCAGCTGATGCCGCAGTGCCGACTCGTTGACAGCCGCCCCGAGAGGACCCAGGTCATGGTGGTTGCACACTCCCTGGAACTTGCGGAGCTCCCCGTTGAGATAAAATCCTTTCTCAGCTATGAACTCCACAGTCCTGATGCCGAACACAGTCTCAAAAGTATCCGCAAGCACAGGAGGGAATGCCCCGTTTTCCGCATAGATGTATATCCCGGTGACAGCCCTGCCCCCGGATACCAGCGGGAAGACTGCGGCAGGTTCTCCAGTCTGACTGCCAGGACATTGTCTCCATCAGTAAGGACATCTGTGACATCGCACCAGAAAGAACTGTATCCGTAAGGCCAGAAACAGACCTGCTCCCCGTTCACATATACCCGAGCCTCGCTCATGGCCCCGTCAAAAAGGAGCACCGCCCTGCGCCCATGAGGCACGCGGAATACAGTACGGTACCATCCGATGCCGACATAAGGAAGCCCTCCAGTCCTGCCGGTCTTCATGGAAGCCTCATTCTCGAAGTTCTGGGTGACAGCCACTGTCTGCAGGTCATTGCTGACATCGAACGGCCCGTATATAGCCCAGTCATGAGGGACAGTGACTTCCTCCCAAGACGAATCATCGAATCCCGGAGAGGATGAAGATGCATCCGCCTCGCCCAGATGGAATCACCAGCCTTTCTCCAGAAGGGTTTCAGTGCGCTGGGCAAAAGCATTGCAGCATAGCATCAGCGCAGCAGCAATGGAAACAAAGACTCTGCTATTCATGTACATTTATCTTCATGCGCTGGTCCTGCACTATGATATAATAGTCCCCGGCCTCAAGGAAAGCATTGCCGTCCCCGTCAACAAATCCGAGGTCGCGGGCCGGGTCTATCTCGAATGTGAATGTATGGCTTTCACCCACTTTAAGCATCTGCTTCTCAAAGTGCTTCAGTTCCTTGACAGGCCGGGTGACAGAACTGTAAGGATCACAGATATACCACTGGACAGTCTCTTTGCCGTCCATTCCTCCTGTATTGGTGACAGTCACCTCTGCGGTCAGCCGCTGTTCTGCCGATATTGAAAGCACATCGCCAGAGCCAGACTGCACTTCATCTGCCGAGCCTGTGACACTCACTGTCAGCGGACCGTACTCGAATTCTGTATAGCTCAGGCCATAGCCGAACTCATACATCGGTGTGCTCGGAATATCCTGGTACCTGCCCTGGGTGCCTGTGCGGCCGCTGCTCCTGTGATTGTAATATATAGGTATCTGGCCCGTCGTATAAGGGAATGTGACAGGAAGCTTTCCTGAAGGATTGTACTTGCCTGTCAATATTCCTGCGACAGCATGGCCGCCCATCACTCCCGGCTGCCATATCTCAAGAACAGCATCGGCCATAGAGGCAATACGTGTGAGATCCAATGACCTCCCGTTGGAAAGAAGGACCACTACAGGCTTGCCCACCCTACTGACTGCAGCCAGGAGCTGCTCCTGTACCTGAGGCAGGGCTATCGTGGAACGGGAAGCGTTCTCGCCGCTCCATGAGCGTTTCTCGCCGAGGCATACCACCACAATATCGGCACTGTCAACCACAGCCACTGCCTGTGCAAACGCACTCGTGTCATTTCCCTCGAAGCCACACCCTTCCGCATAGAGCAGCTCCACTCTTCCGGAAAGCGCAGAAGAAAGTCCGTCATGGATGCTCACCACATCCTCGGCCCTGCCTCTGGCATACCATGAGCCCAGGAGGTCCTCCCTGTCCTTGGCAAGCGGACCGACAAGCGCAATTCTGCGGACATTGCTCTTGACAGGAAGTACATCTCCGTCGTTCTTCAGCAGCACCATAGTCTCCTGGGCAAGTTGTTCTACAGTCTCCAGACTCTCAGGAAGCATGAAGCGTTCGACCTGAGGCCTTTCCTCGGTATAAGGGTTCTCGAAAAGCCCAAGCATGAATTTTACCCTGAGCACCCTCCTTACAGCATCATCGAGCCTTTCATGGGACACAAGGCCCTCACGGAGCAGGGCGGCAAGGTTCTCCTGATAGCAGTTATCCACCATATCCATGTCAAGACCGGCATTGAACGCAAGACGTGCAGCCTCTTTCCTGTCAGAAGCAAGACCCTGGTTTATAAGCTGTTCCACAGCATTCCAGTCGGCCACCACAAATCCGCGGTGCCTCCATTTCTCCTTAAGTACTTCAGTCATGGTGTAATGGTTGGCCGACCCTGGAGTCCCGCTTATATTGTTGAATGAACTCATGAGAGTGACGGCACCGGCATCGACTCCGGCCTTGAAGGAAGGCAGATAGGTGTCCCACAGTGTCTGGCGAGAAATCTCGGTAGGGACATAATCACGTCCTGCTTCCGAAGCACCGTATCCGACATAGTGCTTCAGGCAGGCAGCTATATTGTTCGCCTCAGACAGGTCATCACCCTGATATGCCTTTACCGTAGCCGCCGAGAATACAGAACACAGGTACGGGTCCTCGCCGTACCCTTCGGCTATACGGCCCCATCTCGCATCCCTGGCGATATCTACCATCGGGGAGAATGTCCAGTCAACGCCTGTGGAATACGCTTCACGGGCAGCCACACGGCAAGCCTGGCCAGCCAGATCAGGATTCCATGACGCGGCCTGGGCAAGCGGGATAGGATATATTGTCCTGAAACCGTGTATTACATCGAATCCGAAAAGTATCGGGATACCCAGGCGGGTATTCTCCACAGCTTGCTTCTGCATGGCGTTCCTCAAGACAGCATCATCCCCGAAATAAATCAGGGAACCGACCTGTCCCGGATATTTCCTGACAGCCTCGCCTATGTTGTTTACATTGTCATTCCGCCCGAGAACATACTGGTTCAGCTGGTAGATCTTCTCTGTAAGAGTCATGCGCGAAAGCAGGTCCTCAACCCTGTCCTCCAGGGCTGCAGAAGGGTCCTTATAGACAACCGGGAGCTCCTTTACATTTATCTTTGTGACTTTGTCCGGGTGCCTGACCGCCTCAAATGCGGAACGCTGCGCCACTTCGGCATAGTCAGGAGTTAGTCCCTCAGGAACATAGCTGTTCCCGAGGACATGCCCGAAAAGTTTTTCATACCATGTACACGCCGCTGTATATCGCCCCCAAAGAAGATCCAGATGGTAGCCGTCCCTGGTCATCCTGTCTCCTACAAACGATGTCCTTGCATTCTGAACGGCAGTCCCGGAAGGAATGATGGTCTTTATCCCGAGCAGCTTCGCGGCCCTGTCATTTGCACCGGTAATGGCCCTGTACATTTTCATCTGGTCCCTGTCATAATTCTTGAATCCTGAGTTTTCTGAATCCTGAGCATAAGCCCATGTCTGGTGAAGCACAATCCTGGTTTTTCCAGACACCCTGGACTTCACATATCCGTACAGCTCCGGAAGCCACTGCTCGTATGTCTCGTACATACCGGACAGCGCGCTCGACTGCTGTAGGCTCACATAATCCCACTTCTCATCGCCGATGATTCCGGACAATGTCTTGCCACGGTATTCTCTTTTGATGCCGTCACCTTCTATTTTCCTGTAGGAATAAGCAGCCTTGTCTTCTCTGGAATTCACCACGTGCCTCTCTATAGGGCAGCCTGCGATATAGGCATTGCCTATAACCAGGTGTATGCCGTCTGCACGGGCAAGCTCGAAAAGGTTCTGTTCCACGGCATCCTGTGAAAAACTGTTCCCGATGGCCAGGATGCGCACTGTGTCGCCCGGGGCCTTTGCCACGGCTGCACAGACTGCAAGCAGCAGCGCCAACACCGCTGCGAGAATTCTATTCCGATTCATATATCTGTTTTTTATTCTGTTTTACTGGCAATGGATAAAGGCAGTCACTAATAAGTCATTTCCCTTCTCGGGACTTGTTCGTCTTCAGCTGCATATAATATTCATGCATGATATACCATGCCTGCTTCCTGTAACCCTGGTCGGAGACAAGGCCCTTACGGTTCCAGCCTTCCTGATTGAGAGGGTGGAACCGGTACGGTGACCGGAAATCGAACAATATCCACGGTGAGACACCGGCAAGGTTGGGGATATGGCGGAACATCTCCAGGTTATCCCTGTAAAGCCTGGCCTGGTACTCTTCGCTCCATGAGCTCGTGACATCAGCATCGCCATGCTGTCCATAGAGGGCCTCTCCGCCGAACTCGGATATTATCAGGGGCTTGTCAGGAGTCACATCCCAGACTGCCTCAGAAGGGTCAACAGGCCACGGATGGTACCAGCCCATGTATTTGTTCACAGCCACCACATCAAGATTTTCAGTAAACGGGTCATCCATTTCAAAATGACGGCTGCTGTCGTTAAAGTAACGTGAGTTCGATGAATATATATTAGTTATTAACATATTGACTATTAGGAAAATAGCGAAAGTTTTTTGTATATTTGAAGAAGGAAAAACATCAAAAAACAAAAACAATCGCTATGATGATCACCGAGGACGAAATTACAAAAATATTCTGTATGGCTGACGATTTCTGCAAAATATATGACAAATTCATTAGGACAAATGGCCTGGGACCTAAGCGGGATAGAAGGAAACGGGAGTATCATCGTGCATCGAAAATGTCAGATTCGGAAGTCATTACCATCATGATACTGTTCCACTTCAGTGGGTACAAATGTCTGAAACATTTCTATGTCAGGCATGTCCTTGGGCATATGCGTCATCTGTTTCCTACTCCGGTGTCGTACAACAGGTTCACCGAGTTGGCGAGGAGAGTAATCGTGCCGTTCATCCTGTTCCTGAAGAAGTGCCTGATGGGCGGGTGCACAGGGATAAGTTTCGTGGACAGCACGGCACTGAGAGTCTGCCGGAACCAGAGGATACACCTGCATAGGGTATTCAAGGGACTGGCACAAAGAGGGCAATGCTCTATGGGATGGTTCTACGGCTTCAAGCTGCATCTGGTCTGCAATGAGAGAGGCGAGCTGCTCAGTTTCATGCTGACGCCCGGTAACGTTGATGACCGGGATCCGCTCAGGAACTCCTCATTCCTGGAGAACATCTCGGGGAAACTCGTGGGGGACAAAGGGTACATAAGCAAGGGGTTGTTCGAAAAACTGTTTATAGATGGGATACAGCTCCTTACGAAACTCAGGAGCAACATGAAAGGGGCACTGATGACTGTTGCAGACAAGATCCTTGTCCGGAAGAGGGCGATGAGAGTGTCAACGATGAACTCAAGAACATGGCTCAGATTGAGCATTCCAGGCACCGTTCGGTCGCCAACTTCACCGTGAACCTCATTGCAGGACTTTCTGCCTATTGTTTCTTCCCCAAAAAACCTATGATTGCTTTAGACAGATATAATACCATAGACGATTATAACCAGTTGACTTTGTTTTAGTTACTTTTCATCGAACTCACGTTAATATATGGATATTTTAAGACATTCTACCCCCCTAAAAACCACGGCAACACCGTTCTCCGGTACATGGTTCACAGGGAAGAACCGGAAAATGCATGTTCTGTTATTTGTCGGTGTCGTTGTCATTGTGGTTATCAGTGATTATACGTAAATGGATTGTGCGTTCATTTCGCCATGGACCCTGCAATTCCCATCTGCAGTCCCCTGAGCTCGGCGATGCCTTTCATGCGTCCGTAGTACGAATACCCTGGGTTGGTGCGGCGTCCAAGGTCATCGCACATCTGGTGGCCGTGGTCAGGGCGGACAGGAATGGATACCTTTCTGCGCTGCTGCACTTCCAGCAAGGCCTTCATCATACCGTACATGTCCACATCCCCGTCAAGATGCCCGGCCTCGTAAAAATTGCCGTCATTGTCACGCTTGGTGCTTCTCAGATGCACGAAACCGACCCTGTCCCCGAACTCGAGCATCATCCCTGCAAGGTCGTTGTCCGGACGTACCCCGAAAGACCCGGTACACAGGCAGAGGCCGTTGGATACATTCGGCACAGCATCCACAAGCTTTCTGAAATCATCCGCTGTGGAAAGTATGCGCGGAAGGCCGAGGATAGGATACGGAGGATCATCCGGATGGATGACCATCTCCACCCCACATTCATCCGCCACCGGACAGACTTCACGGAGGGAAAAGATAAGGTTGGCTCTCAGCATCTCAGGACCGACACCGTCATATCTCGCCAGGGCCTCACGGAAATTTTCCGGAGAATCAGTTCGCCACCTCGCACAGGAACTTGAGGCGCACGAGGCGCACTTCGAACTCCTCGTAGCCGCTTCCGAGCTCCTTCATGGCATCTTCTATGGAGTCGGATTCCGCCTCCTCCATGAAATAGTCATATATGTCCGAAACGGTGTCGTCATCAATGTTCTGGGTGATATAATAGTCGAGGTTCAGCTTCGTACCGGAGTATACTATGGCCTCCAGTTCGTCTATGAGTTCATCCATCTCCATACCCCTGGCGTCAGCTATGTCGTCCAGGGAATGTTTGCGGTCCACGCTCTGGATGATGAAAACCTTGTTGGCGGACTTGTTGACTATGGACTTGACCACGAAATCGTCAGGCCTGGTGATCTCGTTCTCCTCGACATACCTGCCGATGAGCTTGAGGAATTCTGCTCCGAACTTCTTCGCCTTGCCTTCCCCTACGCCCTGGCAGTTCTTCAGTTCCTCCTCCGTCACCGGGTACATTATGGACATGTCCTCGAGGGATGCGTCGGAGAAGATCACCCACGGCTGCAGCTTCAGCCGGTGGGCCATGTCATGCCTCAGGTCCTTGAGCATCGAAAGCAGGGCGGGATCACCGCCACCGCCGCCTTTTGCCCCGGACGGGACGTCATCGTCGTCATCCTCGCCCTCCACGAAATCGCGCTCACCGGTGAGCATGAGAGGATAAGGGTGGTCGTAGAAGTCAATGCCCTTACTGGTGACGGAAATCAGGCCATAGGACTCTATCTCCTTGGAAAGCAGATGGAGGATGAGCCCCTGATGTATGACCGCGCACCAGAAGCGCATCGAATGGTCCTTCCCGGCGCCGAACAGCTCCAGCTTGTCGTGCCGGTACGACTTGATCAGGGAGTTGGACTCCCCTGCCAGTATGTTTGCAAGATGCTCTATCTTGAAATGCTCCGGGATTGACCGGACGAGCTCTATGACAAGGGACATCTCCTCCTGGCCGTCGAAGGTCTTCTTCGGGTGGAGACAGTTGTCGCAGGCACCGCAGTTGTCCTGGAGATAATCCTCCCCGAAGTAGTTGAGCAGCAGCTTCCTGCGGCACTGGTTCGACTCCGCGTAGGAGACAACCTCCAGCAGGAGCTGCTTTCCGATCTCCTGCTCCGCCACCGGCTTGCCCTGCATGAACTTCTCCAGCTTCTGTATATCCTTGTAACGGTAGAAGGCGATGCATACGCCCTCCTGCCCGTCGCGGCCCGCACGGCCCGTCTCCTGGTAGTACCCCTCTATGCTCTTTGGTATGTCATAATGGATGACGAAGCGCACATCCGGCTTGTCTATCCCCATGCCGAAGGCGATGGTGGCCACTATCACGTCCACCTCCTCCATCAGGAACCTGTCCTGGTTCTCGGCCCTGGTCTTCGCATCCAGTCCGGCATGATACGGAAGGGCCTTTATACCGTTGATATTGAGGAGCTCGGCAAGTTCCTCGACCTTTTTGCGGCTCAGGCAGTAGATTATGCCGGACTTCCCCGGATTCTGCTTTATGAACTTGATTATCTCGCGTTTGGGATCGGACTTGTCCCTGATTTCGTAATACAGGTTAGGCCTGTTGAACGAGGACTTGAACACCTTGGCGTCGAGAAGGCCGAGATTCTTCTGGATGTCGCTCTGAACCTTCGGGGTGGCAGTTGCCGTCAAAGCTATGACGGGAGCCGGGCCTATTTCCTCTATAATGGATTTGATGCGTCTGTACTCCGGCCTGAAGTCATGCCCCCACTCCGAGATGCAGTGCGCCTCGTCGACGGCATAGAAAGATATGTGTATCTCTTTGAGCAGGGCTATATTCTCCGGCTTCGTAAGGGATTCGGGAGCCACATACAGCAGCCTGGTCGCGCCTGACACGAGGTCCTCCTTGACCTCGGCGAGCTGGGTGCGGGAAAGTGACGAGTTCAGGAAATGGGCTATGCCCTCGTTCCCTGACACGAACCCGCGTATCGCGTCGACCTGGTTCTTCATCAGGGCGATGAGAGGGGATATGACTATCGCAGTACCCTCCATGACAAGTGCCGGGAGCTGGTAGCAAAGGGACTTGCCCCCTCCCGTAGGCATGATGACAAAGGCGCTGCCTCCGGATACCAGATGCCTTATGATCTTCTCCTGATCCCCCTTGAATGAATCAAAACCGAAAAATTCCTTCAGCTTCGACCGAAGCGTAGATGAGTCAATATCCATTATGAAAAAAAATTAGCCATCACTAAGGTATAATATTATTCTGAGCTTACCAAATAATAGACAGGCATTATTTCATATCAGACAAGGAAATTCCGTAACTAAATTGTATCTTTGCAGTTATGAATATCCGGCATCTGCACGGAAATTCAAAGAATTTAATGCCAACAGATCCGATCCCGGAACAACCATGAACTCCACATCAGAAACAACAAACCATGACAGCGCCAAGGCGCACAGGTTCTCTGGCTACCGGAACAGGGAAATCCTTCACATTTTCAACACCTTCTTCCACAACGAATCCACAGGTGGCATCCTGCTGCTCATCTGCGCGGTAATCGCGGTGACCCTCGCAAGCATCCCGGGAGGGGAATGGTTCGACAGGCTGTGGGAGACCAGCGCCAGCATCGGCATCGGGGATTTCTCGATAGAGATGACATTGAGATACTGGATCAATGACGCCCTGATGGCCATTTTCTTCTTCGTAGTGGGACTTGAAATAAAGAGGGAGATGCTCGTGGGGCAGCTCTCGTCCATAAAGCGGTCCGCACTGCCAATAGTCGCCGCACTCGGTGGCATGCTGGTGCCTGCCGGGATATACTGGGCCTGCAATGCGGGGCATCCGGAGAGCGTCCAGGGCTGGGGCATCCCCATGGCCACGGACATAGCCTTCGCCATAGGCATCCTGTCCCTGCTCGGTGACAGGGTCCCGCCGAGCCTGAAAGTATTCCTGACCGCCCTTGCAATAGTCGATGACATCGGGGCGATAATCGTTCTCGCAGTGTTCTACCCGGCCCATGCGCTGCATCTTGAATTCCTTGCATACGCGGGCATCATACTGGCCGTGCTGGCCGCCTTCAATGCGCTCAAACTGAAGAACAAGTACCTGTATATCGTCCCGGGGATAGTGATGTGGTATTTCACATACCGCTCCGGTATCCACGCTACCATCGCAGGGGTGCTCCTCGCCATGGTCATCCCGTCAAAAGGGAGCATCAACGAAATACGTTTCCAGAGCAGGATCAGCCTGCTGCTTGAGAAATTCAAGATTACGAGCAACCGCAAGACCAACGTGCTCACAAGCCCCGAACAGCAGCATATCATCCACAGCATGAGCACAGAGCTCAAGAGCGTGGACCCGCTCCTGCACAGGTTCGAGAGCAAGCTGCACCCTATCGTCACTTTCATCATCATGCCGCTTTTCGCCCTGGCCAACGCCGGTGTCGCCCTTGACTTCAGCAGCATTTCGTCCGGCGGGCTGTCCCCTGTCACCCTCGGGATCGTCCTCGGCCTCCTCATAGGCAAGCCGGCAGGAATATTCATTTTCAGCTTCATAAGCATAAAGATGAAGCTCGCGGCAAGGCCTACGGGGGTCACATGGACGCAGATGGCCTCCATCAGCATACTCGGGGGCATCGGCTTCACAATGTCGATATTCATAAACAACCTGGCCTTCTCCTCAGGAAGCCTCATTGACATCGGTAAGATCAGCATCCTTATTGCTTCGGCAAGCGCAGCCCTGCTCGGACTTCTCGCCATGAGGGTATCCTGCAGCGGCAAGGCCCCGGCCCTTACCGCCGAAGAAATACTTCCGGAAGAGACCAACAGGATTAAAACAGGCGTTTAATCCTATGCCTGAAAGAATTTTCGGGAAAATTCAAAACAGATTCTAATATTTTTGAGTATCTTTGTACGATTTGTCCCGCCGGCCAGGCGGGACAAATCGGGTAAAATGACGACAATATTAAAACAATAGGACAATGAAAACAATCAAAATCATCGCTGCAGCCGCCGCTGCAGTGGCAATGACGGCCGCCTGCAATTCAGGCAGCACACCTAAAGTGGATGTGGACGTAGAGCTCCCTTCACAGGCAACGACCGATTCAGTGAGCTACCTTATCGGAGTGAACTTCGGCTATTTCATCAAGTACAACAACTTCGGAGATGACCTGAACTTCGCCCAGATCAAGAAAGGAATGATGGACTTCATCAAGGCCGAAGGCGACATGAACAGCCCTGAATTCAACGCGCAGCTCGATGTCAACCCTGAAATGATGAACACCCTGTTCAACAAGTACATCAGCGCAAGGAACGAATACACGGCAGCCGTAAACAAGAAGATCGGCGAGGAGTTCCTCAGCGAGAACGGCAAGAAAGTCGGCGTGGAGGTTACACAGAGCGGTCTGCAGTACAAGATCATCGAAGCCGGTAATGATGTAAAGGCAGGTCCTAAGGATACCGTATACGTACACTACACCGGAACCCTCATCGACGGTACCGAATTCGATGCAAGCGACAAGACCAAAGAGCCGGTCAAGATGATGCTCAACAGGGTAATCAAAGGATGGACCGAGGGTCTCCAGCTCGTAGGTGAAGGCGGAAAAATCCAGCTGTTCATTCCTGACTCTCTCGCATACGGCTCCCGCCCTATGGGCAAGATCGGTCCTAACTCTACACTCATCTTCGACATCGATGTCGTGAAGGTAGGGAAAGCTCCGGTAGAGGAAGAGAAGGTCGACAAGAAATAATTACCTTTAAACAGACAAAAAAACAGACGGCCCCCGAGAGAGCCGTCTGTTTTTTTGTCTTTATTGATTGGATACAGGCTTTCATTTAAGGCCCCTTGCGCGGAGGAGGGCGTCAGGATCGGGGTCGGAACCGCGGAAGCGGCGGTAGAGGGTCATAGGATCCTCGCTGCCTCCCTTTTCGAGGATGTTCTCGCGGAACGAGCGGGCCGTGGAGACGTTGAACACCCCTTTCCTGCGGAACAGCTCGAATGCATCCTTATCAAGCACCTCCGCCCACAGATAGCTGTAATACCCGGCACTGTATCCGCCGCTGAAGATATGGTTGAAATATGTGGTGCGGTAACGCGGGATAATCTCCTCCGGCAGGCCGGCCTGCGTCATTGCAAATGCCTCGAATTTATCCGGGTCGATGACCTTGAGCCCCTTGTTCCACCCTGTCGAGTCTGCCGGAGCATCAGTCTGCGATGCATACGGACAGTCCTGAGGGACATATATTGAACCCAGTTCGTGCCATTTCATGTCGAGGATGGCGGCTGCTACAAGCTCCGTGGTCATAAAGCCCTGGTTGAAATTCCTCGATACGGAAATCTTGGTTATCAGGCTGTCAGGGATAGCCTCCCCCGTACTGTAGTGATGCGCGTATGTCTTGAGCACATCAGGGAGGAAAGCCCAGTTCTCGTTTATCTGGGACGGGAGCTCGACGAAATCCCTGGCCACATTGGTCCCGCTTACATCCTTGTATGTACACTGGCTCAGAAGGCCGTGCAGGGCGTGCCCGAATTCATGGAACATCGTCCCGACTTCGTCTATGGAAAGGAGCGAAGGCATTCCGTCGGACGGCTTAGGGAAATTGGCCACATTCACGATCACAGGACGGACGTCCTCCCCTTTCTTCGTCCTGTACTGGTTCCGGAAATTGCTCATCCAGGCCCCGCCCCTCTTGGTGCTGCGGGTATAATAATCAGTAAGGAGGACACCTACAAGGGACCCGTCACTGTCCGTCACCTCAAATCCTTCTACGTCCGGATGGTAAAGAGGTATGCTGTCGAGCTGCCTGAAATTGAGCCCATAGAGACGGTGGGCGGTATTGAACACTCCTTCCCGTACATTCTCCATCCTGAAATACGGCCTGACAAGGTCCTCATTGAGGGCATATTTCTCCTGGCGGACCTTCTCGGCATAATAGGCCCAGTCCCACGGCCTTATCACCGACGTGCTGTCATCCGGGAGCAGCCCGGCCTGGACGTCTTTGTCCATCAGGGCCTGCATATCCTCTATTTCAGCCCTGGCCTGGCGTACTGCCGCCGGGAATATCTTCCCGAGAAAAGCGTCCACAGTCCTCGGGTCATGCGCCATCTTGTCAGAAAGTATCTGCTCCGCAGGGACAGAATAGCCCAGAAGACAGGCCTTTTCAATACGCAGCCGGACAATGTCAAGGACAAGAGGCCTGTTGTCATTCTCACCTGAGGTATTGCATCTGGTCGAGTATGCCATGAACATCTTCTCCCTGAGGTCCCTGCGCGAGCTGCCGGTCATGAAAGGGACATAGCTTGCGTTGTGCAGGGTAAAGAGCCATGGACCGCCCGGAGCTACATCCTGCTCCCGGATGCCTTTCATCCTGGCGGCCTCACGTGGCGTAATCCCCTCACGCGAAGCCTCCGAGGCAGCGGCAGAAAGGACCGAAGCCGGAAGGCCCGCTGTTTCAGAAGTATCTGTAAGCACCAGGCGGAAAGCATTGGTGGCAGAAAGCACGTTGTTCCCAAAACGCTGCTCCAGCACGGCAAGCTCCTTGTTTATCTCCCGCAGGCGGGCCTGCGCATCGGGCTCGAGGTTGACCCCGTTGTCGATGAACATCCTGTGGAGCTTCTCGAGGGTCATCCTCTGCTCTACGGTAAGGTCGTGGCTGTCGCGGTCCCTGTAGAGCTCGTCCACCCTGGCGAAGAAGTACGGGTTCATGAAGACATTGTCATTGTGCTCCGTGAGCATCGGTATCACCTTCTCCACAATCTTCTGCATGGAAGGCGTGGCATCGGATTCGGACAGGTTGAAAAGCACCCCGGTCACCCTGTCGAGTATCTCGCCGGAAAGCTCGTAGGCCGCGACGGTGTTCTCGAAATCAGGGGCGTTGCCGTTGGCGATGATAGCGTCTATCTGCCCCTCCTGCTGTCTGATGCCGAATTTGACGGCCGGAATGTAGTCCGACTCCTTGATAGACCCGAAATCAGGAATCCCGTATGGCGTATTCCATTCACCGAGAAAAGGATTCAGCTGCTTACATGAAGAAACAAGCATGGCCAAAGTCAAGATAAGAAATATTCTTCTCATATCAGGTAGGTTTAACGTACACTTGCTGCCGCATCCCGCGACAAAATCATACAAATATACACCTCCGAAGCATAAAAAGAAGAAAAAAATGCAAAAAACAGCGGTGCGGTCACAGAGGAAGGTCCTGAAGGAGCTCCTCTAAAGAGCCGTAGAGGGGGATGCCGTAGAAGTCGCAGGTTATCCGTACATTGTCATAGCGGTAGAATGAAGGTTCGCAGGCGACATACAGCTTCCCGGAGCGGGCATGCAGCCCCATCTCCAGAAGGGTTATCGGGGACTTGCTGCTCCCGAGGATGTTCATGATGATGATGTCGGCCTTCTCCAGATGCTCCAGCTCCCAGTTCACCTGATACTCCATTTCACCGTCCGCTCCCCCGTTCCATGAGCCGCGGCGGGGATTGTACAATATGTACCTGCCCTTCTTCCCTGAAAAATACTCTTTCAGCTGCGCCTGCCAGTCCACACTGTTTCCCATGTCGATGGTCCCGGCAAGGAAAATCCTCGTGAAGCCTCTGTCATCGTCCACTGGAAGCTCCTCCCGTGGTTTGATCTCGTATGTGACTGATTCTCCATGCTGTCCGGAACATGACACCAGTCCCAGGACCAGCAGCATGATAATGTAGAAAGGGTGTTTCATATATGACAATAGATAAAGAATGCGGTACAAAGATACAATAAAAACGGCCACCGGAACACCCGGCGGCCGTCCATTATTATTCGGATCAGCATTTATTACTGCCCATCTTCAGGAAGTTCTGGCTGTATGTCCGTTACAATGAAGTTGATACGACTATTCTTTCCATCATCGTCTTTCTGTCTTGATATATAATACCCTTTGACAGTGATAGTCTTCTTCTCCGAACCCTTGTTACAATAGTCGCAATATGCGTCAAGATCGAACTTCTTGGAATCGTTGCCGTAGAAAGCAAGGGTTGTTTCAGTTCCATCCACTACAAGGTTGTGGTAAGGATCAATCAGGGAGCCTGTCGCCGTAAAATAAGTGATATCCAGAAGGCCGGCCCCAATCTGTCCGGCAAGTCCATCAATAGCCGAAGCATCGAGGGTTACAGGGTCGGACGGATCCGTGTATCCTGTGCTTTCTCCGTTTATTGACAGGATGTCTACATCCTTGATCTGAGGACCGTCATTATTCTGGCATATTACGCCTGCGACTGTAGCCTTATGGCCTACCATATCCTTGTATGTATCATTGCTGAACCCGTCGGCATACACGAGCAGGTACTCGTTTTCGTCATAAAGGAGGAAGCCGTTACGGCATGTAGCAGCGATAACGCCTGAAGTCTGTACGTAAGTCTCCTTATCCTTGTCAGCAGGATCTATCTGGTCCATTGCATCAGCCATGGCGATTTCATCCGGAACCTGTGTTACAGATATGTCAACCGAAGACTCTCCGGAAGAATTTGCAGACTTGAATGTGATGACACCTGATCTGGCAACAGTTTTACTTTCAAGAGAAGCTACCTTTATCGTAGCTATCGTAATATCCGGATCCTCAGAATCCTCATCCTCCGGAGAAACGACCCTTATATCAGTAACCTGTGCCCACGACTGCATTTCGGAAGGTATCTCGAACAGGATACCGTCTCCTTTGACAACGAACTGCGCCTCTATCTCGTTGGCAGCATTTTCACCGCCGACAAGGGCTCCTTCCGAATCAACCTGAAGTCCGTTAGAGTTAACAAGGAAATCCGTAACAGCGCCCTCAGGAATCTGGAGAAGGGATTTTTCTACAGAGATGAATTTAGCATCGACAAACTCTACAGTGGAACCGTAAGTTACTTTAGAACCCCTTACCGTCACAACGTCTCCCACTTCGATATTGAAAGTGTCCCAGGCATTCTGACCGGAATCATTGACAGTACCGTAAATATATATTTCACCAGTGCCGTCATTCAGATACCAGTTTCCATACTGGGTATTTGTAATACTTGTACATGTCCCTGATACAGTGAAACTCTGTCCGTCGGCAGCGGCCAAGACTTCAGCACAAGTCGCCTTTGTAGCAGCTATCTCACCCTGCCTTACAGTCAGGTTCTGCCTCTTGCCACCGGCAAGGATGACAAGGGAGGCCTCCCGTCCGGCTTCAGTTTCTCCAGCAGTGAATGTAAGCGTGTAGTCTCCGGCCGTCCCTTCAGTCTGGGAAACCGTGAGCCAGTCCGGAGTAGCCCGCATCTCGGTAGCAGGGTCGTGGTCCACATACTGACCCTCAAGCTCATGCTCATACAGCTTGTCAAAGGCCCAGTCCACGGAGGCAGTCATGTCAACAGTCACAGGGGTACCGTCTTCCGGAATCGAAATGAATGTCTCGGAAACCTGGATGACGTCCAGTGAAGTGACCTTATATTCGTCAGTACAACCGGCAAGCAGGAGAGCACCCAATGCCAGGACTGCTATTATATTCTTCGTTCTCATATATTCAAATTTTTATCAGGTTAGTTGAACATGTACTTGATACCTATCTGGGCATACCAGCACTGTCCGAGATCGTGGTTGTAGGTCCATGTCTGAGTATTTCCGCTTACAGCCTTTGGAGTGCTGTATACAGGAATTCCGTCAGCATTGATATGGTCGCAGGAAAGGATACGTCCTGAATTCAGATCAGGATTCATATACTTCATCACGCCCCATGAAGAATTGAAGATATTCAGAAGGTTCTTGATATCTACGCTGAGCTGGAGAGTATTGGTGGTTTTTCCGATTCTCACCTTGAAGTCGTGTGCATAGTGGAAATCAAGTCTGTGAACCCAAGGGGAATATACGCTGTAGGCCTCTGCATATTTGCCTTTATGCCTGCTGAGGTATTTATCGTTCTCGACATATGCCCAGAAACGGTCGCGGTCAGAGTCTGAAACGAACAGCAGCTCCTCTTTTGTTCTCGGGATATAGATGGCGTCGTAGTTGTAGCCGTCCCCGTTGAAGTCTCCGTCAAACATATAAGAGTAGTTGTAACCTCCTCTCCATGTCTCGTAGAACAGGCTGAAAGTATTGTTGCACTTGTCACGGTAAGTCAGGGATGCGAAGAACCTGTCCGGTGTCACATACTGAGAGTTGTGAAGGATCGGGTTGTTAGGGCCGTCAACCGTAGGCACATATGTGAATGCACTCGACGCATCAGATCCAGGCATACCTGTAAGCTCCTTGGAAACAAGGTGAGTATAGGATGCAGTGAAGTCGAGTCCCTCTACCGGAGACATGTTGAACATGATGTTTGCAGAATAGCCGTATCCCTTGCTGGTATTGGTCAGGACAAACGCATCAGTCTTGGTGTATTTATGGTTCGCAGGGTAAATAGGCCTGTTGTCCGGACCGTTAAGACGTACGAAACCGTCTACCGGCATCACGTTCCAGTTGGTCATGCAGACACCGTTCACAGTCTTGTTGAAGATGAATTCACCGGAAATGCTCATAGGGAATGAAGTCGGGAAGGCGTAGTCGAGGGCTACAGATGTCTTCCATACCTGAGGCATCTTGAACTTGCGGTCAACCGCAGCGAAAGACGAACCTACCACTCCGTCTTCAGGAGAAATGGTAAGAGGGAACTTCTCCGGATCTTTTGAATTGAGACAATCCTTGAGAGCTGCCGGATCCGTGATGAAATTATTCGTAAATTTTTTCAGAAGCGGATCTCCTACCTGAATCTTTACATTGTTCTGCACCATGCCGGAGTTGGTAGGCATATTGGTGAAGAACACCAGCGGGAGACGTCCTGAAAAGAGACCTGTACCTCCGCGGAATTTCAGGCTCTTGTCTCCGAATATGTCCCAGGTGAATCCGACGCGCGGAGAAACGGATATCTTGCCTGACGGCCAGAGGCCGGTATCGACATGGCGGCCGTTGTAGTCGAGGGCAAGGATAGCGTTGTTGGTCATGATGTCCTTGTTGCTGAAGAACAGCCCGTCGAGACGGACTCCGTAAGAGAGCATGAACTTGTCGTTAGGGTTCCACTCGTCCTGGGCATAGACCCCCACCTTGTGGAAACGCACCCTTGCCGCAGGGTTGTTGTCATCTCCGTAACCATATGTAAGACATACAGTCTCAGGCTCTGCCTGATTATAAAAATCACTCAGGCTGCGATAGCGGTAATATCCGGTACCGTTTCTCATATATGAGTTGTCAGCCATCTGGTACTCGTAACTTGCACCGGCAGTAATCTTGTGTGTACCTACATAATAGGTGATATCATCCCTTACATTGGCCACTGTATTGTGAACTGCATTGTTGTATGTAAACAGTTCATAGCCGAAAGACATGTAAGGACGTATGTCATCGGTTCCGTCAAGGATGTCCACAAACGGGAAAACCGACGAATTGGTCCCGCGGACATCATCAAGCTTGGAGAATGTGGCGAGGAGCTGGTTCGAAAGGTTGTCGTTGATACGGCTGTTCAGGTCAAGGGAAACAGAATGCACGATGTTGTCCATAGAATACATCGAGTTGGCGAAAGACATCGAATACTGTGACATACGTGCATCCACAGTACGGGTCTCGCAGTCTGAAGAAGAAGCGTTAGGAGAATTCCAGGCTTTATTCAGAGTGTAGTTGTAGCGCACGGCAAGATGATGGTTGTCAGCGATGTTCCAGTCCAGGCGTGCCAGTATCTTCTGGTTGCTCTCATCTGCAGGGAAATCAGTGTAGGAACCTGTATCGTAATTGTAGTTTTCCTTCAGATAGTTCGATACCATTTCCATGTCCGAAGCCAGCGTCCTTGAAATATATGCATCCGGATCGCGCTTTCCGTCCTGGGAGGCCCTCCAGCGGTTCACCACCGTAGGTATCTTTGAATACTCGTAGTTTACGAAGAAAAAGAGCTTGTTCTTGACGATAGGGCCGCCGAGCGTAAATCCGTATGTAGTGGTCCTGTCCCTGTCGCGGGCTCCGGCGATATCCTCTCCCTCGACAGCGCTTCCGCGCATATTCTCGTTCCTGTGGTAGATGTACGCAGTACCTTTGAAGGTGTTGGTACCTGACTTGGTGATGGCGTTCACGCCTCCTCCGATGAAATTGGTCTGGCGGACATCATAAGGCGAGATAACCACCTGCACCTCCTCGATGGCATCGAGGGATATAGGGCTGCCGCCTCCAGGAAGCCCGTCGTTGAGGCCGAAGTTGTTGTTGAAGTTCGCACCGTCGACAGTGAAGTTGGCGGTACGTCCGTCAGTACCGGCGAAGCTCATGCCGTTGCCTCCGTAAGGTGAAAGCCTTGTGACATCCTCGATTGACCTGCTGACAGTAGGGAGAGCGGTCATCTGGGAATTGGAGATATTGGTGGAGGCGCCTGTCTTCTCTGCAGCGAACTTTGAAGCTGCAGACGCCACGACCACAGCCTCGCTCAACATTTCGCTGTCCTCTTTCATAGTCACATTAAGGCTATATGTTTCAGCAAGCTGCAGAGTCACATCCGTATAGATCATAGGCTGGTATCCGAGGCAGGAGAATTCAACGGAATACGGACCGCCGGAACGCATACCGTTGATAGTGTAACGGCCATCCTCATTGGTAATCACCGTGTAGACAGTACCGGAAGGGTCATGTGTGGCCAGGATTGCCACTCCGGCAACAGGGACGCCGGCCTCATCCACAACGAGACCGTTGAGAGATGACGTCGTCACCTGAGCAGAAAGAATACCCCCTCCTACAAACAATGCCGCCAAAGCGGCAAAAACACATTTAACTGTTTGTTTCATAAGTGGTAATATAAATATAAAGTAAATCTCGGCGATATATCGGGCGCAAAGTTAGACATTTATACAAAAGAGACAAATTTTCTTATAAACCAGTCCACATATTTTAATCATTTCTTAACAGCGGGAACCAAATACGGGAAACGGACGGTGCGGTCCCAGTCCGTTTCCCGCTCAAGGATTGCATCAGAATGTCAGCCTGAAGCCAATCTGGCACCTCCATCTGGAGTAGAAGTCATCTATACTCAGCTCCTGCGGCTCCATATAGGAATATACAGGCGTCATATTCCCGTCGGAATCCCCGGAAAGGCTGCGGACGGAAAGGACCCTGCGGTAGTACGCACCGTCATAGTACAGGCCCCATTCCCTGTTAAACAAGTTACTGATATTCAGGAAGTCCACTACGAACTGGAGCTTGCGCCCATGTTTCTTGTCAAAGATGAAATCCTGCACGATGTGCAGGTCGAAATGATGCTCGAACCTGCCTGTGCCGGCATACCTCGAGGACCACTCTCCCCTGTGGCTGCGGAGATACCTGTCACTCTGGATGAACTGCTCGAAACGCTCCGCATCCCCCTCATTCTCCCATGTCATCAGGCCGACCTCGGCGGCTGTAGGGATATAGAGGAGGGAGTTCCCGTTGCGCCCGTCCCCGTTGAAATCAGCAGCCTCGTTCATCGTATATGAATACCTCTGGCCGCTGCCACCTTCATACATCAGGGACGCGGACGTCCTCAACCCTCCGGAATACACCGGTGAAGTGTATGAGACGGATGCCATGACCTTGTGAGGCCTGTCGAAAAGTGAATGGGACAGTTCCGGGGAGTTGGTATCGACGGAATAATTGTACTGCCAGCATGAAAGGGCGACGGAAGATGTGCCGTCATTCACCGAATATGAATGCCCGAACGTATATGCCGCCATAAGGTCAAGGCCGAACGGGAAGCTCTTTTCAATCTGTCCGCTCAATGAATACGAATATCCCTTGTCCGTGTTCCTGAGTGCCACGACAGCCTGGTATGTACCGTCAGCGGTATAGTACGGGGCTGTATTGGCAGGACTTGCAGCCTCCTTGCCCACGGCATAGACCGTCCCGGTCCTGCTGAGGGCGAGGTTCTCGAAAAAGACATTGTTGAAAGTCTTGGAATAGAGGGCGTCGAAAGTGAACTTCCATCCCTGGCCGAACTCCTGGTCATACCCCAGGTTCACGCGGAACACCTGCGGGTACCTGAAATCATCAGAAACGGTATTTATGGTGGCCTTCCCGCCTGCTGATGCGGCTCCCGATTCTATTATGTCCCTGTAAGGGTCGCTGGTAAGCGGGAAACTGCTGTCCGGACTGTTCACAATGACTGACTTGGCCTCCATCCCGGTATTGTTGTATGCATTCAGCAGCCATACAAAAGGCACACGTCCCGTGAACAGTCCGGCTCCTCCCCTGAGAAGGGTTTTCCCTGAACGTCCGGCACGCCACCGGAACCCTACACGAGGGGAGAAAAGCACCGAAGGCCCGGGCATCCGGCCTGGTTTATCTCATTGTTGAAGAAGTCGTTCACGGAAGTGAACCCATAGGAGCCGTACGCCCCCTGCAGGAATACATTGTAGAAACGGAAAAGCTCGTTGTATGTCCCGGCCGTGATGGTATGGTTCCCCTTGTAGACGGACACATTGTCCGTAAAGGTGTATGTGTCGGAATGCATTGCATTGGCCCCTGAGGAATAGTCGGTGCCGAGGTTTATGGTCAGGTTGTCGGCGATGTAGATGTTGGCCCCTCCGTATTCTACGGTCCTGCCGTCGCGGACAAAGACGGCCGTTGCACGGAACTCGTTCGAGACCGCATCGGAAATCCTGGAGTTAAGTTCGGCTACAAGGGTGTTCGTCCTGTTGGACTGCCTGTAGGAAGAGCCGTTGAAAGTATATTCATACTGGCCGGAGGAATACTTGTCCGCATATGCGTCCATGAACTGGTAGCGGAACATGAACTTGTGGGCATCGCTTATGTTCCAGTCTATCCTGGCCATCGCATTGACGGACCTGTCTGTCACCTGGTGACTGGAGTATGTCTCCCCCGTATTCCCGACACCGTATGTGTCCTCGTAGTGACGGATCATGGCCGAGGCCATTTCCTCGTTGAAATACCGTCCGAGGGACGTCCCGTCCGGCAGCACCACCTCCTCGCTCAGCTCCACGGACCCGTAAGAGCCCTCCGACGGGGAATACACATTGGGGCTGGAGTTCTTCCCGTACTCTGCACTGGCGAAAATGAAAAGCCTGTCTTTGACTATCGGCGCCCCTACGGTGAATCCGTATGTCTGGGAAAGCCTCGTATCGTATTTCTCCCGCGACTGGCCTTCAGAGAGGGGCCCCGGTGTGGTGCCGACGAAATCCTGGTTGTTGAAATAGCTGTAGAAAGTGCCGCCCACAGTGTTTGACCCGGATTTGGTGATTGCGTTCATGGCACCTCCCGTAAAACCGGACTGGCGCACATCGAACGGGGCTACCACTACCTGTATCTCCTCGATGGCGTCAAGTGAGATGGGGTTGGCCCCTGTCTGTCCGCCGTTCGTCCCGGTGGTGGAAAGGCCGAAGGCGTCATTCGCCACGGCCCCGTCGACCTGGAAGCTGTTGTAGCGGTTGTTCATCCCGGCGAACGATATGCCGCCGTTCTTGTTCAGGGACGCCTGCGGGGTATACTTCACCACATCGTAGATGCTTCTGTCTATACTCGGGGACATCTCCACCTTCCTGCGGCTGAAGCCGGCCCCTGCACCCGTCTTGCCAGACGAGAATGTCTTTTCCGCGACGAGCACCACCGCATCGAGCTCATTCGAGGCAGTCATGACCGCGTCCAGTTCATACGCCTCCCCGAGCATGAGAGCCACGTCACTGACCTCAACAGGGTCCATACCTATATATAATATCCGGACAGAATACGGCCCGCCCGGGCGCATACCGCCTATCACATACCGGCCTTCGGTATTTGTGACAGCCGAATATTGTGTCCCCGACGGGGCATGCACAGCCACGACCGCCGCCCCCGGCAGAGGCTCGCCGGACTCATCTGTCACATGGCCGTTCATGCCCGAAGTGGTGACCTGAGCCGATGCGGCAAAAGGTATGAGAATACCTGTCATTACAATAAGGAACAGTCTGAAAGATTGTTTCATGATAAAATAATATGAGTTCGACAATTGTTTGGATTATGGTAATTCCAATAAAATACGATTCCCTTCCGGCGCTTCAGGCCAGAAGTTCATGCAGGACCCGTAAAGAATTGACATTCAATGCCGATTCAGTATGGTATTCAAGATATTTGAGCAGGGAGGCGGCAATCCGGCTTCTCACGGCGCCTGTCATGGGCACAAGCATGGCCCGGCTGAAAGGCTCGGAAATGAGACGGGAAATGAGACGGAGGTCGTCTCCTGCAAAAGGGGCAAGCTCCTCCACGGACGGCCTGAACCCGAGGGAGACGGCCAGCTCCAGAAGGAAACGGATATGGAAATTGCTGAAATCGGACTCGAGGGCATCCAGAAGGAGGATGCTGCCCCGGCACCAGTCATACAGGCCCGGTTCGTTTGCCCCTTCCTTTATGGCACGGTAGAGCACCTCGCTCATGAACATGGTGATGGAGTTCTTGTAGAGGCTGTCCCTGATGCCCAAAAGCGGATACACAAGCACCGGTTTCCTGGCCGTGGCCATGCACGCACGGGGATTCTCGGCAATCTCGCACTCTATGATATTCATCGGCAGGAACGCCGTCATCATGGAACTCTTCCCCACTCCCCTGACAAAAAAACTCCTGCGTCCATACTCCCTGCTGAGGGTATGGATCACTATGGAGTTATCGCCTGTCTTGGTGAGATGGAGGACGATGAGTTCTGCCGATACTGTCATGCCACACTGTTCAGGAAGGCGGCCATGGCCCGCAAGGCCTTCCCCCTGTGCGAAATGGCGTTCTTCTCCTCCTCGGAAATGTCAGCAAGCGTCTTTCCCGGGTACTCGTCCGGCATGAATACGGGATCATACCCGAAACCGCCGTTACCGGACCTGTAATATGCGATGCTGCCTTCAAGGGTCCCTTCGAAAAAAAGCTCCTTCCCGTCAAGGATGAGGGTAATGACACTCCTGAACCGCGCCCTGCGGGAATACCTGTTCATCTTCAGGCCCACAGCTTCTGCCATAGAGCATTCCGCCCTCAGGACAGCAAGCTCGGAAAGGACCTTGTCGATGTTTTTGCCGAAATCCCTGCCCACTCCGGCATACCTGGCGGAATAGACACCCGGCGCACCGTTGAGTGCATTGACCTCCAGACCTGTATCATCCGCGAAACAGCTGCATCCGCAGCTTTTCCAGATATGTTCGGCCTTGATGATTGAATTGGCCTTGAGAGTAAGGCCTGTCTCCTCGACATCGTCAGTGATGCCCATCTGTGCCGGGGTAACGAGCTCGAACCCCCCGCCTAAAATCTCTGATGCTTCACGCAGTTTGCCGCTATTGCCCGTTGCAAATACGATCTTCATGATAATAACTGCATTTATTTACCTCTAAAACGGTGCAAAGGTAAAAAAGTTTTTGATAGTTTTCTTAAATTTGTGGCTTGCCTTTTGTTGAAAGGCCTCCGGCCAATGAAAAATTAACGAAAATGAAATACTGCAGACTTTTTTTCGCGGCAGCTGCCGCAATATGCATCTCTGTTTCAGCCGCCGCCCAGTCAAAGAGCTTCAAGCTCGGCCAGTGGGTGGAAATACAGAACTCAATCCTCAAAGAACTGAACCGCTCATACGTGGATTCGCTCCCGGTGGACCGCATAATGCGTTCGGGCGTGGACGCCATGCTCGAGAACCTCGACCCGTATACCATATACATCCCGGAGGAGGAGAATGAGGACCTGCAGATGATGCTGTCGAAGACATACGGCGGGATAGGCGCCATCATCTACAAGAAGAAAGAGGGAAACGTGGTCATCAACGAGCCGTACAAGGACTCGCCGGCATACAGGAACGGGCTGGTGTGCGGGGACGAAATACTCGCCATTGACGGAGAGCCGACAGTAGGGCTCGAGGCCTCCCAGAGCAGTGACAAGATGAAGGGCAAACCAGGGACTACGGTAGTGTTCAAAGTGAAAAAGCTCCGCAGCGGGGACACCCTCGACGTGCCTATAGTAAGGGAAAGGATACACATCCCGGATGTAGAATACGCGGGGATGCTGGATGACACCACCGGATACATCAAGCAGACCGGATTTACCGACAATGTGTCCGCCGACATCCGCAGCAGCTACTTCAAGCTGAAGCAGGCCGGGATGAAACGCATGGTCCTCGACCTCAGGGGCAACGGAGGCGGACTGATGCCCGAGGCCATAAACATAGTCTCCCTTTTCGTGCCGCACGGCTCCCTGGTGGTCACGGCCAAAGGGAAGGATCCGCAGTCGTTCAAGGAATACAGGACCACATCCGAGCCTGTAGACACGACGATACCTCTTATAATAATGGTAGACAGCGGTTCCGCATCCTCGTCAGAAATAGTGGCGGGAGCAATACAGGACCTCGACAGGGGGACCATCATCGGAGAAAGGACATTCGGGAAAGGCCTCGTACAGAGCATAAGGCCGGTTGCCTACAACGGACAGCTCAAAGTCACCACAGCCAAATACTACACCCCGAGCGGGAGATGCGTCCAGGCGATTGACTACAGCCACCGCAACGAGGACGGAAGCGTAGGGCACATCCCGGATTCGCTGACATCGGAGTTCAAGACCGCCCACGGCAGGACAGTCCGCGACGGGGGAGGGATCACTCCGGATGTGGAAATAGCGTCACCTACATACAGCAGGCTCGTATATTCGCTCGTACTCTCCGGAGTGATAGACAATTTCGTACTGAAATATGTCCGCGAGCATGACAGCATCCCGGCCCTCGCGGATTTCCATCTTTCGGAAGCCGACTTCGAGGAGTTCATTGAGTTTGCAAAGACGCAGGAATTCGACTACAGGAGCAGTGCGAAGGCCCTGTTCGACCAGATGAAGGAAGAGCTCGACACCGACGGCCTCACCGAAGCCATGAAATCCGAGCTTGACGCCCTGGAGAAGGCCATAGACATTGACAAGGAAAGGTTCATCAGACTCAAGAAGGAGGAGATCAGGCCGTTCATAGAGGAGGAGATTGCAGTCAGGTATTACTACCAGGAGGCCGGAATCCAGATAAGGCTCAGATATGACGACCAGCTGAAGGAGGCTTTGAAAGTCCCGGCAGAGAAACTGGTGGCATATAATTAACGTGAATTCGATGAATTTAATTCATTAAATTACATCGAATTACCTATTAAGGAGCAGGCCCGTGGCCTGCGACAGCAGGGCGGCCCGGAAGGCCGCCCTGCTATCTTTCATGTTTCCGCTTTCTTTACTGCCATTATATAACGGAGAGCAGAAGGTCTGCGAGGACAATTGAGGCGGCCGCCTCTACTATCACAGGGGTTCGCAGGGCAAAACATACGTCATGGCGGCCAGGAATATTCAGGGAAGCGATTTTCCCGTCGGTGAAATTCCATGTATGCTGAGTCATGCGGATGCTTGAGGTAGGTTTGAAGGCAACACGGAAGACTATCGGGTTCCCGTTGGTGATTCCCCCGTTTATCCCCCCTGCACCGTTGCCGGAAGTGGTGCCGTCCGGGCTCACGATAGGGTCGTTGTGCTCCGAACCCTTCATGCGCGATGCGCGGAACCCGTCCCCGAATTCTATCCCCCTTACTCCAGGGATGGAGAACACAAGGTGGGAAACCAGGGATTCCACAGAGCCGAAGAACGGCTCGCCGAGACCGGCCGGGACATTTTTCACCACACATTCCACTACCCCGCCAAGAGAATCTCCATCCGCTATAGCCCCGTCCAGACAGGAAGCCCACAGGACTGACGGATCTGTCTCGCCAGGCCTCTCCACAGCCTCCCGAGGCACACCGCCGATCTCGGTAAGCAATGCCTCTGCAGCAAACATGGGAGCATCATCCTTAATACCTGCTGTGAGCCGTGCGCCTGCCAGACGGTCCAAAACGTATCCTGAAGCAAGTACTTTCTTAGCCACCACACCGGCGGCGACCATGGCAAGGGTCAGACGACCGGAAAAATGTCCTCCCCCTCTGGGGTCGTTCCAGTCATGCCATTTGACTCCGGCGACGAAATCGGCATGTCCCGGCCGGGGCATCTCCCTGAAAAGCGAATAGTCCGAAGGCCGCGTGTTCCCGTTCCTGAACAGCACCGCAAGCGGCGCCCCGGTGGTATGTCCTGCCATGACCCCGCTGAGGAGTTCCGGGATGTCATCCTCTTTCCTTGCAGTGGTTCCCCGGGCCCCGCTTTTCCTGCGGGCGAGGTCAGCAGTGAAGTCTTCTGCGGAAAGTCCTATCCCGGCAGGGACCCCGTCAATGACTACGCCGATACCGGCACCGTGCGATTCCCCGAAAACGGAGATCCTGAAATTTTTTCCGAAAGTATTCATATTACAAGCCTCCTGAACAGATTGAAGAACATCGGGCATGATTTCGAGACACATTCAATGTCATCGGGCTCTATCGGGGATTCGGCCCCGAGGGAGGCGACCGAAAGCGCCATTGCCATACGGTGGTCATGGAAAGTCCGGTACAGGCCCCCTTTGAGCAGGGTACCGGTGAGGAGCCTCTGGACCAGGGAATGGCCCTCGATTATCATGGTATCGTCCTCAACCGATGCATTGACACCCATCTGGAGAAGCATCCCGAGGATGGCCTTCCCCCTGTCGCTCTCCTTGTGGGCAAGCCTTCTCACACCGCCAATCCTGCTGGTACCCTGGCAGAATGCGGCGAGCACAGAAAGGATCGGGAAAAGGTCCGGACAGTTGGAGGCATCGGTGGAAAAGCTGTGCAGAGGGGAACGCTGGACTGTAATGACACCCTCGTTGTCATCATACTGCGAAAGACTGGCCCCTGCATCCATCAGTATATCCATGATGCTCAGGTCGGCCTGGATGGAAGATATGTCAAGACCGGCAAGGGAGGCATGGCCGAACACCGCACCGGCGACAAGGAAATTGGCAGCGGTGCTCCAGTCGCCTTCCAGGGCGAATGATGCCGGACTGTACCTCTGGCCGCCCTTTATCTTGAACAGTATATCGCTGCAGAAATCCCAGCTTCCGGAGGAGAGCATGAAGTCATCACCTCCAAGGAGCTCGTCGGAAATCCTTATCCCGAACTTCTTCAATATATCAACAGTGATGAACATATAAGGGAGGCTCACCGGGTCATGCACGGTAAATGAAGTATCCTTGCGGGCCAGAGGCAGGGCCATAAGCAGCCCCGATATGAGCTGAGAGCCGCTGGTCCCCGAAAATTCTGTCCTGCATGGCGTCAACCGGCCTTCAACATCAAGAGGGACACGGCATTCTCCATGGCTGCCGGAGACCCGGACACCGAATTTCCCCATGATCCCGTCAATGCCGGACAGGATACGTTCCGAAAGGGTCTTTTCTCCCGTAAGTGTCACTTTTCCGGAAGAGAGGGCTGCGGAAAGCGGCACCATCAGCCTTGCAAGGAGGCCGGACTCACCCACATGGAGGACACCGGAATGGTCAAGCCGCGATCCGGCCGTCACCGGTCCGGCCCCCCTGACGACAAGGGTGTCACCATCAAGGGAAACCTCGGCGCCGAGGCTGCGGGCGGCATCGATTGCGGCGGCATTGTCCCCGCAATCTGAATAATGGCCCAGACGGGACTCACCGTCACACAGGGCGGCTGCAATTATCGCCCTCTGGGCGAAACTCTTTGAACACGGGACACTTATCTGCCGTGCATGGCTTTCCCCGTCCGCGGAACCGCGTGGCAGGCGGTATTTCCACTCACCGTAAACCGCCGTATACATTTCACTGTCAGGCCACTGGCCGGGTGCGGCAGCATTCCCTCCATCTATGGCGGCATAAGTAAACGGAGCTCCTTTCCTGAGGCATCCAAGCCTCGAATCCCTGCCTTTTTCCCCCATGCAGAATGCAATCAGCCTCGAGGGCTCGAAACTGCCATAGAGAGACAGGACGCGCTCCGCATCCCCGTCCGAGACGGCCATGGTCACAATCTTGGCAATCTCCCCGTCCTGGCGGAAGCACGTCTCCGCCACCGACAGCAGTTCCTCTATGGTACCGGTCCCACTGAAATCATGGTATGAACGTATAAGGACGGTGCCGTTCTCCCTTGCGGCCAGGGCAACCCTCTTCGCCATCTTCCTCGGGGCTTCCAGTTCAACATCCACATACCTGGCCCCGGCTATTATGGCTTTTATAAGCAGATCCTCGCTTATCCTGGATGCGGCCTCCCCGGTCAGAGAAGGGTCCTTCTCCATAAGTGCGGCTATCCTGCATGTTGCCACAAGAGGCACATCGGACAGGAAACACTGCTGTATCTGTTCCGGACTGAGACGGCAGCTGTCCAGACGGACCTCGGCCATCTCGCATTTTTCTATGGCGGAGGCAAGAGCTTCGGCCCCCATATTCTGAATAGTAGAGCAAATCATCTGTGTTACAATAAATTAACAACATCCTCAACTGACAACGGGACTATCTCGGTATCCCCTATGTCCCTGATAAGGACGAAAAAGACCTTTCCGTTTTCTGATTTCTTGTCTTTTACCATGGCACTGGAGAGTTCACTGACAGGAAACGGCGACACAGTATCGAGGCCGCACCTCTCCAGGTCCGCGGAAAGCCTCCCGGCAAGTCCGGGACTGCAGATGGAAAGCTTCTCGGACAGCCTGGCCGCAAGCACCATACCCATTGAAACGGCCTGGCCGTGCGAAATCCTGTGGCTGCACCATTCTATGGCATGGGCAAACGTATGGCCGAGGTTCAGTTTCCGCCGCAGGCCGCCTTCGAACTGGTCCTGGGCGACTATATCGGCCTTCACCAGCACCGCCTCCCTGACAAGTTCCTCAAGGAGCGGAAGGTTTCTTTTGACCGCATCCGGGCTTCCGCCGCAGGAGGCAATGTCGGAAAAAACTGACACCGCTTTCCTGTAATTGTCCCCATTGTCCCTGATGATGAAAGTCTTGATCATCTCGGCCGCGCCCTCCAGAATATGCGGATAAGGCAGGGTCCGGAGCGTCGGGATACATATATAGGTGAAAAGCGGCTGGCGGACCACCCCGAGAATGTTCTTGTACTGATGGAAATTCACCCCGGTCTTTCCCCCTACGGAAGCATCCACCTGGGAAAGCAGGGTCGTAGGGATATATGCCACACCGATACCCCTCTTGTATATTGCAGCTGCAAAGCCGGCCATGTCCGTGAGGATACCCCCTCCAACAGCCAGCAGGAGGGCATTCCTGTCTGCACCGCTTTGAAGCAGCCAGGAGCATATGCCGGCTACGGTATCCAGTGTCTTCCCCTCTTCCGAGACGTCCGTCCCGAAAGATGACACGGCCCCGGTCATGGATGCTACAGACGAGGCGAAGGAAGCCACATTATTGTCATATACAATGAAAACCGGACCGCACCCCCGGACCAGGGCGGCCAGCCCGTCCGGAGAAGTCCTGAAGTAAATACGGCAGACCGGATCCCCGTCTCCGCTGATAATCATGTCGTCCATTCCTTAAACCGCTGCAAAGACAGCGTCAATGCAAATATAAGGAATTCGCATCAACCTATCACCCATTTGCTGCCGGGAATGAAGTCTATGATTTTCGCAGTGACAAAACTGCTGATGAAAGTGCAGACGGATATGCACGGTATGGCGGCAGCCGTAGGCAGCGCAAGCTGCAGCTTGAACAGGGACACCCACAGGCGGTCCGACTCGTTTGCGAGGAAGTTTTACCTACAGGAATTTTTTAAGGGATTTTCGATGATGTTTCGTATCTTTGTAAGATTTGTTGGACAAATTATAATTCACAATTAAAGATATGGCAAACTATACTAATGACCCCAGGATTGTCCTGACACTGGACGCCGGAGGTACCAACATGGTCTTCAGCGCCATGAAAGGAGGAGAATTCATTGTCGACCCGATCACACTGCCGTCGAATGCGGCAGACCTGGACCTCTGTCTCGGGACAATGGTCACCGGATTCAGGGCAGTAATCTGGAAACTCAAGGAGGACAACGAACAGCCGTCGGCCATCAGCTTCGCATTCCCCGGACCGGCGGACTACCCCAACGGGATAATCGGCGGCTACCTGCCAAACTTCCCCTCATTCAGGGACGGCGTCGCCCTGGGACCATACCTCAGCGCCGAATTCGGGCTTCCGGTATTCATAAACAATGACGGAGACCTTTATGCCTACGGGGAAGCCCTCGGAGGCCTCCTTCCGGAGATCAACGCAAGGCTCGAGCAGGCCGGCTCTTCAAAAAGATACAGAAACCTTATAGGATATACATTCGGCACAGGCCTCGGGATAGGGACCGTGATAAACGGGGAGCTCAACAGGGGCGACAATTCATGCGTAGAGACATTCTGCCTGCCCCATACCGACAACCATGACATCATCGTCGAGGACGGGGCTTCCATAAGGGCCGTTAAAAGGGTCTACAGGCAGCTCAGCGGCAACGAAGACAACACACTCGAGCCCAAGGACATATTCGACATAGCCGAAGGGACAAGGGCCGGAGACCAGGAGGCCGCCAGAAAATCATTCGACACCATGGGCAGGGTAGCAGGAGACGCCATGGCCACCGCAGTTACCCTCATCGACGGCCTGATAGTAATAGGCGGCGGGATCACTGCGGCGAAGAAATACATCATGCCGGGCCTGCTGGAGATGCTCAGGAGCAAGATGCACACCCTCACGGGGGACGAGCTGAACAGGGTGCAGATGAAAGTCTACGACCTGGACAATGAAGCCGAATTCGAGCAGTTCATCAAAGGCGACGAAAGGAAGATAAAAGTCTACGGGAGCGACAGGGAAGTGACATACGACCCGCAGAAGCGCATCGGCGTGGCCATTTCAAAGCTCGGTGCAAGCAAGGCCATCTCCCTGGGCGCCTATTCTTTCGCCCTGAACCAGCTGGACAAGATGAAATAATCAAAACAAGGACAATAACATGTATCCACTTAAATTCAGACCAATACTCAAGAGTGTAGTATGGGGCGGGGAGAAAATAGCCCCGTTCAAGGAAATCACTACAGACCAGCACAATATAGGTGAAAGCTGGGAACTTTCCGGCGTGAAAGGCAATGAATCGGTAGTGGCGAACGGCGAATATGCCGGCAGGACAATCACGGAGCTCGTGCAGGAATTCAAGGGCAGGCTCATCGGGCAGAAGAACTATGAGAGGACCGGGGACGAGTTCCCTCTCCTGATCAAGTTCATCGACGCCAAGCAGGACCTGTCCATCCAGGTACACCCGGACGACGAGCTTGCCGCCAAAAGGCACAACGGCTCCAAGGGCAAGACCGAAATGTGGTATGTAGTGGCCGCAGACAAGGATGCGCACCTGATGTCCGGGCTCACACAGAAGATCACCCCTGACGAGTACGAGCAGAGGGTCAACAACCACACGATTACAGATGTGCTCCACGACTACAAAGTGGCCCCGGGAGACGTGTTCTTCCTTCCTGCAGGGCGCATCCACAGCATCGGCTCGGGCTCTTTCATCGCCGAGATACAGCAGACCTCCGACATCACATACAGGATATACGACTTCGGGAGGCTCGGGCTCGACGGCAAGCCGAGGGAGCTGCATACAGAACTTGCCAAAGCCGCCATCGACTACACGGTATACCCTGACTACAGGACTGAGTACAGGAAAGAGAAGAATCTGGAAAACGTACTTGTGGACTGCAGCTATTTCACCACATCGCTCTACGACCTTGACAGGGAAGTCACCAAAGACCTCTCCGGCCTGGATTCCTTCCTGGTAGTAATCTGCATAGAGGGCAAAGGCTCACTCAAGGACGCTGAAGGCAACAAAGTCACGCTGCACCAGGGCGAGACAGTACTTATCCCGGCAGACTGTAAAGGCGTGGCATTCATTCCGGATGAAGGCGGGATGAAGATACTTACAAGCTGCGTAAGATAATGGCAAGGACAGAAATCCATATCAAAGACCTCGGCGGCCTCGACAAGGCCGCCGGGGATTTTCTTGAAAAGGCGGGCCGGCACAGGCTTATAGCCTTCTATGCCCCGATGGGGGCCGGGAAGACCACCTTCACCGCTGCACTGTGCAGGCGTCTGGGAGTCACCGACCAGGTCTGCTCCCCTACATTTACAATAGTCAACGAATACATCACATCCTCCGGACAGACAGTCTACCACTTTGACTTCTACCGTATCAACAGGCTTTCGGAAGCCGTGGACATCGGGATAGACGACTATTTCTACAGCGGCAACCTCTGCCTGATAGAGTGGCCGGAGAATATCGGGGAACTGCTTCCCGAGGAAACCCTCAAAGTAAATATCCGGGTTAACCCGGACATGTCGCGCACAATATGGTGGGAAGAATGACCTTCCCTACCATACCGACACCCCGGTGAAGAACCCGTTGAAGGAATAATCCCTGACACGGTCATCCGCCGCAATGCACGGCTTTCTTCCGGCCCCTCTGTCGGAAAAGGCAAAATACAGGCTGTCGCGGCAGACAGCGGCCGGAGCGTTCCCGTAAGATGACAGATCCTGGCCGTATGAATAGAACGCATTCCCGTTTTTCATGCATGATATGTCGTTGAATACGCCCTCGGACTGTATGAAATCATAAACGTCACCGCCTTCCGCGAACGAATAATAGGGAATCATGCCGGGAGTCAGCGTATACACCGGACTGCCGGATCCGTCCCATACGGCATAGCGGTATTTCCCGCTCATGGAGTCATTGCAGATTCCCGCGAGGTATATACCTTCCCCGTCATGCAATATGCGGCAGGCCGCAAGCGTACCGTATTCCCCTGACAAAGGATACTTTTTCCCGTCACGGTACAGGTATCCTGACTGCATCATGTCCCATTTCTTGTACCCTGCCACATAAATCACATCCGTATCTGTAACAAAGACGGATAGTATCTCCTCATCATCAGAGAGTTCCGAAATAAGGACAGGCCGTGTGCCGTCATAAAGGTAGTATCCGGGCCGTGTATCCGCTGCCCCGCCAGACCGGCTCTCCTGCCTGTATGCAAGATATACCCTTCCGTCCTTTTCCTGAATGCAGGAGACAGCCTTCCCTTCTTCCACGGCAATGAGTTCCTGCCCGTTCATCCTGAAAGTGAAACCAGGCCCGCCGGAACGCGGCCTGCCGACAGTATACACGTCACTGCTGTCCGAGACGTGGAAACATGTTATCACCTCACGTCCCTGATAGCGGAACAGGGTGACCCCGTCCCTTTTTATGACGGTCTCTGTGTCAGTTGAATAATCAGTATACAGATGCCCGTCCACACACCTGTGCATATCCGGGTCAGACGCAGTTTCATAAGAATACCCCACAGGCACTTCCAAAATCCTCTCCCCTGCCTTCTCCAGGAACAGCAGGCACTCCACGGTCCCGTATTCCTGATCCTTCACCCAGTCATAGCCTGCGGGATATTCCACTCCTGTAACATATAGTGTGTCAATATGTGCAGGAGGCTCCGGGGCCGGCATCCCTCCTTCAGGATCGCTCCTGTCCTTCCCGCACATCGTAAACAGAACCAGACCGGTCCCCATCGCCAACAGCTTGCTAACTGTTCCTGCTGCACATCTGATTTTCATAATACCTCCATTTTTAACGTCAGTATGACGAATTTATGTTTAACAATATTATATTAAAAATCAATATTTTATCATTTATGACCGGAATCCCTGTCATCCCGGG
>CALVDL010000015.1 GCA_944326305.1 uncultured Bacteroidales bacterium
ATATGGATTTGCAAGAGTTTTATCCCGTAATGGTTTTGGATGATGGTAAATATCTATATAAGCGTAAAAACTGATAACTTTTTTCAGTTCAAGTCAAACCAGGACATCATCGCCCTGCTTTGCAGGCGCCTGAAGGAGTACCGCCTTGCCGCCCGGATCAGCCAAAGGGAAATGGCCGAGAAGTCCGGGGTAAGCCTGACCACCATCAGCCACCTTGAACAGGGGATGAGCCGGAACATCACGCTCAACAATTTCATTTCGCTCCTGCGCGTGCTGGGGTTGGAACAGCGTTTATCCGACCTGCTGCCCGAACTGCCCGTACCCCCGATGGCCTTGAAACAGATGAACAAGTACATACCCAAACGAGTAAGGAGAAGCAACCATGATACGGAATCTTGATGTTTTCCTTTGGGGCCGGAAAGTCGGCTCGCTGGTCGCCTACAAGGAACGGTACACGGAAAAGGTATGTTTCTATTTTGACCACGACTTCCTTGGCAGCGGATATGACATCGCACCCCTGCGGGCCTCCATCCACAGCGTTTCCGTCAGGAACGGTCTGCCCGTGTACGGCGAGGACGGGAAACTCTTCGGCGGGCTGCCTTCTTTCATCGCCGATTCGCTGCCAGACCACTGGGGCAACAAGGTGTTCAACGAATGGGCGAAAATCTACCATATCAGTACAGCTACTACCTCATGGCGAAAGATGCCGGGCTGAACATGATGCCGGCCGGACTCAAGCAACTGTTTCTCCTGACCGTAATGAATGTGGCAGGAGGAAACGTGGACGACCATAACAAGAACTTCAGTTTCCTGATGAATGATGACGGCGTGCGGCATATCGCCCCAGCCTACGATTTCACCTTCTCTGTGGATCCGTCCGCTCCGGGATATGTGAACCGGCACAGCATGACCGTATGCAACAGGAACTGCGAGATTTCTCGCAGCGACCTGCTCGAACTGGCCAAACGCTACAACATCAAGGGAGCCGATGCCCTCATAGAAAAAGCCGTCGGCGTAGTCTCCCGCTATGAAGACTATGCATGCCAGGCAGGGATAGACGGATATTGGCTGCAGAAAATAAAAGAGGAGACAGGCTGTCGGATAGAAAATATGTGTGAAACGACACGGAACAAGGGTTAAGGGAAATAACGCTGTCATGCAAGTCAGGACCACGAAGTTCTTCTGTAAGACGGATTCCAATCAGAGGGAAAGAACACCTGCAATGAGTTCGTGATTATTGCAGGTGTTTTTAATCTATTGTGCGAAACACTGCGGAATTGATTTTATGTAAAAATTCAAACAGCATCTTGCCAGATAAAAGCATGAGGCTCTTCCCAATACGGAGGTTTATGCGTATCTTTGCCGGCGTTTTTCAGACATCCTGTTTTTATGGCAAGTTATCTCCAGATAGAGAACATCTCGAAATCATACGGGCCGAAGGTCCTTTTCGAGCATATAGGCTTCAATATAAACGAAGGCGACAAGATTGCCCTGATCGCGCCGAACGGCACTGGCAAGACCTCACTCATGAGGATTCTCGCGGGCAAGGACAAGTCCGACTCCGGCGGCAAGATCATGTTTCTGAAAGACATACGGATAGCGTTTTTGGAGCAGGAGTACGAGCATGACCCGGAAAAGGGAATCATGGACCAGATAATGGACCACAGCACGGAGTTCACCAGGCATCTGGACCAGGAGCATTACTGGGAATACGAACGGAGGGTGAAAAGCCTGCTGACGAGTTTCCGTCTCACGGATCCGGACCAGAAGATGAAGGAACTGTCCGGAGGCGAGGTGAAGCGCGTGGCCATAGTCGAGATGCTCGCATCGGAAGCGGACTTCTTCATCATGGACGAGCCTACCAACCACCTGGACATCGATGCGATAGAGTTCCTGGAGAACTACCTTTCACGTGCACGCTGCACCCTGCTCATGGTAACGCATGACAGGTACTTCCTGGACCATGTGTGCAACACGATAATGGAGATGGACCACGGCGCGATATACACTTACAGAGGGAACTACGAGAACTACCTCGAAAAGCGCGAGGACCGTATCGCCAACTACAACGCCGAGACCGACAAGGTCCGCAACATCCTGCGCCGCGAGCTCGAGTGGATGCGCAGCACACCGCAGGCCCGCACAGGAAAGGCGAAATACAGGATAGACGTTTTCTATGACCTGAAGGACAGGGCATCGCAGGTATATACGCAGAAGCAGGTTTCACTGGCGGAAGTGCAGGGAAGCTCCCGCCTGGGAAGCAAGATAATCAACTGCAAGGATGTATCGTTCCATTACGGGGACAAATGCTATCTTGACCATTTCACATACAATTTCCAGAGATACGAGAAAGTCGGCATAGTGGGACGCAACGGGGCCGGGAAAAGCACGTTCATCAACCTTCTCACTGGTAACTATACTCCGGAGATGGTATGCACAGACCCTCAGGAGTACACCGCGATGCCACCTGAGCAGAGGAATGGGAAAGGCCTGCTGACAGGAGAGATAGAGCGCGGAGAGTCACTGAAAATAGGCTACTACCGGCAGAGCGGGATGTCTTTCAACCCCGAGGACACCGTGCTGGAGACCGTGAACGACACCAGGCTCCTGAACCAGTTCCTTTTCCCTCATGACATGCTCAACAACAAGATAGGGACACTCAGCGGGGGCGAGAAACGCCGCCTCTACCTGCTCACCATCCTTATGAAGCAGCCCAACCTGCTGGTGCTCGACGAGCCGACCAACGACCTGGACATCGTGACACTCAACGTCCTGGAGGAATATCTGAAAGAGTTCGGGGGCTCGCTTATCATAGTATCGCATGACAGGCACTTCCTGGACAGGCTCGTGGACCATCTTTTCGTGTTCTGCGGGGACGGGGTGATCAAGGACTTCATCGGGAGCTACAGCCAGTACAGGGAGTTCATAAAAGGCTACGAGGCCCGGCAGCGCTCCGAAGAAAGGGCCGCAGAGAAGACGGCAAAGAGTGTAAAGCAAAAGTCCTGCGCCACTGCAAAGGACTCGAACTCCCAGGCCCCGGACAGGAAGAAGCTGTCATACAAGGAGCAGCGGGAACTGGAACAGCTTGAAAAGGACCTGGAAAGCCTCAACGCAGAGAAAGCGGCCCTGGAAGCCGACCTGAACAGCGGCTCTCTCCAATACAGTCAGCTGCAGGAAGCCTCCCTGCGCATCGGGGAAATACTTGCAGAAATAGAAACAAAGGAAAACCGCTGGCTGGAGCTTTCCTGTATATAGCATATAATAAGAGGGTGACCCCGGCGGGTCACCCTCTATTATTATATGCCAGGCCATTAAAGCCTAATATACGACGAACTCATATACCCTGGCGGTATTGCCCTCACTCTGGTCCGGCTTTGAAAGGGAGAGCCTTACATAGCGGGCGGTGACAGGTTCAGGCAGAAGTCTGTCCGTCTCAAGTTCAGTGTTTTCGTAAACGGTATCGACCGTCTTCCAGTCCGCATCGCCATCTGCCTTTACCTGAAGGCTGTACTCCTCGGCTATGTAGTCAAGGGCTTCCAGGCCGGCATGCATCACGGACCACCCCTTGATCCGGGTATCCTTCTGGAGGTCGACAGTGATATACTTCGGCTTGGCATCACCGATGTCACACCATTTGGTGGCAATGTCACCGTCAATGGCAGCCTCAGCACGCTCTGACTGGTTGACCTGGCCGGTACGTTCGATTACAGGCTTGCCTTTCAGCAGGTTGCCCATAGAGCCCAGCGCCTCACCGGCCTCCGGTTCAGGAAGGCTGACACGGAGAAGGTCGGATGCAGGGACGGCAAGGTTGTTCCTGTCGGAGGCTACAGAGGCAGCAAAGACGGCTACCTGAGGGTTGTCCGGCAGGACAAGTGCCTGTGCCCCTTCCGGAATGTCAAGCCCGATGCAGAACATATATGTGAACTCATACGGCAGGTCGGCATTCTTGATAATGCTGTGCTTGTGGGTGCCCACATAGGCCACTTCCGCAGATTTCAGGAAACCCTCCGTATGGCCTGTATGGCCCCACTGTCCGACAAAGCCGCCATAATAAGGGACGACAGCAGGATAGTCCGTACCGTCCACCTTGAATGTACATTTCATATCCCTGGATGTGGAGGCCGCAAGGATATAGAGCCTGTTGTAATTCCCAGCCGGAAGGGCGATGGTATCGCCGCTGCACTTGAGGGCATTCTCCGCCACAGGATCCTGGAGGCAGAATTCCACTCCCCTGTAGGTCAGGGTCTCCGGAAGAAGCTCGGCAGCATAGGAATTGCCCTTGCCGTCAAAATTGGCATCAGAGCGGAAAGCGTTGTATGATGCGGCCTTTGCATTGAACGGAAGTTCGACTGGCACGGATTTTACCGTGGAGACCTCTTTTCCATAGTCCTTGAGCCTGACGAAGAAAGTCTTCATCCCGAACGGCCCTACATTGAACGTCAGTTCTTTGCCCTTGAAATCGGCACTTCCCTTTATGTCCTCGTTCCCGTTGAGCTCCTTGGCTTCCAGTATGTCCGAAGCGAACCTTACAGTACCGGCGGTCTCTCCCTTTCCGGATGTCTCATAAAGCCTCACCACGTATCCGTCCATGTCTTCGGCATGCTTCAGGGCCCTCACAGCCACGCTCCCGCCTGTGACTTCGGCGAATGAGAAGGTGCGCCCGAGGTCTCCCCTATGCTTAGGGACAATAAACGCCTTCAGCGGCTGGTTAAGCACTTCCGCCTTGGCCACAGTACCTGCGTCCCTGTAGTCGCCTTCATGGCCTACGATGGAATAAGTGAACTCGTGGTGGCCGAAGTCCTGGCGTGACTGATATGAGTATCCGCCTTTCGTGGAAGGCGTATGCAGGAGAGTGAGCCTGATGGTATTGTCCGCCGGCTTGTCCCACCCGTATTTGCTGTCATTGAGGACAGATACGCCATAGCTTCCGTCCTTGTCAGTAAGGTCGGCCCACTGCTGGGCATATACCTCATATGCTGTCGGGACATTGTTGCCCCTTGCTACAGAGCCGACACCGAGGTCGTAGACAGCCTCCGGATTTGATACGGACAGAGGGAATTCGGCTTTCAGAAGGGCATCCGGGCTGTTCCAGTCAACTTCATTGCGGATATCTATACGGTCAGCAGACCCTCCCTCTGTCAGGGAAATATACTGTACGAAACGCGAATCTCCGTGGGTGCGCTCAACACGGAGGGCTCCCCTTACAGGACCGGACTCCGCTACGGTAATCTTTACATTGTCCGTCACAGGGACCGGCTCGGAATCCACCGTGGTCTTCATGATCTCCCATGCAGGCCAGTGATAGGAAGGGTTGTGGGTGAACATGGCCAGCCTGACTGCCATGCCCTTTTCTACAAGCTCCCGGCCGCAGCGTTTGTCGACGATGGAGCATATGTCCCCGTTAGCGTCAAGAGTCACCTTGTATATGCTGTTCTCTATGGTGTTCCCTTCCGCTTTCAGAGAAGAGGCAGCAGACCGCCCACCTTTCCTTACATCATAGACCGCATACCCGGCGGCAGGGACAGCCGCCTGGAACAGGAGCTCCGTCATGCCGTCCTCCTCGGAAGAAATGATCTGGCAAGGAACAGGACGCCCGTCGGCGCCATAGACCGACACCTTCTTTCCCTGATATGGCACGGATATCTCCACCATGCCGGACACAGGGACCGCCACCGGGTTGTACACTACCACAGGAAGTCCCTTGACGTCAGTATCGAGCTCCGTAGAGACCGCCCCGACAGAAGAAGTGAGGACCCCGGCAAACTGTTTAAGGGAAACAAGTTCGTCATTCCATGAGAATTCGTATGCCCTCGGGAGGCTCGTACCGGTAAGGTCGTCATGGAACTGGTGCCAGATGAAACGCTTCCACGCTTCAGACAGGAAATCCTGAGGATACTCTGCCGTCCCGAGCCAGTCTGCAGCTACGGCGCTCCTTTCCGCAGCGTCTGCAAGCTGCTCGTTCCTCCTGTTGTAGAGTTTCATGGCAGCCTGGGATGTATAGCAGCCCGTACCGTGCACGTCCATAAGCAGCTCACCGTCCCATACAGGAAGTTCAGGATGATCACCGAAAGGGAGATAATCCTTGTAGAGCCTGTCGCTCTCGGCGCTTATGATCTTAACAGGGCCGTCTCCAGCAAGGCCGCACTCGAGGGCACGGACAGACTCTATCGTCGGAGAACCGCCCGTATCGCCTGTACCATAATAATGGTAGACAGTATTTATCGGGGACTTTTCAGCGATGCCAAGGAGCTTTTCATTCCTGCTGAGGTCTTCATAGCGCCACCTGCTGGTGTAGTTGTGCGCATCGGCAACAAGCATGATACGGGAACCGTCCACACCCTGCCACAGGCCTATCTCAAAAGGAATCTTGCTGTCGCCGTAGAATGGCCTGTTCCTCCACTGCAGTTTCTGGGTGGAGAAGCCGATAAGCCCGGAATGGGCGGCTATGGTCGGAAGGGTCCATCCGAAACCGAAGCAGTCAGGAAGGAAGATGTCCGTCCCCTCCACTCCGAACTCCTCCCTGTAGAAGTGCTGACCGTAGAGGATGTTCCTTGTAAAGGATTCCGGGGAAGGGATGTTGGTGTCCGTGGCGTCCCAGGTGCTTCCTGTGACATGCCACCTGCCCTGGGCAATGTACTTTTTAACAAGGTCATATTTCTCGGGGAAATATTCCTTCATCCAGGAGTACTTTATCCCGCCCTCGAAATTGAAGATGTAGTCAGGATACCTCTCCAGAAGGAACAGGTTCCTGTCCATGGTTTTGGGGATATATTCCCTTATCGACTTCTGTACATCCCAGTTCCACTGGGAGTCGAAATGGGCATTGGAGACAAGGTAGGCCCTGTACTCCTGCTTTTCCTGTGAAAAGCATGCGGCCGCCCATAGCAAAAGGCCCGCAGAAAAAGTTAAAATCCGTTTCATTTCCAATATTAATGCAGTTAGCGTGTTTTCATCATCCTGGCCCACGGAATGACACCTGCCGGGGCCTTCTTCTCCATAAGGAGCTCCTTCATCTTGTCCATGTACGGGGCTACATGGGAATAGAACATGTAATATCCGTCGCAGAGTGTGTTCAGTCCGGTCTCCCCGGACTCCGTCCTGTTGAACCGGTGCTTCGGGCATTCACCGTGGCAGGCGAAGAAGTATTTGCATTTCATGCACTTGTAAGGGAGCCCGTTCCTTTTCTCTATACCGAACTTCACCTGCTTGTCGGAAGTCATCATATCACGCAGTTCCTGTTCGTAGATGTTCCCGAGAAGGTATTCAGGGTACACGAAATGGTCGCAAGGGTACAGGTCCCCGTTGTGCTCGATGACGGTGTTGCCCCCGCATGTCTCGGCATATACGCATGTCCCGGGCTGCTCCCCGCACCAGCACGCGAGAGTGGAGTCAAACAGATTCACGAACCACTGGCCGACATCGTTCCTGACCCAGTAGTCGAATATATCGCACATGAACTTGCCGTAGGCCATTGAACTTACGGACCACGGTGATATCACCGCCCCCTCCTCGGACGGGTTGACGATATGCGGCCTGGCCCCCTTGTCCGGCTTGCCTCCCGGCAGCAGGGGATATTTGATGTGCTCGACGACAGGCATAAACTGCATATACTTGGTCCCCAGAGACTTCAGGAACTGGTAGACCTCAAGCCCGCGTCCCTCTGAAGCCTTGTTTATGGTAGACATCGTATTGTACTCGACACCTGTACGGTAGAGGATGGTAAGCCCGCGCATCACCTTGTCGAAGGTCGGTGCACCCCCCTTGTCCTTGCGGAACTTGTCGTGTATGTCCTGTGGGCCGTCAATCGAGATGCCTATCAGGAAATTGTTCTGCCGGAAGAAGGATGCCCATTCCTGTGTGATGAGCGTACCGTTGGTCTGCAGGGTGTTGTGTATCACCTTCCCCGCGGCGTATTTCTGTTCGAATTCAATCGCCTTCCTGTAGAAATCCAGGCCGAGTACCAGAGGTTCGCCACCGTGCCAGTTGAAAGTGACCTCCGGCACATCATTGGCCGCGATGTACTCCCTGACAAGGGTCTCCAGCATGTCTATGCTCATCCTCGGCTCCCGCCCCCCGTAAATGTCGGACTTGTCGAGATAGTAGCAATAGTGGCAGTCGAGGTTGCACAGCGAGCCCGCCGGCTTGATCATGATGTTGAACGCTGAAGGTCCGGAAATCCGGACGGCATCATTCAGCGTGATGGTATCTTTGTAGGTATTGTTCGGCATATCAGTTCCAGCTTTGATTTTCGGGCGGTAAAGATATGAAATAAATCGCTATGAAACTTTTTTTATTGTCCTTATTATATGACAATTGCGGCTTTTGTCAAGTAAACTGAAAAAGGAGACGGCTCATTCGAGCCTGTCTCCTTTTTCAGTAAAAAATTCATTCTGCAGGACAGTGAAGTCTGTAACCTCTGCTACCTTCAATTTGCACCTGTACTTCTTCTTCCACTTGCGGACTATGGAACTGAACCCTCTTGTCAGGTACGCCCCCAGAATAGGGCTCACCTTCAGGATGAATGAGTTTATCCCCTTTTCCGCCACATAATACGAAAGTTTGCGCTCTATCGCCTCGTCGATCACCACGCTCGAAGAAATCTTCCCTGTCCCGTGGCAGACCGGACATGCTTCCGTAGTATTGATCTCTATCGCCGGCCTCACCCTCTGGCGTGTTATCTGCATCAGGCCGAATTTGGTGAGAGGGAGAACATTGTGCTTGGCCCTGTCGTTCTGCATCAGCTCCTGCATGTAGTGGAAAAGCTTGTTCTTGTGCTCGTTCGACTCCATGTCTATGAAATCGACGATTACAATGCCTCCCATGTCCCTGAGCCGGAGCTGTCTGGCAATCTCCTCGGCAGCATAGCAGTTTACATCATACGTATTCTGCTCCTGCTCCTTGTTCTTCGAGCGGATGCCGCTGTTCACATCGATCACATGCAGGGCCTCGGTATGCTCAATTACCAGATATGCCCCCTGCCTGATCGGGACCACCTTCCCGAATGAGCTCTTTATCTGCCTCGTTACTTCGAAATGGTCGAAGATAGGCGTATGTTCCCTGTACAGTTTCACGATTTTCTCCTGCTCCGGAGAAATCAGCGATATGTACTTGCGGGTCTCCTCGTATATATTCTCGTCATTGACATAGATATTCGAGAACGAATCGTTCAGGAGATCCCTCAGAATGGTGGTGGTCTTGCTGTATTCGGTAAAAAGCAGCTGGACAGACTTGGATTTTGCAATCTTGTCCCATGAGCTTTCCCACTTGTCGATCAGCGACCGTATCTCCGCATCAAGCACGGCTGCGTTCTTCCCTTCAGCCGCCGTACGGATAATTGCTCCGTAATTCCTGGGCAATATGTTCTTCACAAGCGCTTCAAGCCTCCTTTTCTCCTCCTTGGAGGTGATCTTCTGGGATACACTTACCTTTTCGGCAAAAGGCAGAAGCACCACATTACGTCCTGCCAATGAAATCTCTGCAGTCAGTCGCGACCCTTTGGTGGAAATCGGCTCCTTGACGATCTGTACTATCATCATCTGTCCGGGAGTGAGGACATTCTCTATCTTGCCCTCCTTCTCGAGCACGGGCCCTATCTTGATGTGGGAGTAGACGCCCTTCTTGTCCGTATTCGGGTTCAGACGTTTGACAAACTCGTCGAACGCGTTGAAATACAACCCCAGATCAAGATAGTGTACGAACGCCTCCTTCTCATCCCCTATATCCACAAAGGCAGCATTCAGGGCCGGGAGCAGCTTTTTCACCTTACCCAGATAGACATCCCCCACAGAAAAGCTGTGGCCCTTGCTGGACTCCTTGTTAAGCTCGATCAGACGCCCGTTCTCCATCAGGGCTATCGAGACTTCAGTAGGATTTACATCTACAATAAGATCTTTAACAGATTCATCCATTGACATCTTGTCATTTAAAGCAGAAGAGGTTGCCCTTAAAGTCCGGACAGCCTCTTCAATTCAGCAACTGCTAAAATGGCAGACCGAGAGACTACTTTCTCTTCTTGTGCCTGTTCTTGCGCAAACGTTTTTTACGTTTGTGCGTCGCCATCTTATGTCTCTTTCTTTTTTTACCGCTTGGCATAGCAATTAATTTTTAAGGATCAGTTATTTCTTTATCTCGTTCACGAACACCTTAGCAGGTTTGAATGCAGGGATATCGTGAGCTGGAATAGTCATTGTCGTGCTTCTGGTGATGTTCCTGGCTGTCTTTTCAGCCCTGTGCTTGATGATAAAGCTGCCGAACCCTCTGAGAAACACAGGATTGCCTTTTGCAAGCGAGCCCTTTACAGAATCCATGAAAGCCTCGATGACTGACTGGACTGCAATCTTCTCGATTCCTGTAGCCTTAGCAACTTCGTTTACAATTTCTGCCTTAGTCATAATTATTTATATTTAAATTCATTACTGTATTCCCGAATAGGAGTGCAAAAGTAGACTTATTTTTTTAATATTCAAAATCATAAATGAAATTATTTTCAATTTTCGTCTTATATTTGACCTGACGGCCACATATACTGTTGCGCCCCGGCATAACAAATAAAATTTGTTCTGCACTCGGCTTCTGCGTATATTTGGCCACTTCGTGTCCACATATACTGTTGCGCCTCGGCAGAGCAAATAAAATTTGTTCTGCACTCGGCTTCTGCGTATATTTGTCATGTGTCCATCTCTGGCATAAACATTGACCATAGTCGCGCTCCGGAATTGCCGGACACGGATACTGACAAATTGTCAGAGAGCATGGTCCGACGGTTTCCCGAACTTATATTATAATAAAGGTATGAAAGATATTAAAGACATATTGGCACCGTCAGGGGCGGAAGTCAGCATTATACCTGTCATCCCTTCAGGGGACAGTTTCATGAAGATAGACGAGAGCGAGCTTCCGGAGTCCCTTCCGATCCTTGCACTCAGGAATGCAGTGCTTTTTCCCGGCGCCGTATATCCGATCACGATAGGCAGGGAGAAATCGATAAGGCTGATTGAGGATGCAGAGAAGAACAACAATTTCATAGGCGCAGTTCCGCAGAACGACATCACCGTAGAGGAGCCTACGAAAGAAGACCTGTACGGTTTCGGCACCGTAGCGAAAATAGTCAAGACGCTCGAGATGCCGGACGGTACGATAACGGCTATCCTGCAGGGATTCAAGCGTTTCGAAATAGAGACCATCGTTGAATACGATCCTTATATGCTCGGGCAGGTGCACTATCTGTCCGATACGGTCCCGGACGCCGCCGACAAGAATGTGAAGGTCATCGCCGATGCACTCAAAGAAAAGGCGGTCACTATACTCAGATATGCTTCATTCGTGCCGAAGGAGGCCATGTCGGCACTCAGGTCGATTGACAATTTCGAGTTCCTGGTCAATTTCATAGCCACAACCATCGATGTCGAGAACTTCATGGACAAGGTCCTTCTTCTGCAGTACGAAGACCTTAAAGTCAGGGCAATGAAGCTCCTGGCGGTCCTCGACACGCAGATAGAGCTTCTGAAAATCAAGCAGGACATCAACCAGAAGGTGAAAAGCGAGATAGACCAGCAGCAGAGGGAGTACTATCTCAACAACCAGCTAAGGACCATACAGGAAGAGCTCGGTATGGACGAGATGGAGGACTTCGAGAAGTTCCGCGCCAAGGCCGAGACAAAGATATGGCCGGACAGCGTGAAGGAGATTTTCGAAAAGGAGATGGCAAAGCTGGAAAGGTGCAACCCGAATTCGCCGGACTACAGCACGCAGTACAACTATATCCAGTTCATGCTTGACCTTCCGTGGGGGGAAATGTCCAAGGACAACCTGGACCTGAAGCATGCACAGAAAGTCCTGGACAAGGACCACTTCGGGCTGGAGACAGTCAAGGAGAGGATCATCGAGTACCTGGCCGTACTGAAGCTCAAAGGGAACATGAAGTCCCCTATCCTCTGCCTGTGGGGGCCTCCGGGCGTCGGCAAGACCAGCCTCGGGAAGTCCATAGCAAGGGCCCTGGGGCGCAAGTACGTAAGGATAGCCCTCGGTGGCCTGCATGACGAGTCCGAGATCAGAGGGCACAGGAAGACATACATCGGCGCCCTGCCGGGCAGGATACTCAACGGGATAAACAGGGCCGGCACATCGAACCCTGTGATAGTGCTCGACGAGATAGACAAGATCAGCAGCGATTTCAAGGGGGACCCGTCTTCCGCACTGCTGGAGGCGCTCGACCCGGAGCAGAACACCACGTTCCATGACAACTATCTGGACATAGACTACGACCTCTCCAACGTGCTGTTCATCACGACGGCCAACACCACGTCCACCATCCAGCCGGCACTCCGGGACAGGATGGAGATGATACAGGTGAGCGGATACCTTGCGGAGGAGAAGGCGGCGATAGCCAAGGACTACCTCATACCGAGACAGCTGGAGGAGCACGGGCTCGGGAAAAAGGACCTGAGGTTCAGCCCGGCCGCGATAGCGAAGATAATAGACGAGTACACCCGCGAATCAGGTGTCAGGGGGCTTGAAAAGCAGATAGCCAAAGTAGCGAGGGTGACGGCCAAGAAGATCGCACTCGGCCTGGACTACCCCGTGACCATCAAGCCGGAGCACCTGAAAGAATACCTCGGGCTGCCGACAAGTTTCCATGACATGCAGAAAGGCAATGAGGCTCCCGGTGTAGTAACAGGACTCGCATGGACCGAGATGGGCGGCGAAATCCTTTTCATAGAAAGTTCGGTGAGTGAGGGTAAGGGAGTGCTGACCATGACAGGAAACCTTGGGGACGTGATGAAGGAATCCGCCACGATAGCCTATCAGTACATCAAGGCGCATCCGCAGCTTGCAAACATGGCATACGAGGAGTTCTCAAAGAAAGACATCCACGTGCATGTCCCTGAAGGGGCTGTACCGAAGGACGGCCCTTCCGCCGGTATCACCATGGTGAGCTCGATGGTATCCGCGTTGAGAGGCCGGCAGGTCAGGAGCGGGATAGCCATGACAGGCGAAATGACCCTCAGGGGCCGTGTGCTGCCGGTCGGAGGCATAAAGGAGAAAATCCTTGCCGCCAAAAGGTCCGGAATCCACACCATCATCATTTCGGAAGACAACCGCAAGGATGTCGAGGACATAAAGGAAATATACATAAAAGGCCTTACCTTTGTCTACGTCAAGACCATTGAAGACGTTATCAGCGCAATATTCTAATGGAAGTCAAGATAGAACAGAGCTGGAAAGCCGCACTTGCCGACGAATTCGAAAAGCCGTATTTCGCCTCCATGGTGCGTTTCCTTCATGAAGAAAAGGCCGAGGGAAGGAAGATATATCCTCCCGGCAGCCAGATCTTCAGGGCATTTGAACTGACGCCTGTAGACCATGTCAAGGTAGTGATCCTGGGGCAGGACCCGTACCACGGAGCAGGCCAGGCCATGGGACTGTCTTTCTCTGTCCCCGCGAATGTCCCTGCTCCTCCGTCACTCAAGAATATTTTCAAGGAGATACATGACGACCTGGGGATAACCATGAGCGGATACCCGGACCTGGAGAAATGGGCCAGGCAGGGAGTGCTGCTCCTGAATGCTGTACTGACGGTCCGTGCAGGACAGCCGGCTTCACACAGCGGTATCGGATGGACCGAATTCACCGACGCGGTGATCAAGTACATATCGGACAACCTCGACGGGGTGGTATTCCTCCTCTGGGGGAATTTCGCACGGAGCAAGAAAGCCCTCATAGACACATCAAGGCACTATGTATTGGAAGCCGCACACCCTTCCCCGCTCGCCCGTGGGGCGTTTTTCGGGTGCCGGCATTTCTCAAAGACGAATGAAATATTGACCAAAGAAGGCAAGGCCCCAATCGACTGGCAGCTATGACACGTAAAGCATTATTCCCGGGGTCATTCGACCCGTTCACCGCAGGCCACCTGAATATTCTCAAACGCGCCCTGGCCATGTTTGACGAAGTGGTGGTGGCTGTAGGCATAAACATCGACAAGAAAGGGTTCTACAGCACAGAGAAGAAGATGGAAATCATCCGCCAGGCCACAGCCGGGCTGAAGGGGGTCAGTGTCATACACTATGACAACCTGACCGTGGACGCCTGCCGGGAGCTGGGGATACACCATATCGTGAGAGGGGTGCGGAACATGATAGACTTCGAAACGGAGAGGTCGATCGCCGATGCCAACAGGAAGCTCGCCCCCGACATCGACACTATAATCATACCAACGGCCCAGGAGTTCGCCCATATCTCGTCAACAGCTGTCCGGGACATCATCAAGCACCACGGGGACACATCCCAGTTCGTGCCGGAAGGGGTGGAGCTGCCGGGAATAGGCTCCTGACCCATGCATACGTCCAGGCACATATTCTCATCTGCGGCATGGATGGTGATGCTGCTCCTGCTGCAGGGCGTCCCGCTCATGGCCAGGACGGCAGGCCGGGACGGAGCGGAGCTGGACTCGGCAAAGGCTGAGGCGGTATCCGCAAAAGTCAGGGAATACCTTGACGCAATCATCACCCGGCCGGTGGAAGTGCAGATGCAGGAGGCAGACTTTCTCGTGGGCAGCTGCTCCGACTCTCTGGTCAGGCAGGCGGTAGCACTGGAAATATATTCCTACTACACGGAATCGAAGGTGATGGGCGTAGAGGCTGTAGCCGTACACATGTGCGACAGCTGGTTCCTCCCTGGGAAGGTGAAGATGCGCAGCGACATGGAGCTGATGGGGGCGAGGATGTTCGCCGAATTCAACAGACAGTCGCTGATAGGCATGCAGGCCCCGGAGGTGGTCCTGAAAGACTCGCTCGGGAACAGCATGAGGCTGTTCGGGACGCCTGACGGAGCCCCCGGAGTACAGGAACTGACCGGAAAAGGCAGATACAGCATCCTCTATTTCTACGCGACAGACTGCGCACAATGCAGGCTCGAGACCATCATGCTGCGCAACATAATCGAAAACGACGACTTTCCTGCTGACCTCTATGCAGTCTGCACCGGACGCAACAGGGCGGAGTGGCTGAGGTATGTCCGTCTGCAGATGGATATAAACACTTCAAACACACGGGTATTCCATCTGTGGGACCCTCATTCGGAATCCGATTTCCAGATAAAATACGGGATACTCCAGACCCCCGGGCTCTTCCTCGTGGACCCGCAAGGGAAAATCATAGGGCGCAGGCTGGACGCCATGGCCATGGAACAGCTGCTGAAACGGGAGCTCACTCCCGTGGAGATGGAATACGGGTCGGAAGAGTCCGCAAAGTTCTATGACAAGGTATTCGCGCCTTTCGGAGACAGCATAAAATGCTCAGACATCCGGCTCGTCGCCGACCACATAGAAAAAGCCACCGCGGCAAATGGTGACACCACGCTGTTCAAGCAGATGACCGGGGACCTGATGTATTACCTGACAAACCGGCGCGGGGATGCATACAAATGCGCCCTCGACAGCCTGATACGCAATCAGATACTCTCCCATCCGGCGTGGAGGACCGCGGATGACTCCCTGAAAGTGACAAGTTTTGCTCTGATCCTTGAAGACCTCTTGTCAAAAGCCCCTGAAGGCTCCCCGATACCCGATATAAGGGTAAACGGCACGCTTAAGAAGCCCGGCCCGGGCAATACGGTCAAATCAAAAGAAGGTAAATTCAGGCTCGGGAAGACCGGCGGAAAGACCAGCTATATAATATTCCACACGGAAGGCTGCCCTGTATGCAAGGCGGAGATAGAAGCGGCGGATTCCCTGCTGACAGGAAACGGAAAGGGAATACGTGTCCTGCTTGTGGACATGGATATGCTGTTCTCGTCATATCCCGGCCAGGCCCAGGCACTGTTCGACGCCTTCGACCTGACGGCAATGCCGCTGGTCCTGTCGACGGACAGCAAAGGCACGGTGACAGGCCGCTACCTCAGCCTCGTAAAGCCGGCGTTACAGGATCCCGGTCAGGATTAGCGTGATTTACGCCACAATACCATCTTCACTAAAAGTGAAAGGGCCAGCAGGGCGAATATGAATGTGCATGCCCGGCCGGTGATGTCCCCGTATTTCACAAAGAGGGTTATCTTGTCATTCATATTGACACTGCTGCGGATTACCGCCTGCTCCCACCACGGGGTCTGCTCATGGATGACGCCGCGCTGGTCTATTATCGCGGATATGCCGGTATTTGCACAGCGGGCTATACTTCTGCGTGTCTCTATAGCCCTTAAAGAAGAATAGCTGAGATGCTGCCTGTATCCCGGGGTATTCCCCCACCATGCGTCATTGGTGATTACCGTCATGAAACGGGCCCCCTTCCTCGCATAGCCGGTGAAATATTCCCCGTAGACAGACTCATAGCATACGGCACAGCCGAACGGGATGTCCCCACAGTGAAGCAGAGAGATTTCATCCTGCCCGACGCACCTGCCGAATACTCCGCCGAGCTTTTCGTCAAGGGGGGCGAACACTGACGGGTAAGGCATCATCTCGACACCGACGACGAGCTTGCTCTTGTGGAAAATCTCCGCCCTGCCGCTCCCGTCCACGACAAGGGCGGAATTATGCGACTCGACCCACCTGCCGTCCCTGACCCTCCTGGCCGTATAAGACGGTGCCTCGGGCTGATTATAGTATGTATATGAAGACGCACCGAAAAGGATGTCCACACCCGGATAGTCTTTCAGGAAACCGGTGAATCTCCGGTATGTTGGGCTGAGAAGGTAGTCATTGGTAATGATGTCGCTTGTGAAAGTCTCCGGCGCAAGGACGAGCAGAGGGGAAATGCCGGAAGCATCGGCCGCAGTGCTGTCGCTGTCTTCCACATGCTCCACTTTCCTGTCGCTGATCGAATTCCTGACCTGGTCCAGAAGGATTGCCGTCTGCTTCGACTGCGGCAGGGCCTTGAATTTCTGGTAAGGGTCGAAATTCGGCTGGACCACAAGCACTTCCACCGGATTCTCCTTCTCCTGGTATCTGTCAAACATTATCTTCGAGAGGATGAACGGGGCGGCGATGACAATCACACATGATGAAACAAGGGCCGTCTTGGCCTTGGCATTGTACTTGAACGCCCAGCTCCCGTCGGACAGGGACACCATCAGGGCAAACAGGAGGAGGTTGCTCGCCCACACCCACAGGGAGCCGCCGAGGGTACCTGTGAACTCATACCACTGTATGGACTGAAGGCTGCGGGCAAAGGCGTTGCCCAGAACGAGCCACGGCCATGAAATATCCACATCGAAATAAACCCTCTCCCACGCTATCCACATCACCGCAAGGAAGATATAAGGCAGCGCCCCCTTGAAATATTTCCGGCTGAACCTGAACACACCGAATATCAGGGACATCTGCAGTGCGTTGGCAAGGACGGCGAAGATGCCGCCTCCTATGGTAGCGTTGCTCACCCAGAAAGTGGTGCACACGTTCCAAAGGACGAAAGCACTGTAGTGGTATATCCATACCCTCCTGATTTTCAGCATTGAGGCAATGCGTTCCATGCAAAGCAGGGGGATAAAGCCGAACAAGGCGGTGAATCCGCAGTGAGGTACGAGGAACGGCAGGGACATCAGTGCCGCAAACAGCAGCACAAGCACCCACAGCAGGACACGCGTCCCGGCCGGAATCGTTGGAGCAGTTTTTTTTCTCATGTTTACGCTAACGCCGGCATGGCGAATTTATAAGGTTTCAGAAAAACATAAATGGCAAATATACGCAGAAGCCGAGAGCAGAACAAATTTATTTGTTATGCCGAGGCGTGAACAGTATATGTGGCCGTTAGTCCAAATATATAAAAATTATACTATTTTTGCGATGCCAAATCGTCAGTTATGATAACGGATATACTGAAAGCATTTCTGATAGGTGTCTGCGCATCGGCCCCGGTCGGCCCCATTGCGATACTTGTCATCCAGATTTCGCTCAGCAAAGGGCATAAGGCCGGCTTCGTTACAGGGCTCGGGGCATGTCTGGTGGATACGGTGTTCTCGATCATAGCGATATTCGCATTGGCCCTGGCCCAGAGGATAATCGAAGAGAACAGAGTGGTCATACTGCTCGCCGGAGGTATCATCGTTGCCGTAGTGGGCTGGAGGATGGCTGTCTCGAACCCGTTCAGGAAAGTCAAGGCCGGATCGGCGACCAAGTCCATATCCATCAAGGACTTCCTCCAGGCTCTGGCACTGGGGTTCTCCAATCCCGGGGCGATTTTCGTCATTTTCGCCCTATTCGCCTTCTTCGGCATGGGCAACTCCTCTCCCCACGACTGGAAAGTTGCCCCCATAATACTCGCAGTGAGCGCCGGGGCGGCCACATACTGGTTCTGCGTCACCGCTCTGCTGGACCATTTCAGGAAAAGGTTCAAGCTGCAGACGATCATGTGGGTGAACAGGATAACAGGGGCCATCATCGTAATCATCGGGCTCTCGCTGATAGGAGAAGGGCTTTTCAGGGTGATTTTTCAGGGGATGCCGCTACTGTAAGGACGCGGCTAACATTTTTTTGACTAACTTTGAAGGATTTAAATCTCAATCATTATGGACAACAGACCAACAGTTTACTTCACTGACCTGAGGACGTCTCCGGGCAACAGCCTGCCGCAGAAGCTGCAGAAGCTGGTCAGGCGTGCCGGGATCGGCCAGATAGATTTCAAGGACAAGTTCACGGCAATCAAGATACATTTCGGCGAGCCGGGCAACATAGCATACATCAGGCACAACTACGTAGCCGCCCTCGTAGACCTCCTCAAGGAAATGGGGGCCAAGGTATTCCTCACAGACAGCAACACCCTCTATTCGGGCGGCCGGTCAAATGCAGTGGACCACCTGAAGGCAGCAATGGAAAACGGGTTCAACCCCATCTCGGCCCACGCAGACGTGATCATCGCCGACGGGCTGAAAGGCACGGACTACAAGGAGATAGAGCTTGACGGGGAGTACTGCAAGGCCCCGAAGATAGGGGCAGCGATAGCCGACGCGGACATCATCATCTCGATGAACCACTTCAAAGGGCATGAACAGACGGGATTCGGGGGCGCGCTCAAGAACCTGGGCATGGGCTCCGCCAGCGTCGGCGGCAAACTCGAGCTGCATTCCTCATCCCAGCCGGTGATAAACGAGGACAACTGCATAGGCTGCCGCATCTGCGAGAAATACTGCAGGCACGACGCCATCAAAGTCACAGGCAAGAAGGCCAGCATCGACTACAGCAAATGCGTAGGATGCGGACAGTGCGTGGCCGTCTGCCAGCATGACGGGGCAGCAGTGAAAGACTGGGACTCATCCGAGACCCTCAACTACAAGATAGCAGAATACGCACTCGCGGTCGTCAGGAACAAACCGTCTTTCCACATCAGCTTCATCATGAACGTCTCGCCGAACTGCGACTGCTGGAACCACAACGACGCCGCCATCATCCCTGACCTGGGCATCGCGGCTTCATTCGATCCGGTGGCTCTCGACTGCGCATGCGCCGATATGGTGAAGGCTGCGCCTATACTGCAGAACAACGCCATCACCGACATCGACAGCCGCTCCGGAGACGGGCACCAGCATACGCACCACACCGGGGAGGACAAGTTCCACATCGTCCATCCTGACACCAGATGGGAAGCAGGTGTGGAGCACGGGGAGAAAATCGGCCTCGGCAGCAGGGAATACACATTGGTAAGAGTATAGTCTGAGACAGAAAACGAAAATTGTCAGATGAATTTCAAAAGTTTTTTCAGCAACTGGATTGTAAAGAACCTGCTCCTGGCCGCATTGATACTTGCGGTCCTGATTGTCGGGGCCGGATTTCTCCTGAAGGTCATGACACGCCATAATGAGGAGATAAGGGTACCGGATTTCTCCAACATGACCGTCAGCGAGGCCCGGACAGCGGCCCTCGCACACAATGTCCGTGTGGAAGTGACGGATTCTGTATATCTTAAGAGAATGGCGAGAGGGACAGTGTACCGCCAGGTGCCGGAGGCCGGAAGCCATGTCAAGAAAGGAAGGCGCATATCCCTGACCATCAATTCTGTACTTCCGCAGAGAATCACGATGCCAAACCTTATCGGATATTCTACCAGGCAGGCGAAGGCCGAACTTTCTTCCAGAGGGCTCAACCTCGGGAAACTGATATATGTCAAGGACATAGCTACCAACAACGTCCTTGCGCAGATATACAACAATATGGAGATCGAGCCCGGTGCCCCTGTCGAAAGCGAATCCACAATAGACCTTGTGGTGGGGCTGAGCGGCTCTGACAACAAGACATACATCCCTACCCTGTACGGTACAAAATATATGGCCGCCATCGATGCGGTCCACAACAGTTCGTTGAACGTCAGCAAAATAACCTTCGACAAGACGGTCAAGTCATACAGCGATACGCTGAACGCCTTCGTCTACAGGCAGGAACCTGACACATCATCCGTAACGACCTACCTCATGGGTTCGGAAATGGCTCTCTATTTCACTCTCGACGAGTCGAAGATCCCGGAGCCGCAGATTGACTCCCTATCTTCAGATGCAGTACATGGAAAATAACTATTTCGACGACTTCAACACGGAAGACCTGGATGACGGGACGGATTTCGAGGACGGGCAGCAGGAGATGTTCGAGCATTTCCGCTTCGAGCTCGACAAGGGGCAGGCGCCCATGCGTGTAGACAAGTACCTGGCCACACACATGGAAAACACCTCCCGCCACCGTATCCAGCTCGCAATAAAGGAAGATTTCATCAAAGTCAACGGGAAGACGGCCAAGGCCAACTGCATTGTGCGTCCTGGGGATGTCGTGACATTCGTGATGCCGTACCAGAGGCGCGGGCTGGAAATACTCCCGGAGAACATCCCTCTCGACATAATATACGAGGACAGCGACCTCCTGGTCCTTAACAAGCCTGCCGGGATGGTTGTACATCCAGGGCACGGGCATTTCTCCGGCACACTGGTCAATGCCCTTGCATACCACCTTGGCATAAGCCAGGGGCCGGAAGCACAGGACGAGAGGATGGGCGTCCTTGTCCACAGGATAGACAAGGACACATCGGGGCTGCTCGTAGTTGCGAAGAACGACGAGGCGCAGCTGGACCTGGCGAAACAGTTCTTCGTGCACTCAATAGACCGCAGGTACGTGGCAATAGTCTGGGGGAACCTCAAAGATGACGAGGGGACCATCACCGGCAACATAGGACGCGACCCCTCCGACAGGATGAGGTTCAAGGTATTCCCTGACGGGGACCACGGGAAACACGCCGTGACGCATTACAAGGTACTGGAAAGGTTCGGGTACGTGACGGTAGTGGAATGCCGTCTCGAGACAGGAAGGACACACCAGATCAGGGTGCATTTCAGATGGATAGGGCACCCGCTGTTCAACGACAGCAGGTACGACGGGGCGGAGATACGCCAGGGGACCATATACGCTAAATACCGCCAGTTCATCGAGAACTGCTTCAGGCTGCTCCCCCGCCAGGCCCTTCACGCAAAAACATTGGGGTTTGTCCACCCGCGCACCGGAGAGCACCTGCAGTTCGACTCCCCTATTCCGGATGACATGCAGGCCCTTATAGAAAAATGGCGAAAATATGCAGGGAACATGATCCCTGAAACAGACTGACGGCCCCATCAGGCCTGAAAAATTTCCCCGGACAGCGGTACGTGAATGCCTGTATACATTCCGTCCCTGTCCGGGAAAATTCTATGTTGTACTATGTATGTCAGTACCCACGTGTAATCCTGAGAACCCTGTCAGGATAGTTGGATATAATGGCATCAACCTTCAGATCCACCAGACGCCGGATATCCTCCGGCTCATCGGCCGTCCATGGAACTATCTTCATCCCCTTGTCCCAGACCTTGCGGCAGAGGTCGGCGTCCGTATTGGAAAAGTGAGGGCTGAGCCACTGCGGAGTGAAGTCCAGCAGGGACATGTAAGCATCGAAGTCCTTGTCCTTCTCCCCTACCAGATACGAAAGGATGAGCTGCGGGTATTTCTCATGCATGTAGTTCAATGCCCTTACGTCGAAGCACTGGATGACAAGCCTGTCCCCGAGATTCTTAGAGAGAAGCAGCTCTACGCAGCGGTCTACGAAATCGTGGTACTCCGGCCAGTCCTTTCCCTCGGCCTTTCCGGCCTTGGACTTTATCTCGATGTTGTACCTCGGCATGGTCATTCCGTGCTCCTTGGCATAGTTCTCAGTAAAATCGATAAGGTCGCCAGCAAGCGGCTTGTGCTCAGGAATACATGCCTTTTCAGGCCATACAGTACTCTCCCTCAACCCGGTATCATACCTTGCGACAGAATCGTACGGCATGGTGTAAATGTATTCCTTAGGATCATCCGGCTGCACCGAAGAACCGTCGGGGCGAGTGGCATAACGTGAATGGAAATAAGCATCATGCGACACTACCACCTGCCCGTCAGCGCTTATCTGAAGGTCAAGTTCAAGGGTATTCACTCCGAGATCGAGGGCGTTCTTCATGGAAGAAAAGGTATTTTCGGGCATCAGACCGGCCCCTCCCCTGTGCGCCTGCACATCCACATAACCTTTCATGTCCACATCATACTTCCACTGCCTTCCGTCCCCTGCCTTGACAACAACTGTAACGGTTTTGGCATACTGGTCTGGCTCCGCCAGGAAATAATGGATATTAGGGCGCGGTTTCTTGTACTCCGGAGTCTTCTTCCCCCTGTCTGCATATACGGCATTCAGTTCACGGGTGAATATCGGAGAGTAGTCGAGCACCTGCTCCATCTTTCCCATAGGCTTACCGTCCTGGAACCACTCTACCGTCCATGAGGAATCGTAATCCCATACATTCGCTATGATTCCGTTCGGATGGAGCTGCGACTGCCCCGGTTCGAAAATCTCCACCTGGAAATCCTTGTCATGGCCGACGGACTTGTAGTACCATGACAGTTTTCCGTCCCGCATCTCGAACACCTTGTATCCGCCGGGAGTCCCGTCATTGCAGTGGTCGGCAATCCACCATGTGCCGCAGATGGCGGCCACGTTGCATTCTTTGATGCCAGTGGCAATATCGAAATTATTGTTAATATGGGTATGTCCGGAAAGGAATGTCACCTGTCTGCCATCAAGCATCTCCAGAAGCTTCTCCCCGTTCCTGGCATAAGAATAGTCCTTGAACCAGTAGATGAACGGAGCATGCTGGGCGATGAAGATATGCGAGGTTTCAGGAATATATTCCAGAAGTCCTTTTACCCACGCCAGCACACTGTCGGCATAGCCCTCGACATATTTTTTCTGGGTATCGTAAATGATATTGTCCAATACGATCATATAGTCATTGCCTATGCCGAAAGCATAGTTTTCAGGGCCGAAAGCAGCCCTGTAAGCGGAAGAAGTGTTATGGTCTCCCTGCAGGTCCTTCTGGTGGTCATGGTTCCCGATAGCAGTGTAAAACGGTATCCCGGTCTTTGATATAGCCTCTTTATAGGCTGGATACATGTTCATCGAATCCCAGCAGATGTCGCCCAGGGTAATGCCCACTGTCAGGTGCTCCTTCTTGCAGTCCTCGACTGTGGCATACAGGTCAGGAAGCCCTGTCTTCTCGAACTTGGCGAAATGCTTTTCATGCAGGGTCTGAGGGTCCGCAATGGCAACTATATCATAATCTTTGGAATCCGATGTCCTGACAAGCTGGAAATCGAATTTCTGCCTCCCTTCTGCAGACTGGTAGAACACAGGGGCCCCGCTTTCGAAAGGTGCCGTATAGCCAGCCGGAGTGACTACATAGACGAAATCTGCATCATCCGCTATGTCCATCTTGAATTTTCCGTTCTTCCCGGTGAGAGTGAAGCTGCTGCCGTCGGAGACAATGACCCCGGAAAGCTGCTCCTTCCCGCACTTTACGGAACCTGTCACTTCCCTTGCCTGAAGCATGATACCTCCTGCAAGCACGGCCAAAGCCGCAATAAGAATTTTTTTCATATAAACTTGAATTTTAATAGAATAATCCGTTCCATCAAATCAAGTGCAATTTACAAATTATTTTCGAAACGAAAGTCAATCCAATGGTTTTTCTTTCAAAATACAAATTACCGGAAAGCCCGGCCTGCGCCGAACTTTCCGGTACTCAATAAATTCCACCTACAAGTTTCCTATTTCTTCAGCAGAAAGTCCTGTCAATGACGCAATCTGCTCTACAGGCATTCCCGATGCCAACATAGCCTTCGCTACTTTTCCGATACCTTTAGCCTCTCCTTCAGCAAGACCTTCTTCCCTGCCACGGGCAAGGCCCCTGGCCTCACCTTCCATAAGACTGGATTCACTTCCCCTGGCCTCACCGTCCTCCTTGGCGGTCTCAAGAATATTGTAGTAGTCCCGTTCCGTTATCATGTCGCTCTCGTATTGTAGTTTCTTCTCCGGACTGAACCGCGCTATCTCGCACGCCTCAAACAGCCGCTCAAACGTCCTGACCCTCAAACCATCCGGAAGCTCATGAAGCTTCCCCACATGCTTCAGCGAATAGCACCACTTCTCCTGTAGGCTCTCGCAACTATCCAACGGCTTGTCGAATCGGTCCAGTTCAGCAAAGATAAGAGAAATTGTCTCATCTGGTACCTCATGCGTCCTCTTTTCCCGGAAGGTATACTCCGAAAAGTAAACATCCTCCCACTCCGGCCCCGTATGACCCTTCAGCAGTCCCCGGGTACCCAGTATACCGATGAAATATACCGGCTGGATATCATACCTCTGGTTGTCCCCACGCCGGGATCCGGAATCGTACACCTTCGACGCATATTCCACGCACCTCCGGAAGAAGTTCTTCTGCCTCGACTTCTGCATCTCCACTATGAACCGTGTCCCGTCCGACGACGTGCACCTCAGATCAATCCTCACGCTCTTGGTCTCCGGGGTGAATCCCGGTATCTCCGTGGTGTTGTACTCTATCTCCTCCACTCGCCGCTCCGCCGGGAGAAGCACATTCAGCAGGTCCATAAGCACATCCTTGTTCCTCTGGTCCCCGAACACCGCCTTGAATCCTGCATCCGTCAAAATGTCAACATACCTCTGGACTATCAAGTCCCCGCCGCCAATCAATCTTTCCTCAATCATAATGTCATTTTTGGCGGCATATATAAAGCAAAGGAAAACCCGCAGACAAGGCCCTGACGGCTCCTGAATGCAGGTTTTTCTCTTTTTTAATGTTTTTTACAAATCTTTATAAAATTTCCTTTTTTTTAATTATTACATCAGCATCCCACCCCTGTGTCATTTCAGGCGGAGGATGAAAGAACCATTTTAAATAAAAAGAGCCGGCATACACCGGCTCTGTCAACAAGCACATATCAGTTAGCTATTCTGCAGAAACAATCTTGATGTTATCAAGAAACCACCTGTTGGCTGTCTTGACTCCCCACTCTTTCTGCTTGATAGCAATTCTGGTATTCTCGTCTACAGTAACACCTGACAATTCGATTGAAGCCGGTATCCATTCCAGCTTATGACCGTTTTCCCAACTGTGAGTCTCGACATCAAAAGTCCTCACATCGCTTCCATTCGTAACTTCAACTATCAGGTTGACAGGATCCAATTTTCCAGAGCCCTGCCTCATCGGACACCAGTCGAATGAAAGTTTCAGGCCAGAGCCTCCTGTTATCGCAGGAAGAACAATTCCTCCTTGATAACCAGTCTTGCCGAATTTCAGGTAATTTCTCTGGAGATATATACACTCGCCTTCGTTTTTATCTGGAGCACATACTCTCAACATCTCATAACCCTTCGCCTCAAGGGCATCCAATGCAGAGGCTCCGTCAACTTTCGGTGTAGGAAGCTGAGGGCAATATGCGTCCAGATCATCCGTCTCAACCGTCCGTCCGGCTGATCCCTCACTACCACCGACTTCTGACCACGGATCAAGCCATTCAAAATCTTCAGAGAAAACTACTCCGGAAGGATACTGTCTGATGATAAGCGACATTTCATACCCATACGTATCGTTGCTGAATTTTACTGTACCAGTACGTTCGGAAGAAGGTGAATTGGCATCGAAAGTTACATGTATCTGATATTCTCCTGCTTCACCGCTCGCTGGAAGATGAATCCAGCTGTCAGCAGAAACCGTATAGGAGATATTTGCATCTACATTGAATTCCACTGTCGCGCCATTACCTCCGATAACAGGAATGATGCGGCCGGTAGATACAGTCACCCTCGGCACGAAATTCCCCTGTTTCACATTGAGTATGGTCTCGATTCCGTACTCGTCGTTGTAGAAACGGATTTTTCCGGTCCTTTCGGATCCTGTCATATTCGGATCTGCAGTAAATGAATGTACATATTTTTCAACCAAGGCTTTAGTTGATACTGACGGTTCTTCAGTAATCCATTCGCTCTGGATCTCCACGTCATATTCAACATTCGACTGTATAGACGCACTGAATGTCTCCCCTTCTCCGAGGACTGTGATATTGTTGCCGGACGAAAGCGAAATCAACGGTTCCAAATCTGCTCCGGCAGTACCCTGAATAACAAGTACAGTATATTTCGTTATGCCGGAAGTGATGACTATAGTTCCCTGACGAAGCGTAGTCTCATCGTTGACATCACATGATACACTTACTTCAGTAGCAGAACCTGCAAGTCCTGAACCATTTAATATTTTAATCCATGAGTCAGAAGATGAAACACTGAAGTTCATATCGGATGTCACGGTAAAAGTCTTTGGACCTTCAGGCATACCCTCGAAAGTAAGCATATTATTCTCAATACCGGACACCGTAATATTTGCCGGTTTCATTTCACCATCCCCGGCCGCGACACAACTGATTGTAGGTTCATTGGCAGGATCAGAACAGTCAAGACGTACAGAAGATGTATTAGGAGCATCTTGACGGCCTTTCCCGTCCGCTTTCCAGTTCGCTGCACAATAGAATCTGAATACGGCTTCACTTGTTGTATTCTCATAGCTCACAACCTGGGATACTATCTTATTGTAACTATCCGCACTGCCGCCTGGGGACAGAGAATGAGTATAAGTCACAATTTCGTCCGGATCTGTAATCTGAGCCGTAAGTGCTGTCCCGGCTATCTTCCATTCTTCACCATCAAGATATTCAAGTCTCCAATACATCTGCCCGGAACCTGATACTCTGGTCTCAAACTGGATCTTTATAAGTGAGCCAGCCGCCACAGGAGAATTTGCCTTAAATTCCCAGTAATCGCCAGGCCATGCACCATTTACTCTCGGATTACTTCCGGAAACGTCAAGAGTTGTAGTACCTTGATCTGTCAATGCACTCCTATCAGCTATCGTATAGGATATAACACCATCGCCAACTACTGATGCAATGGTATGATCGGAAGCCCAGTCCGGGTAGTTATTTGAAGAACCTTCCCACTGAACAGGAAATCCCTCAAGATCGCCGTCATTAATACTCTGGCCATTGTCGTTAAGAATTTTTGTGAAGACCAATGTCAACACGCCGTCCTTCAGACCGAGGAAATAGGCCTCGAATTCTATATTATGCTTGTTGAGCTCATCCATATTGATGTCTTCGGATGCCGGAACAAGCACACTTACGTCATACGGGATAGTCTGATCAAATAAAAGCATCCCGTCAAGAAGATTTGCCGTGCCTGTAACATACGTCATTGTCTGGATTTCCGTGTACTCCAAAGAGAGAAAATCTTCAGGGGCCGGATATGTTATCTCACTTCCGGATTCGGATATAACAGACAATTGGTCAGATTCTATTGAAGATATGCCGTAAAGATTGACTTTTTTACCGGCAAAAGACACTTCTGATCCAAGCGTCACTGCTTCAGATGATGAAACATAGATGACGCCTGTTTCATCCGAAGCGACAAATCCGGTCTCCGTCACAGCCGTAACCTGAGCCTTGGCTATCTTTAACAAAGCTTTATCATCCAGTCCATATACTTTATCTATCGTGATCTCCTCCACACCTTTATAGTTGTCCCCTTTCTGAATGACAGTAGTACTGACTTCGGAACCGCGGTCACTGTAAATTGTGATTGTCCCTTCACGCGGACTGTTCACGACACCTTTTTCATCAACGTTATCCGTAACGGTAACTGAGACATCAGTAGAGCCGGTACCGGACATCGGGGTTACAGTGATCCAGTCTTCCACCACATCAATCATCCAACTGCCATTGGATGCTATTGTAAGAGACTGGGCCTCTGCCGCTTCCGCTTCAAAAGTGATACTCTGTGCGGACAACAGGGAATCAGGCTCGAAAAGCTCTTCCTGCTTGCACCCGAAGACAGCGCAGACAGCCATGGCAGCGGCACAATATCCAAATATGTTGTTAAAATATTTCATATTTCCATTATTAAGTTTTTCCATTAAAAGGCCTATCAGAAATCAAGTCCGTCGTTCCATCCCGGATTCTGCGTCAGCTGCGGATTGAGGGAACGCTCGTTTATAGGAATAGGATAGAGATAATCCCTTTCTTCATTGAATCCGTTGCGCGTTGCATTGTAGTGCCGGTTAATATAGCCGCTTGTGCCCCCGGTCAGGTAAATGTCGCTGTCCAATTCATAAACAGTTACGCCTTCCGGCATTTTAGGCTTTGTCGCCCCTTTGGCGACAAGTACCAGATCGGTCTTGCCGTCTCCGGTCAGGTCATATTCGCCAGCCCCAGGGAAATACATTCCGTAGATAGGCCCGTCTATACATGCTCCAGCTTTCCATCTGCGCAAATCATAGAACCGGAAGCCTTCCATCAGCAGTTCGATGGTACGTTCGCGGCGGATCTCGAGGATCACTCCCGTATTATTCCCTGAAACGCCAGGATATCCGGTCTGATCCTTGTTATCTACCCCGTCCTTCCACATCAGGTACGGATCAGGATTGGCATTTGCGGCAACCAAGTCAAGACCCGATGTGATTCCTGCCCTGTCACGGAGAAGATTTATGGACATGTCCAGATCACCCTGCTCCAGAGTACCGAGCTCCGCTTTTGCCTCTGCATAGTTGAGAAGCACTTCAGCATAGCGGAACACAGGCAGGTCGCAGTCTGAAGAGTTTGTACGGTCGTTGTTGCCGCTATTTGCAGTAGGGTCCTGGACGAATTTCACTGGCTGATAACCGGTAATGGAAGCTCCGAAATCAGGAGCAAGAACCTCACTCTGCCCTATACGCGTATAGCCAGGGGTACGGATGCTCTGGGCAAGACGAGGATCACGGTCCGCAGTCTCTTCCTTGAATTCCATTTTTACATAATCGGGGTTGTCCGTAAAGCGGGTGCCGTCCTTCATCAGATATGTATTGATGAACTTTCTTGTCAGCCCCGGACTGGTTTGTCCCGGATTCACCATATATGCAGAAGCATTGTGGCGTGCGCCTCCGGCATAGTCGAAGTTGATGGCAAGGATATACTCGTCCACGTCGGCCTCGCTCTGGGAGAACAGCGTCAGATAGTCCTCTTCCGGGTTGCCGGTGTCATGAAGTTTATACGGCCCGCTCGTCATGATTTCATACGCGGCATCTGCTGCAAGCTTAAGATAGTCTTCGTAAGTATGGTCGCCTTCAAGCTGCAGGTTATGGTATTTACGGTATGTCCCCTCGAAAAGACAGAAGCGCGATTTCAGGGCCAATGCCGACCAGCGGTTGACATGGTATGTGCTTACCGCTCTCGGAAGGTTGTCTATGGCATAGTCTATATCCTCAAGCATCTTGGACATGACAAGTTCACGGGAGTCACGGGGCTTGTAAAGAGCCGCATCATCGGAGTACAACTGCACGTCATACCACGGAACATCCCCGAAACGAACGATCTTTTCGAAATAAAAGTACGCGCGGAAAAACCTTGCCACTGCAGTATAGTGGGCAACGGCCTCCTTATCATCGCAGTTGTCTGCATATTCGATCAGGGTATTCGCACGTCTCAGGTCAGTCCATGACCAGCCGCCACCGGAAGCCGGTGGAGTACGGCGCTCGCCACCCTCCATTATTTCATCGAGGATCAGCTCAACAAGGACATCGCTCTGGTCATCGAAAGGAGCCTTGTCAAGCAGGTTATTGTAGAAAGGATTGGAGAACATCTCCAGATCGCTCTCTGTCTTGAAGTAGTCATCTACGGACACCTTGTCTTTGGGCTCGAGATCCAAAATGTTGCATGCAGTCAAGCCCGTAGTCAATATGATGATTGGAATTATAAATCTTTTCATTGATTCAGAATTTTAGAATGTTATATCTATTCCGAACATAAACGTCTTTGGCCAAGGATAGAATGCATTGTTCTTTGCTTCATCAACGTCGCCACTGGAATTTGTACGGGTAAATGCAGCTTCCGGATCCACATACAGAGTGTTCTTTTTCAAAGGAGACCAGTAGCACAGGTTCTCGCCGGAGAAATATACGCGGATCTTGTCGACGTGGATCTTCTTGGTAAGATGTTCCGGTACAGTATATCCGACAGTCAGGCTTTTCAGACGCAGGTAGCGCAGATTCTGGAGATACCTGTCATTGACTTTGGAAAGATAACCTCCCGTTGCGGAATATGCACGGGCACGAGGGAAATAAGAATCTGTATTGTTCTCGTCCCATACCTTGTCTATGAAATTCTTCGGAAGGAATGACACGTATGAATAGGAGTAGGCACCCCAGAAATTCATGTTATGGCCATTTGGATACCAATAGTGATTTCCAGTACCCTGCAGGAAAACGGAAATATCGAATCCCATCCAGTCAATCCCGGCATTTATACCATACGAGAGGGTCGGAAGAGAGTTTCCGAGTATTTCCCTGTCTCCCGGATTATCTACAGTATTCTGTCCGATATCCCATTTTTTATTTCCATTGAGATCAAGAAATTTCAAGTCACCTGCCTTCCAGCCTCCGGTAAGACGTCCGGAACTATAGCTCAGATCGACTTCTTCTGCATAGGCGGCAGCCTCCTCGTCAGTGGCAAAGAAGCCGTCTGTACGGAATCCCCATATCTCGCCTATCTCCATGCCTACATAGTATTTCTTTGCAAAAGTCTTTTCCTTGTTGTCGTACCTTGTGATTATACTCTTGTAGTCGCTGAGGTTGAAACCGATATTGTATCTGAAAGGCTTTCCGGCAGCCATGAACTCGTCTCTCCAGTTCACGGTTATCTCGTATCCTGAAGTACGCAGGTCGGCAGTGTTCATTTTAGGCGGATTGGCTCCGTAAACGGCCGGAAGTTCGACTCCGTCTGTCAACATGTTCTTGGTATCGCGGATATAGGCGTCTGCAGTAATGTTGAGACGGTTGTTGAACATATCCAGGTCTATACCGAGGTCCCACTGGTTTACAGTCTCCCAGGTAAGGTTTCCGGCGACAGGGTCATCCAAAGAAGAATATCTTCCTACACCATTACCGTCAAAAGTGAACGAAGCGAAATCATGGTTGCCCACATACCTCGCAAAAGTATAGTATGAAGATACGCTCTGGTTACCGAGCGAGCCGAAAGAAGCACGCAGCTTGAGGTTGTCTATCACTTTTTTGGCAGGTTCGAAGAAAGGCTCCTCCGAGATACGCCATCCTGCCGAAGCGGAAGGGAAGATGCCCCACCTGCTGTCTGCGGCGAAACGGGATGTACCGTCGTAGCGTCCGCTGACCTCGAAAAGATATTTTCCTTTGTAGTCATAGTTGATGCGGGCAAAAAAGCCGAGTAGCGCGTATTCCGCCTGCCCGCCGCCGTATGCACCTTCCTCCGCAACGGTCGTGGCAAGATTAAGGTCATCCAGGTCTATCGATGAAAGGTCCTGAGCCGCCACAGAGATTCCCTTACGCGAAAATTTTTCGTAGTTTCCTCCGGCAGTGACAGTTACATGGTGCGCATCCCCGAATGTCTCGTCATAGGTCGCATAGATATTTGTCGAATAGAAATGACGGGTGGATGTGCTTTCAGAAAGCTTGTTGAGTCCGGCACCTGTATTATACGACTGCAGTTCGGAGTCAGGGTATTCCCTGTACCACATAGGCGAAGACCTGTGTGTATCACGGGACTGATAGAACCTGTACGTAAAGTCTGCCGTAATGCTGAAGGTCTTTACAGGGGTTATCACCAGACGCGACGTGTTGGAGAAGTCGCTGACCTGCTCCACATTACGGTGCGTGCCTTCATTTATCAGTATGTGCCTTCCGTTCGCTACCTTATAATTGATGTAAGGCGTACTGTAAAGCCATGAGCCGTCCGGATTCTGCATAGGGAAACATGCGAGGGCATGACGCGCGCTGTATGCTATGGTATCGTCGATACTGCCGTTTCCCAGTGAGGTGTACTTGGAACTGAAGAATGAGGAGTTGTTGGAGAATTTAGCCCACTTGTTGATGTTGAAATCTATCTTTGCACGCAGGTTATACCTGTTGAACACATCAGGGTTCGCACGCAGCATACCCTGCTGGTTGTTGTAGTTTCCTGAAACGAGGTATTTGATATCCTTGTTTCCTCCGCTGATGGACACGTCATGGGACTGCGTAGGACGCCTCTGCCTGTACAGCATGTCCCACCAGTCGTAGTTTCCGTAATAGACCCACTGCCTTCTTCCGTTTCTGACGACTTCCATAGTCCACGGACGGCTCGGGTCTTCGGTCTTGTCGTTCACACGGGCCAGAAGCTGGTACATGTCTTCGTCCGTGTAATTGATGTAGTTCGTACCGTTGTCGGCCTGCCAGAATTTGTTGACCGTGTACACAGACCAGTAGCCGCGGTTTTCATAGTCGGTGGAAGTAGTAGGTTCCTCCCAACCGAAACGTCCGCTGTAGCGTATGGTAGCCTTTCCGTCCCTGTCGGTTCCGGACTTGGTGGTAACGAGGATCACACCGAAAGCGGCACGCGCTCCGTAGATTGCGGCAGCGGATGCATCCTTGACAATAGAAATGGATGCCACATCATTCGGGTTGAGCCTGTTAAGGTCACCGGAATCACCGGTCACACCGTCGATAACGACCAAAGGCTCCGCAGAATTGATAGAATTCGTACCTCGGATGTTGATAGAGCCTGATGATCCTGGCTTTCCGGAAGATGTGGTCACATTCACACCGGCGGCGGCTCCCTGAAGCATGTTGGTTACGGAATGGTTGATACGGTTTTCAAGTTCTTCGCTTCCCACGACAGAGATCGAACCTGTCAGGTTGACTTTTTTCTGGACACCGTAACCTACCACAACCGTTTCTTCAAGCATCAGATTGTCTTCCTGAAGAATGACAGTAATGTCAGAGGTATTTGCAGGGACATTGATATTCTGGTCGACATAACCGAGGCAGGTTACCAGAATCGAGGCATCCCCCTCCGGTACGTCGAGAGAGAATTTACCGTCCACATCGGTGGTATTGCCTACCGTTGTTCCCTGCAACATTACGGCGGCACCGATAACCGGCTGTTGGCTGGAGTCAAGAACTGTTCCTGACACCGTTCTGTTCTGGGCAGCCAGAGAGACTATACTCAATGCCCCCCCCAACAGGATAACAGCAAATTTTTTCAATATTCTCATAGTTATTGGTTTGAGTAGGTGTTAATAATGATATATTTATTTTTTATAAGCATCCGTTGAAAACGCTTTTGGCCGCTCCATATTCTCGACCCATGTATGGCCGAACTCGTCTGAAACCTTGATTGTCAGGTCGGTATCGGGACTGTCAGCCATAACCTTGAAGAAATGAGGGAAGTTCTCGGTTATGAAATTCGGGGCAGATTTCAGTCCATTATCGTTAAAACGCTTCACGGTAAGAGCCGCAATATGCAGAGGGTCATACGCCCACACTTCCGTATATTCCAGGTTCGTCCCGTTTTCATCGGTGACTTCGAGCTTCCAGCGCGGGTTCCAGTTCCAGATATTTATCAGCACCGCATTGTCGCTCTGCCCGGGATAGGCATTAATATATTTCTTGAAATCATTTTCTAAGGCATCCGGCATATTCGGGACATCATTTTTGGAGAACTTCACATTGTTTAGGTCATAGCTTCTGAACTGATAATCCTCGCTGAAACCGGTGGACTTGTAAATCCACTGCATGTCAGTACCGTTTATGTTCCAGATAGAATAGCCTCCCGGAGTTCCGTCAAGGCTGATATGCACACCCGGAGTGAGATGACCGGACCACCACCATGAGGCACATATTGAGCCGGCGTTATGTTCGAAAAAGTCACGACCACCAGTAACGGATTCTTCAGGGACAACATTGAAGCTCATGTGTGTATGCCCTGTCACAAAATGGACCTTATAACCGTCAAGTATATTGAACAGCTCCGCCGTATTCGTCTGGTCATGGTCTATCTTGAACCCGGAACCCGAAGGATAGAACACCTGTGCATGCATGGTAACTATCAAAGGAGTGGACTTGTCCACATAAGACAGGTCTTTGCGCAGCCATTCAAGCTGTTCGTTGGAAATTGTCTTTATATAGTTGCGCGAATTAGTGCCGTCATATTTATCGCAGTCTATATCATCCAGCACAATGAAATGGACCTTGCCTATATTAAAAGAATAATATGTAGGTGCAATGTCCCGCACATACTTGAAGGCTGCATCAAAATCCGAATATGTCTTGAAATCATTGTCATGGTTTCCCATGGTATGAAAAACCTGCAGATTGCTGATAGCGGAATTCATGGTGGCCAAATATTCAGGGAAATAATATAAATTACTGTACCAGTACAGGTCCCATGTCATGTCGCCTAAGGTAATGGCATATATTTTTTCTCCGCTCCTAGCATTTACATAGTCATTGACTTCGCTGGTGAACTCGCTGAACTGGGAAAGGTCGCCAGTCCTGTTTGCAAGATGCATGTCACCGAGCATAAGTATCTTGAATTGGTCCTGAGAAGATACGGCAGTCAAAGTAAAGTTGGCATTCTCGATGACATTAGCTTCCGATTTCAGATAACGGTGGAACTGAGGGAGAATCCCCTCCGAAGGAACCTCGTAGCCGGAAGGCACAGAAATGAACACATATCCCCATTTCTTTTCCGAGGCGATTTGATAAAACCCTTTTTCATCGGTGGTTACGACTTCCACACCGTCCGACACCACCACATCCGGCACTCCTGTCCCGTCACAGGTCACGAAACCGTATACGGTAGTGCCCTCCTCTATTTCCATATCGGATCCTGCACCATTTATGAAAATCGAGGTCTCCCCCATCAGTTTCCTCTGGGAACCTCTCGACACATACACCTCGTATTCGCCGTTCTCAAAACCATCCGGCAAGACCACATAGACATATCTGTCCGTTATCGAGGATATGCCGCATGCCACAGTACCCGACGTCCCGGCGAACTCGATCTTGTCGGAGGCAAGAGGAGCATTCCCGCCCACAATACGGAATGATACTTCCATGTTGCCCGAATCGACCAATATGGTTCCGGGAATATTGAGCACGACGTTCAGCTCTTCATCAAGACCGTTTTTCCCACAGGCCGCGACAGCGGCAGAAACAACAAAAAAAAGGATTATTCTTTTAAAGATTATCATATATCGGTTATTAGAGTAATGGCGAACGGAATGGCAAGCAAACAGGGTTTATATTCTTAGGTATTGTTCTGTAAAAGTACCTTGTAATGGTTTTTAAAAAATTAACACGGTGTTAAAAAATTGTTACATTTTCATCTTGAAAGCAAATATATACACTTTTTGTTGATTCCGAAATAAAAATATGATTTTTTTATACTCCGGCACATGTTTATCTACAATAGACCGGCCTTTTCGATTTCATTTCGAAACTACAAGTATTATTATGAAAATAAAAAACAACGGACATTTATTTTTCGTATTTTTGACAGTCTGTTCTTTATATATTATAAATAGGTGTCATGATGCACAAACATGTTGGGAAAAAGAGGACCTGGCTGAAGGTTCTGGCATGGATAGCTGCAATCTGGGCGGTTATCCTCATTGTAATCCAGATAGTCCTGTCCCCGGCCGTGCTTACAAGGCTTGCACGGAATTTCGCGGCGGACTACATAGACGGAGACGTATCATTCGGGAAAGTCTCGATGTCTGTTTTCAAGAGCTTCCCGAATCTTAATGTCAGTTTCGACACTGTCTCTGTCACATATCCCACCGAAAGATTCAGAGACATAGAAAAGAATATCGGCATGGGCCGGGTTGCAGGCCGCGGGGAAAAAGAGGATACACTAATGTCATTCGACCGGTTCTCCGCGTCGCTGAACATTGCAGCGCTCACAGTCGGCCAGATACGTATCCCGTACCTTTCTTTAGAGAAACCGCGCATTTTCGCCAGGACATATGACCAGGAAAATGCCAACTGGAACATTTTCAAGGTGACCGGGTCAGAGGACAGCGACACCACCGGCACCGGGATGCCTAAAATCGTACTCGGGAAAATCGCTTTCAGCGACAAGCCGCTCATCATATACAACAGTGTTCCTGACACTACCAATATTATCCTGAACATGAAGGAAATGCAGCTGAACGGCAAAGTGCGGTCGGACGGGAAGGACAGCCGGAGGGTGAGCCTCGAAGTTGACAGCATGTTCGTTGCCGGGAGGTTCCCGGGGGATACTCTTGCCCTGGCCCTCGACAAATTCAGGATAGGGATGGCCAGGGGCCGGATGTTCGCCGGTGCGCAGGCTACGACATTCCTCGCGACGCGGTCATACGGAAGGCTCCGCATACCGGTGGGCTTCACCACGGCTCTTGAAATCAGGAAAGACACCGTACCCAACTTTTCGCTGCGCAAGCTGAAGGCCGAAGTCGCAGGAATCCCCCTGCAGGCGTCGGTGGACGTGAAACTGTACAGTACGGACAGCATATATGTCAAAGGAGAGGCCTCTATCGACAAATGTAAAGTCAGCGATGTGCTGAAGCATTTGAACAAGAGCATATTAAAAGACATAGACCAGATACAGACCGATGCAACAGTATCCCTCACTGCCTCATGTGACGGATGGTACTCCTCCAGCACAGGTTCCCTTCCTTCCGTCACGGCATCCGTACAGATACCCAAGTCCAGCATAGGCCACAAAAAGTTTGGGACATCCAATACACTGCTGTTCAGCGCAGACATCAAGGGAGGGGCCGGGAAGCCGTTCGACCTCGCTCTGAATGAGCTGTCGGTATCAGGAAAGGCCCTGGATATAAATGCAAAAGGCAAGGCGGAAGACCTTCTGGGAGAAGACCCTCTGATAGGGATAGACGCCGGCATGTCAGTAAGGCTTGATACACTGAAGGGACTGATAAAGAAAGGGAGCGGCATAGATGCCGGCGGAAGCCTTGACGCGGAACTGAAAGGATCGATAAACCTTTCACAGATAGACCCGTACAAGTTTGCAGACGCTGACATGGCAGGGTTCATCAGAAGTGACAGGCTGGATCTGGAAATTGAAAAAGACTCTCTCTCTATGCACATAGACAGCCTCGACATAGTGCTCGGGGCCGTAGGCAACACACGAGACTCGAGCATAGCACAGGGTGAGAGGATGCTCGTGCTCGCCTCCAGGCTTGACAGCCTGCGTCTGAAATACAAGGACGAGATGTTCGTAAACGGGCGGAAGCTTTCCCTGAAAGCGCAGAACGCGGCCGGCATACTCAACAGCAGCGACTCCACGAAAGTCTATCCGTTCGGGGGACGGTTAGAGATAGGTTTCCTGGCCCTTGCCGGGGCGGACACTTCCGTAGTGCTGGTCTCCGGTTCGGACAACACCTTCACCATATCGCCTAAAAAAGAAAACCCTGATGTACCGGTACTTGCCCTGAAGAGCAAAACGGAAGGAGTATTCCTCAGGAACAGCGTGAACAGGTTAGGTCTCGGAGGACTGCAGCTCGACGCCACCGCAGCAATGAATTCTATCGAAAGGAGGCAGAAGGCGAAAGCTTTCGTAGACTCCCTGGCAAAAAAATATCCGGATGTCCCGAGGGATTCCCTTTTCCATCACCTTCGCAAGATACGCGGCCCTCATAAGGTGGAGATTCCGGACTGGCTGAGTGAAAAGGACTTCAGGAAGAACGACATACAGTTCAGCATGGATTCCTCGATCGTGAAGATATTCCGGGAATGGGATGCTGACGGCATGCTCGCCCTCCGCAGGGCAAACCTGATAACACCGTATTTCCCTCTGCGCAACAGTCTCAGGGACGTCAAGGGAACTTTCAACAACAATGAGATAAACCTCGAAAGTTTCAACCTGATAAGCGGACACTCGAACCTTGCCGCCAAAGGGAGGCTGAAAGGTATCAGGGGACTTGTCGCAGGACGGGGATTCCTGGACCTCGACATGGACATCACCTCCGACAGCCTCAACATCAATGAATTGCTCGGGGCATATACCGTCGGGAGCGAATTCGTGCCGGCCAACCTGCCTGAAATATCAGATACTGAAGACCTGATCAGTTCCGATGATGAGGACTATCAGGATACATTCGTCACGGACACTCTTGCAGATGCCACCGGCATAGAGACGTCGCTGATAGTGGTTCCAGCGAACGTCATCGCACAGATCAGGCTCGACGCCTCCAATGTCAAGATGTCCGACCTGACATTCAGCAAAATGCAGAGCAGGCTCACAGTCAAGGAAAGATGCGTCCAGTTCATGAATACATCCGCCAAATCTGACATAGGCAATATCGACTTCGAGGGCTTCTACTCTACACGTACCAAACAGGACCTCCGGACAGGGTTCGACATCAATATCAGTAATGTGACCGCAGAAAAAGTGATAGAGCTTGTACCTGCAGTAGACTCCCTGATGCCGATGCTCAAATCATTCAAGGGCCAGCTCAACTGCCAGATGGCGGCGACAGCGGACATCGACACGACAATGAACATCGTGATCCCGTCCATCAACGGTGTAATACGCATTGGAGGCACCGGACTTACGCTCAGCGAGAGCGATGCTTTCTCACAGATAGCCAAAAAGCTGAAATTCAAAGACAGGGAAAGCGGACACATCGACAAGATGTCAGTAGAAGGCCTTATCAAGGACAATACCCTTGAAGTGTTCCCGTTTGTCCTCAAGGTCGACCGCTACACCCTGGCCATGAGCGGGATACAGAATTTAGACATGTCTTTCCGCTACCATATATCAGTAATCGACTCCCCTATCCCGTTCAGGCTGGGCATCGATCTCTACGGAGACAATTTCGACGACATGAAATTCAAGATAGGCAAAGCCAAATACAAGAGCACAAATGTGCCTGTATTCTCCAAAGTGATAGACCAGACCAGGCTGAACCTCAAGGAGTCAATAGCTAAAATTTATACTATGGGTGTGGAGAAGGCGGTTCAGGAAAACAGGAGGCAGAGCGCTATCGAGGAATACAAGAAGCAGATAGACTACAAGGATGCCGCCGATATGCAGCTCGACTCCCTGTCGGCGGAGGAAAAGGCCCAGATAGAGGCGCAAGAATAGAAACGAAAACAGGAAATGCTATTCCGCATAGCGGAGTAGCATTTTTCTTACATAGTCGGACACTCGCTTTGCTGCATCTGTCGTGTCCTCGAACATTTCAGCGATGTTCTTGTATTTCATCAGTTCAATAGGGTTCTTCTCGTTATGGAAGACATGGCCGATATATTCTTCATAGGCATCGTCGGCAGCATGCTCCAGCTCCGTGATACGGTCGCAGACAAGGGTCAGGCTGGAGAAATTGGCCTTGACATTCTCAAGACACACTACCAGGTCTTTCAAGGCATCGGCTTCAGATTCAATATACTGCGCCAGCTCCGCAAGCTGCGGGTCTATCCTTTCGGGAAGATAGAGAAGGATGGATTTTGCCGAATCGTTTATATTGTCCAGGAACTCGTCCATATACATGGCGATTGCCTGCAGGTCTATCCTGTCAAGAGGCGTGAATATTCTTTCGTACAGCTGTTCATAGAACTCGGTCAGCATGGCATCGCCCTGCGTCTCGCAGAGTTTCACTTCCTTTTCAAGCCTTTTCCATTCATCGTGGCCTGATGTGGCGGTCATTTTCACCAATGCTGAAGATGCCTGTTTGATATAGGCTACCTGCTGGGTGTATATAGGCAGAATATGTGTCCTGGAGGCAAACAGGCTCCGGAATCTTTTGATAAGCTTCATAAAACAAAACAGTTTCTCAAATTTATAATAAAATATGAGAGTAAAAAAGAGAAAAAAGGCTTAAAAACAAAAATTGTCATAAAAAACAGAAAAAACTGTATGTATTTCGCCACATAAAATATTTTTTCCGGAAACGGCGCGATAGTTTTGCAGAAAAAATTTGTGATGAAAAAAGTTCTGATCGTATTATCGCCGGCACTTTTCTTTTCATGCTCCCTCTCCTTGTCCGGGAGCCCCGGCACAGAGCCTGACACCGTAATGCAGGTCCCGGTGAAATTCCAGGACGGCATACCCGCAGCGGACCAGGGAGAAGGATACATTGCCGACATCTTTGTATTCAATGACGACAGGCTACAGAGACTGGACTCCTACCAGAGGATAGCATGCGGCCCCGGGGAAATGCCGTCCGCAGCCTCGCAGACAGGCAAGAAGATAATAGCCGCGATAGTGAACCCGCAGTCCGGGAGCTACAGTTGGGAACAGATAAGCTCTTTCCAGGCATTGGGCAGCATGGTGGCCGAGCTGAAGAAAGAATCCGGGCAGAAAATGCTCATGAGCGGGTACGGGCATGCAGAAGCAGGCAAAGACGCCATGTGTGAAATAGACGTTTCTCCGCTTGCCTCGGAAGTCTTGCTAAGGTCGGTAAGATGCGACTTCTCCGGAAAGCCGTACCGGGGCACAGCCCTGAAAGAAGTCCGGGCATACCTGACAAACGTAAATGCGGAAGCAAAGCTCCTGCAGCAGGAAGGGTTTGTCCCTGAAACGATTTGCAACCAGGGCAGGCTCCGGAAGGAAGATGTGATGGAGTTCACAGACCAGAGCCTGATTGTCAGAAAAATAGCGAACGAAATAGGCACAGATACCGTCTATCCGGGGATTTCATTCATGTGCTACCCGAATGAATGTATGGAGGAGACCGCCGGATCACCGTTCACAAGGCTTGTAATAGAAGGCATGATCAGCGGGCAGACCTGCTACTATCCTGTCAACATCAACAGGACCGGTCCAGCAGGAGGCGGCATCAGCCGGAATTGCCGCTATGTGTTCGACATCACCATCAAGAGCACTGGCTCGTCCGACCCTGACGTTGCCGTATCTCCTGAAGACATAGACATATCATGCATGATAGCCCCGTGGGACGAGAAGGACGGGACTGAAATAATATTCTGACTATGAAGCCTTTAAATATCATACTGGCTGCACTTGCAGCGTCATCCCTGCTGCACGCCTGCGAAAAAGGCCCGGCAGAGGCATCCGGCAATGATACCGGGACCCTGATCAAGCTGGATACAGGCAATATGGTACAGACCAGGTCGGAAAGTCCGCAGGAGGACCTGGTCACGGACCTCAACCTGTTCATATTCAATGACAGGGGCATACTCGAAAGCAGGATGTACATGACAGCCGGGCAGATGCACCCGTCCGGAAACTGCTATACGGTCCGGGCAGGACTGCTTGCAGGAGGCGTCTATAATATCTATGCCCTTGCAAATGCAGGATACCCGCTATATCCTGATACAGAGCAGGATGTGCAGGATATGAAATACTATTTCACTTACCCGGACGAATTCAGGACAGGCATTCCCATGGGCGGACAGATAATCGGCTGCACAGCCCAAAAGGGGCAGCCTGTAGAGATACAGCTTCAGCGCAGCATGGCCAAAATATCGGTCAGCATAGACCGCAGCCGCCTTGACAAAGACGTTTCATTCTATATAAACAGCATCAGCATCGGAGGATGCCCGAAAGCGGTGACTCCGTTCAAGACCAGTACCGTAACATCGGACTTTGACATGTTCATCAAAGGCTTTTCCAGGACTGACAGCCAGGTGTCGGAGCTCAATGCCGATTACGGGTGGGGTAAAAGCGGGGAGGTTTCCGTCTACATGTTCGAAAACATGCAGGGAGACCTGCTTGAAGATGCGGACAGCGACAGCGACAAGGTACTAAACCCCTCCGACCCGAAAGCGAAAGTGTGCTCTTATATTGAAATCAGGGCAGACTACGTATCCGACACATACTACACCCTCCCCGGGGACGAACTCATTTACCGCTTCTATCTCGGGGACGGTCCGGTGAACTTCGATGTCAGGAGGAACACCCACTACCATATAACCGTCACTCCGGAAAACAGCGGACTGAATGAAAACAGCTGGAGGGTTGACCAGAGCGGATTGAGCTCATACTACCCGTACTTTATGAAAATCACGCCTGGCACCTTCATCCGGGGGAAAGCAGGCGAGTCGTTCCATATCAGGTGCGAATACTATCCGAAATCAGCAGACTTCGACATCGGTCTCGATGAGCTGGAATATGACAGGCAGAGAGGCATCTACGACTATGTCCTCGACAGCGACGGGAATGGCGTGACCCTGCATCTCAAGAAAACGGGAAGCGGTATGCTGTACATGGAGACAGGAAGCCCGATAAACCAGTCGGAGATAGTAACAATCATAGTGGAATGACGGAGATGGGCCACGTCACTTCATCAAATATTTTGCCGTCCATGTATTCCCTTCCGACAGAAGCTTCTCCGGAGTGCCTTCGAACACGATTCGCCCACCTCCGTCACCGGCCTCCGGACCGAGGTCGAGTATCCAGTCCGCAGAGCGGATGACATCCGGGTTGTGCTCCACCACCACGATGGTATGGCCTTTGGCAAGAAGGGCATCGAATGACTTGAGGAGCTTTTCCACATCATAGAAGTGCAGCCCGGTGGTCGGTTCGTCAAAAATGAACATGATATGGTTTGACGATGACTGAGTGTCGTTCATGGAAAGGAAATATGCCAGCTTTATCCTCTGGCTCTCCCCGCCGGAAAGCGTACTGCTGCTCTGGCCAAGTTTGATATATGAAAGCCCCACATCTACAAGAGGCTGCAGGCGCTCTGCTATACGCACCGCCGCCGGGTCATTCTTCGAACCGAAGAAGTCTATGGCCTCCGAAACGCTCATGTTCAGGATGTCGTCTATGTTCTTGCCCTTGTATCTCACTTCGAGGATCTCGGGCTTGAAACGTTTGCCGCCGCATGACTCGCAGACCATCTTGACATCCGCCATGAACTGCATGCCAATCTTAACAAAGCCCTCCCCCTGGCATTCAGGACACCTCCCCCCGTCCATGTTGAACGAGAAAAACGACGGTGTGAAACCGTTCAGCTTGGCGAACTGCTGCTCGGAAAGCAGCTTCCTTATATCGTCATATATCTTCAGGTAGGTGACGGCATTGGAACGGGAACTCTTGCCTATCGGGTTCTGGTCGACATACTCCACCTGGGTTATCCTGTCGAGGTTCCCGGAAAGCCCGCGGTATGTACCCGGGGCCGCCCCTGTATGGTTCAGGTACCTGAACAAGGCCGGATAGAGGATGTCGCCCACGAGAGAGGACTTGCCGCTGCCGCTGACACCTGTGACCACAGTCAGGACACCGAGAGGGAAACGGACATCTATGTTCTTGAGGTTGTGCTCCATAGCCCCTTCTACTATAATGGAATACGCCCACTGTCTTTTCTCCCGCACATAACGGCTGCGCTGCCCCGACAGGTACTGCAGCGTCAGGGAACGCTCCAGGGCTGCGCTGTCACGGATACTGTCCTGAATCTTTCCCTGGTAGACTATCTCCCCGCCGTCCACCCCGGCCTTCGGACCTATGTCGACAAGCATGTCCGCCGCCCTCATGATCTCCTCGTCATGCTCGACTACCACCACAGTATTGCCTATATCCCTCAGTTTTTTAAGGACAGAAATGAGCCTGTCGGTATCCCTCGGATGGAGACCTATGCTCGGCTCGTCGAGGATATAGAGAGACCCTACCAGGGAGCTGCCCAATGCCGTCACCAGATTTATCCTCTGGCTCTCCCCGCCGGAAAGCGTGTTGGATGTACGGTTGAGCGTAAGATATGAAAGGCCCACATCCTTGATATAATTGAGTCTGGAGACTATCTCATCCACAGCTTTAGATACTATGCGCGATTCATATTCCGTCAGCTGCAGACCGGTGAAAAAGTCGAGAAGCTGGTCCACATTCATAGTCAGCAGCTGCTGTATGTTCTTCCCCCCGACCTTGACGTAAAGGGCGTCCTTGCGCAGGCGGCTGCCCCCGCACTCCCTGCATACAGTTTTGCCGGAATAGCGGCTGAGCATGTATTTGTACTGGATTTTATATTTATTGGCATCAACCCACTTGAAAAACTCGTTGATTCCTATTATTGAATCATCCTCGGAGACACCTTTGCGCCCCTGCCAGACAATGTCTTTCTGCTCGTCGGTAAGGTTGCAGTACGGTTCGAACACAGGTATGCCGTACCTCTCGGCATTCTTGACAAGCTGGTCCTTGAACCATCCCATCTTCTCCCCCCGCCAGCATGCGATAGCTCCGTCATATATTGTCCTGCTCTTGTCCGGAATCACCAGATCCTCGCTTATGCCGATTATCTGACCGAGACCCCCGCATACGGGGCACGCCCCGAGCGGACTGTTGAAACTGAACATATATTCATCCGGCTCCTGGAACTTCATGCCGTCAGCCTCAAAACGGTTGACGAAATGCCGTATCTCAACGCTCCCCTCCGGAGCCCGGTACGGATACTCTTTCCTGACAAACAAAGAACCGGAACCTTTATCGAAGGCCGTCTGAACCGAAGAATGGATCCTCGTCTGCAGGTCCTCCCAGTCCATCTGCGGCATGGTGGAGCCGTCTTCCATGACCGGAGACCCGTCCGTAAAAGCAGGTAAACGCAGTCTGTCGACCAGCAGGTAGAGCTCCTGGGGATAGTCCCCGTCCTCGGCCCTACGCATGATCTCCTCTATCCTCACCGGAGCGTCCGTGAAAAAACGGGAATAGCCCTCCTCCTTCAGCTGCAGCATCAGCTCCACCTTGTCATTCCGGTTTTTCCAGTCCAGGTCGGCAAGCAAATAGGCAGTCGAGGGTTCCGCAGACAGGAGGAACTCGAGTACATCGTTGACACTGTGGCATTTGACCTCAACACCGGACACCGGGGAATATGTCTTTCCTATCCTTGCGAATATCAGCCTGAGATAATCGAATATCTCCGTAGTGGTGGCTACTGTCGACCTCGGGTTGCGCGTATTCACCTTCTGTTCGATGGCAATAGCCGGCGGTATACCTTCTATAAGCTCCACATCAGGCTTCGACATCCTGCCCAGGAACTGCCTTGCATAAGAGGAGAGACTTTCGGCAAAACGCCGCTGGCCCTCTGCGAAAAGGGTATCGAAGGCCAACGATGACTTCCCTGACCCGGAAATGCCCGTAATGACTATGAAACGGCCTCTCGGAAGCTCAAGAGTCACATTCTTGAGATTATTGACTTTAGCACCTTTTATAAGAATATTCCCTGCCTCTGACATATACGATGAAATAGAGTTTCAAAGGTAATAATTTAACCTGAAACCTGAATGCCGGAAAAACAAGAAAAAGAATTTTGGCCGTACACCAAAAGCACGCACAAAGACGGAAGAAAGGTCATTTGCCGGATTTCACCTCTCCCTGGCCGTTCTGAGGCCGGTCGCTCCGGTCTCCCGGGTCGCTGTTGACCTCCATCTGGGCACAGACATTCTTCGCGGTCTTGTCGAATTCCTCTGTAGTGATCATACGGCAGGCGCCATTGAACGATACCCCGAGCTCTACAACTATCTTGTTGATATTGAGATTGCCCTCAACCCTGGCACCTTTTTTCATCGAAAGAATATCCTTCACATAGACATCCCCGCTGACCTTGCCCCATATATCGGCATTGGAGCAGAGCAATATTCCTGAAACTTCGGCCGTCTCCCCTATGACTATCCTGCCTTTGGAGAATATTTTCCCGTTGAAACAGCCGTCGATCCTAAGATCGTTGGTCGAATAGAGCTCTCCGGAAATCTTCGTGCCAGAGGAAATCCGGTTGACGGAATTGACTATTTCTTCAGTCCTTGCCATAACAATAATCCATTAATACATTAACACTACAGCCCTTTACCGTGGCAGTTCTTGTATTTCTTCCCTGAGCCGCATGGGCACGGGTCATTCCTGCCTACCGTCTTGTCGACATGGACAGGCATCTTGGCCTTCGGCTCGCCGCTGTTGGTTACCAAGTCCGTCCTGCTGGTCTGCATCTGGTTCATGTCCGGCTTGCGTGCTGGCGGCGGTGTCTGGACCGCACTGGCATCCCTGAGCGGGATATGCGCCCTCATGAGGAATGACAGGATATCCTTGCTGAGAGCCTCGAGCATGGACTTGAACAGATTGAAGCTCTCGAACTTGTAGATAAGAAGCGGGTCCTTCTGCTCGTATGACGCATTCTGGACCGACTGCTTAAGGTCGTCCATATCACGCAGGTGCTCTTTCCAATGGTCGTCTATCTGATAGAGGGTTATGGACTTGGTCAGGGCACGGGCAATCTCCTTACCTTCTGTCTCGTATGCCTTTTTCAGGTTTACGGAAAGGGTGAGCATCTTGCGGCCGTCAGAGATAGGAATCGCTATGTTCTGATAAATTGCACCCTGCTTTTCATAGACTTCCTTGATGATTGGATATGCCCTCTGGGACATGGCGTCCATCCTCCGCCTGTAGGTGTCCTGCATGTTCTGGAACAGCTTTTCTGAAATTTCGGCAGGCTTGGCCCCGGTGTAGAACTTCTCGTCGAAGCCGAGATCTATCGACAGGGTGGCCATCACATACTCCGCAAACGAGTCATAATCGTATCCGGCGCAGTTCTCCACTATGATCTCTGACATGTCCTGCATCATGTTCATGACGTCAATCTCCACTCTCTCGCCTGACAGGGCATTGCGCCTCCTGGTATATATCACTTCCCTCTGGGAGTTCATGACATCATCATATTCGAGCAGACGCTTACGTATACCGAAATTGTTCTCCTCGACTTTCTTCTGGGCCTTCTCGATAGAGTTGGAGAGCATGTTGTTCTCCAGGGCCTCGTTCTCCTCCATGCCGAGCTTGTCAACCACGCTTGCAATCCTTTCTGACCCGAAAAGACGCATAAGCTTGTCCTCGAATGATACATAGAAGGTAGATGAGCCCGGGTCACCCTGACGTCCGGCACGTCCCCTGAGCTGACGGTCGACACGGCGGCTGTCATGCCGTTCCGTACCTATAATCGCCAGACCTCCTGCCTTGCGGACTTCATCGGAAAGCTTGATATCCGTTCCTCGTCCGGCCATGTTGGTAGCTATGGTGACGGTGCTTTTCTGTCCGGCCTGGGCGACCACCTCTGCCTCGCGGGCATGCTGCTTGGCATTGAGGACCTGGTGAGGGATGCCCCTGAGCTTCAGCATCCTGCTGAGGAGCTCGGAAGTCTCGACATCCGTTGTTCCGACCAGAACAGGCCTGCCGGCCTTGGTGAGTTCCTCAATCCTGTTGATTACAGCCTCATACTTGGCCTTCTTGGTCTTGTATATCCTGTCGTTCTCATCGATCCTTGCAATAGGCTTGTTGGTCGGTATCACCACGACATCGAGCTTGTAGATGGACCAGAACTCACCGGCCTCCGTCTCTGCCGTACCGGTCATACCGGCAAGCTTGTGGTACATACGGAAATAGTTCTGCAGGGTGATGGTGGCGAACGTCTGCGTGGCAGCCTCGACCTTCACATTCTCTTTCGCCTCTACCGCCTGGTGCAGGCCGTCGCTCCAGCGCCGGCCCTCCATGATACGCCCGGTCTGCTCGTCGACAATCTTCACCTTATTGTCCATGATGACATAGTCGACGTCCTTCTCGAACATTGCATACGCCTTGAGAAGCTGGTTCACTGTGTGTACACGCTCAGACTTCAGGGCGAAGTCAGCCATTATCGCATCTTTTTTCGCATGTTTCTCCTCCGGGGTGATGTCGGATTTCTCGACTTCAGCTATCTCGCTCCCGACATCCGGAAGAATAAAGAATTTCGGATCGGAAAGGGTGCCGCTCAGAAGATCATGGCCATTGTCGGTCATCTCCACGGCATGCTGCTTCTCGTTGATCACGAAGAACAGAGGGTCAGTCACCACGGGCATCTCCCTCTCGTTGTCCTGGATATAAAAGTTTTCTGTCCTCTGCAGGAGCTGCTTCATGCCCGGCTCGCTGAGGAACTTGATGAGAGGCTTGTATTTCGGGAGTCCCTTGTATGCCCTGAGGAGAAGTTTTCCTCCTTCTTTCTCGTCACCTGCCGCTATGAGTTTCTTGGCCTCGTTCAGAGTATTGGTCACCAGGGTCCTCTGGTTATTGTAAAGCCGCTCGACATACGGTTTGTACTCCATGAACTGCTGGTCGTCGCCTTTCGGCACCGGTCCGGAAATGATCAACGGGGTACGTGCATCATCGATAAGCACGGAGTCAACCTCGTCGACAATGGCGTAGTGGTGCTTGCGCTGGACAAGGTCACGCTGGGAAATTGCCATGTTGTCCCTGAGGTAGTCGAAGCCGAACTCGTTGTTGGTCCCGAACGTTATGTCGCAGGCGTATGCCTTCCTGCGCGATTCACTGTTTGGCTGGTGCTTGTCGATACAGTCCACTGAAAGGCCGTGGAACATGTAGAGCGGGCCCATCCACTCGGAGTCTCGTTTTGAAAGGTAGTCGTTGACTGTCACTACATGCACACCTTTACCGGCAAGCGCATTGAGGAATACAGGAAGCGTGGCGACAAGGGTCTTTCCCTCTCCGGTAGCCATTTCGGCAATCTTGCCCTGATGAAGGACGATACCTCCGATAAGCTGCACGTCGTAGTGGACCATGTCCCAGGTGATCTCATTTCCTCCGGCCATCCAGTGATTGTGCCAGATGGCATAGTCCCCGTCTATCTCGACAAAATCCTTTGATGTGCTGAGCTCACGGTCGAAATCCGTAGCCTTGACCCTGATAGTCTCGTTCTCCTTGAACCTGCGGGCGGTGGATTTCATCACTGCGAATGCGGCAGGCAGAATCTCGTCAAGCACTTTCTCAATATCCTCATCCACCTTCTTCACCAGCTTGTCGGACTCCGTGGCAAGAGCTTCCTTCTGGTCTACCGGGATGTCCTTTTCAAGCTCCTCCTTTATCTGGGCGATCCTTTCCTCGTCTCCCGCTATCCTCTCCCGGATAATACGCCTCAACTCCGCAGACTTCTCCCTCAGCTGGTCGTCCGTCAAACTGTCAATCTCAGGATAGGCAGCGAGCACCTTCTGGAGCACTGGCTGCAACTGCTTAAGGTCCCTTTCCGCCTTGGTCCCGAAAATCTTCTTAAAAACATCGGTAAATGACATATCTCTAATATTTTTTATTCAGGTTAACATTTCCGGCCAGCCATACAGCAGGGCAAAGACCGAATTCTGCAAAAATAATCATTATCCATGATAAAACATAGAAGCTGTTTTGATTTTTATAATAAATTTCAAAACAGCTTCCATAATCCATAATATAGGGAGTCCCTACTCCATCAGTTTTTTGTATTTGAACCGCTTAGGCGTCACGTCACCCATACGTCGCTTCTTGTTCTCCTCATATTCGGAATATGACCCCTCGAAGAAATACACCTCGGAGTCACCTTCGAACGCAAGGATATGCGTGGCGATCCTGTCAAGGAACCACCTGTCATGGGAAATCACCACAGCACAGCCGGCAAAATTCTCAAGGCCTTCCTCAAGAGCCCGTATAGTATTGACATCCACATCGTTGGTCGGTTCGTCAAGAAGGAGGACATTACCTTCATCCTTGAGTGTAAGGGCCAGATGCAGACGGTTCCTCTCACCACCTGACAGTACTCCGCAGAGCTTCTCCTGGTCGGCACCGGAGAAGTTGAACCTCGAGACATACGCCCTGGCGTTGACATCCCTCTTGCCGAGCTTTATGAATTCACTTCCTCCTGAGACAGTCTCATATACTGTCTTTTCCGGATCGATGCTCTTGTGCTGCTGGTCCACATACGCGAGCTTCACGGTTTCGCCTATTTCGATGGATCCGGAATCCGGTTTCTCGAGCCCCATGATGAGGCGGAAAAGCGTGGTCTTCCCGGCGCCGTTAGGCCCGATGACACCGACGATGCCTGCAGGCGGGAGCGTAAATGTCAGATGCTCGAACAGGAGCTTGTCACCATACGCCTTGGAAACGTCATTGAAGCTTATGACCTTGCTTCCGAGCCGCGGACCGTTCGGGATGAATATCTCGAGATTGGCCTCTTTCTCCTTTCCGTCCTCGCTGGCAAGCTTCTCATACGCACCGAGCCTGGCCTTTGACTTCGCATGACGGGCCTTCGGTGCCATCCTCACCCATTCCAGCTCACGCTCGAGGGTCTTGCGCCGCTTGCTCTCCTGCTTCTCCTCCATGGCCAGCCTTGTGCTCTTCTGGTCAAGCCATGAAGAATAGTTGCCTTTCCACGGAATACCTTCGCCCCTGTCAAGCTCCAGGATCCATCCTGCGACATTGTCAAGGAAATAGCGGTCATGCGTAACGGCGATGACAGTACCCTTATATTGCTGCAGATGTGCCTCGAGCCATTGTATACTCTCTGTATCCAGATGGTTTGTAGGCTCGTCAAGAAGCAGTACATCTGGCTGCCTGAGGAGAAGGCGGCACAGCGCCACCCTCCTGCGCTCTCCCCCGCTCAATGTGGCGATCTTCGCATCTGACGGAGGGCACTGCAGCGCGTCCATAGCCCTTTCCAGCTTTGAGTCTATCTCCCATCCGCCGCAATGCTCTATCTTTTCCGTAAGCTCCCCCTGCCTCTCGATCAGGGAGGCCATCTCATCGTCCGACATCGGCTCGCAGAACTTCAGGTTCACTTCCTCATACTCCTTCAGAAGGTCCATCACTTCCTGCACGCCCTCCTGGACCACCTCTATCACAGTCTTGTCCGGATCCATCTGCGGCTCCTGCTCCAGATACCCGACAGAATATCCGGGAGCCCATACGACCTCACCCTGATAGCCTTTCTCCACCCCTGCTATGATTTTCATCAATGTGGATTTTCCGGAACCGTTAAGGCCGATGATGCCTATCTTCGCCCCGTAGAAGAATGAAAGGTAGATGTCCTTGAGGATTATCTTATTGTTGTGGGGAAGGATTTTTCCAACCCCGTTCATTGAAAAGATGATTTTCTCGTCTGCCATAAAAATTATTTTGCTGCAAAGATAGTCTTATCATCATTTTCTGCAAAATATAAGTCAACGGCCTTTTTCGTTTTTGACCCCCATCTCGAGCCTTGTCCTCCTGCACCACTCGCCAGGTGACTCGTTATTGACAAACCTGAAAGCCATGTTATATGAAACAATGGTATGGAATCCGCTCATATCCGCCAGCTCTGCGACACGGTGCCACGGGTTTTTCCTGAACAGGTCCATCGAGTACATCACCCTGTAGTAATTCACGAACTGGCAGAAATTCTTTCCGGTATGGTCATTTATGGTCCGGGAAAGATAGGCCTTGTTCGTATAAAGCATCTTTGCAATATCACCCACCGTAATATTCTCATCCAGATAAGGCTTCTGCTCATCGAACAGAGTCTGTATCCTGGCATACAGCTGCTCAAGATTGTCGGCCTTCTCCTCCGCTGACCTGACCGGGGCGGCTATTTTCACATGGCCACCGGCTTTCTTCAGGGTCTGTTTCGATCTGTTTGCATGCTTTACGGCACAGGCATAGAGGTGAAGATAGAAAAGCGTGGAAGATCCTAAAAGGAACAACAGCATACTTCTCCCAGGTACCAGGATATCATTATATACAGCTCCTATCAGCAATGCGAAGAATATGGCGAGATAAAGTTCATTGATTACAGGCGCCCCAGTCTTTACAGCGGACTTGACCCCGATGAATACGAGCATGATAAAAGCGAGCAAGGCAGGGAGATACTCCCTGAACGGCAGGCAGAGGTACTGGGACGACATCATCACCACTATCCTGGCTACGGAAACCGTAATTGCAAGGACAGTGACCAGCAGCGGAAAAAGCATCACCCTTTTTCTTGGGACCGCAGTCCCGGGCTGCGAAAAAATCAGAATCATGGCCGGGGCCATCATATCAATCACTGGCGAATCGAAACTCCCGGAATTTGCAAGCACATCAGATATAACCATACCTGCAAGGCTGATCACCGACATAAGAGGAAGCATACTTTTGAAAATGTTCCACCCCTTCTTTTTACTTTCACAATACACAGAACAACTAAACATAACTTCACTAAAATTTTTTGAGCCGGCAAAAATACAACAAAAAGCTCCTCGTACTACAATCCGAGGAGCTTGCATATGCACTTTTTTTATGTTTCTTTATATTTTTTCTCTTTTTTTATCATTTTACTCGCCTTTATTTTCCGTTCCCGAAGATTTTTCGGCAGCATTTTCCTTCTTTTTGAGTTTAAGTCCGGTCTTCATCTCGTCAAATCCTTCACCATAGACCCCGCTTGCGGAGGATACGGATACAAAAGCCTTGTTGTCGATACTTTTTATCATGGCGACCACCTCATGGAGCTGGTGCTGGCGGACGACAACCAGCAGCACCCTGCTCTCCGTCTGGGAATACCACCCTATAGACTGGAAAGCCGTCACGCCCCTGTGCATATTTCTGGAGATATTGTCAGCGATCTCCTTGTACTTTGTAGAAAAGATAAGCACCTGGGCAGATGACTTCTGCCCCAACAGCACGAAATCCACCATGAACGAAAATGTTACCATCACCACATATCCATAGATCATGTCTTCGAGTGTCTTTCCCGGGATGAGAAGCACCGACGCGATTATGAATATGTCAGAAAACAGGTAGACCTTCCCCGGAGACACCGGCCAGTACTTGTTGACTATCATGGCTGCAATATCAGTCCCTCCTGTACTTCCGCCCCTGAGCAGCACGAGACCAATGCCGAGAGCCTCGAGTATACCGCCGACAACAGCTATCAGGAGCTTGTTGTCAAAGGTTATCACCCAGTCGAATTTCGGGAACAGGTCAAACAGTACCGTGGAAAGGATTATCGCATAAATTGTCTTCACACCGAACGCCTTGCCGAGAGCGAGGAAACCGAGTATGAGAAGAATTGCGTTGAGAATAAAGAACGAAACCGCCACCGGCACTCCCGTTGCGAAGTAGACAATCGTACAGAGACCGGTACCACCGCCGCTTGCTATACCGTTCGGAATAAGGAATGATGTCCATGAGAGACAGTACACTACTATCCCGAAAGTAAGGACTATATAGTCCCATACATGGGCGAATATGTTCTTGGTATTCATAGGGCAGCTTTTTTATTTAACGACAATATTTACTATTTTTCCAGGTACTACTATAATTTTCAGGATATTACCGTCACCTACATACTTTGCTGTCTGTTCGAGGGACCTGACCTGCGCTTCTACTTCATCTTTAGGCATGTCCTTCGGCAGGTCGACAGTGAACCTCGTCTTCCCGTTGAAAGATACGGCATAGGTGCAGCTAGCCTCCACGACATACTTTCCGTCATACTCAGGGAAGGATGCGAACGAGATGCTCCCCTTATGTCCGAGCGCCTCCCACAGTTCTTCTGAAATATGCGGGGCGAACGGGGAAAGGAGGATGACAAGAGGCTCCAGAATACCCCTCTTGCTGCATTTCAGGTCGTAAAGTTCATTGACAGCTATCATAAAGGCACTCACTGCCGTATTGAACGAGAAGGCCTCTATGTCAGTATGGATCTTGCCTATCAGCTTGTGCAGGACCTTGAGTTCAGAAGGCAGCGGCTCCTGGTCCGTAACAACAAGGCCGTCTTTCCCGTAATACAGTCTCCACAGCCTTTTCAGGAACCTGTGAACCCCGTCAATTCCCTTGGTGTCCCATGGCTTTGACTGCTCGAGAGGGCCGAGGAACATCTCATACAGGCGGAGGGTATCGGCCCCGTATGTATCGCATACCATATCCGGATTTACTACGTTGAACATCGATTTGCTCATCTTCTCGGTGGCGTATCCGCATATGTACTCGCCGTTCTCAAGAATGAACTCGGCATCAGCGAAATCAGGCATCCACTTTCTGAAAGCCTCTATGTCAAGCCTGTCGTTGTGGACAATATTCACGTCGACATGGATTTCAGTGGTCTCATAGCCGTCCTTCAGCCCGTATGACACAAACCTGTTGGTGTTTACAATACGGTACACGAAATTGGAACGGCCCTGTATCATCCCCTGGTTGATAAGCCTCTTGAAAGGCTCCTTCTCACAGACATATCCGAGATCGTAGAGGAATTTGTTCCAGAAGCGGGAATATATCAGATGCCCCGTGGCATGCTCCGTACCGCCGATGTACAGGTCCACGTTCCTCCAGTACCCGTCTGCCTCACGGCTGACAAGGGCGCTGTCGTTATGCGGGTCCATATACCTGAGATAGTAGGCGCTGCTTCCTGCAAACCCTGGCATCGTGCTTTTCTCCAGCGGCCAGCCCTCGTACGTCCAGTCCGCTGCCCTTGCAAGAGGCGGTTCCCCGCTTTCTGTCGGAAGATATTTGTCCACCTCCGGCAGCTGCAGCGGAAGCTCACTGGACGGGAGAGGGGTCGGTATACCATCTTTATAATATATAGGGAACGGTTCCCCCCAATACCTCTGGCGTGAGAATATCGCATCACGAAGCCTGAAGTTAACCTTCCGGTGTCCTATACCGTGCTTCTCCACATAATCTATAGCCGCAGGGATGGCCTCCTTGACCGGCATTCCGTCCAGGAAGCCGGAATTGCACATTATCCCTTCCTTGGCATCAAAACTTGACTCGCTGACATCACACCCTTCTATAAGGGGAATTACCGGGAGGTTGAAATGCCTTGCAAAAGCATAGTCCCTGCTGTCATGCGCAGGTACCGCCATAATGGCCCCTGTCCCGTATCCTGCAAGGACATATTCAGAAATCCATACCGGAACCCTGTTCCCTGTCATCGGATTCTCAGCATACGAACCGGAAAATACTCCGGTGATTTTCCTGGTTTCAGTCATTCTCTCCCGTTCCGTCTTCTTCTTGACCTCATTGAGATATTCGGCCACAGCCTGTTTCTGTTCCGGGGAGGTAAGTTTTTCAACCCATTCGCTTTCAGGTGCCAGTACCATGAAAGTGACACCGAAAACAGTATCGGCACGTGTCGTGAAGATATGCATATCATATACATTGTCGCCGTTATAGGTCTTGAACACCATCTCGGCACCCTCGGAACGTCCTATCCAGTTGCGCTGCATATCTTTGAGTGAATCTGTCCAGGCAAGGTCATCAAGGTCATCAAGCAGACGCTCCGCATAGGCGGAGACACGCAGCTGCCACTGGGTCATCTTCTTCTGCTCGACTGGATAGCCGCCCCTGACGGAATATCCGTCCTTCACTTCATCATTCGCCAGCACAGTCCCGAGCTTCGGGCACCAGTTCACTGATGTTTCCCCCTGATAGGCAATACGGTAGTTCATCAGGACATCTGAACGTTCCTTATCGGACATGCTGTTCCACCTTTCCGCCGTAAAGGAAAGTTCCTTCGTGCATGCCGCATCAACCCCTTCTGTACCGTTACGGGAGAACATCCCGACAAGCTCCGATACAGGCCTCGCCTTGCGGAGGCTGTTGTCATAATAGCTGTCGAACATCTTCAGGAAAGCCCACTGCGTCCACTTGTAATACGCAGGATCACAGGTACGTACCTCCCTCGACCAGTCATATGAAAAACCAATCCGGTCCAGCTGCTCCCTGTATCTCGCAATGTTCTTTTCAGTGGTCAGGGCCGGATGCTTCCCTGTCTGTATCGCATACTGCTCGGCCGGCAGCCCGAATGCGTCATACCCCATCGGATGAAGGACATTGAATCCGCAGAGCCTCTTGTACCTGCTGTATATGTCACTTGCTATATATCCCAGAGGATGTCCTACATGAAGCCCTGCCCCGGAAGGGTAAGGGAACATGTCCAGGACATAATATTTCGGCTTTGCCGGATCCTCAACGGCCTTGAAAGTCTGGTGCTCCGACCAGAACGACTGCCATTTCTTTTCAATTTTCCTGAAATCGTACTCCATATATTGCTTATTTCTTAGAAGCTGCTACCACGACTGTCTCCGTCCGTTTATCCCGAATCCACCGCCCTTTGACTTCTTCTCGAGCCTGAATTCAACAGGCAGGGTCATAGAACAGCTCACTTTCTGTCCGTTGACCCGGGCCGGGCGCCATTTCGGTGACGCACTTATGACCTTGACCGCCTCCGCATCGAGCAGGGGATCCACACTCTTTACCACCTCCACATCACGCACTTTGCCGTCCTTGTCTATCACGAAATTCACCTGTACCGTTCCCTGAATACCGTCCCTGACAGCCTCCGCCGGATATTTCAGATACGGATATACCCACTTGGCAAGAAACTGGCGGGGATCCGGACTGTTCAGAAAAGCAGGCTTGAAATCGCATTCATAATAAGGAATGACATCATCTCTCTGAGGCATCTTCTCGACATTGTCCTCCTCCGGAAGGAAGGATATACCGTCATCGGTATTGGCCACGTTGACAGTAAAATTGTAAATGTACTCCAGTTCACGCTCCATCATACCGTAGTCGATTATATCCCCTGTATCCTTAGGGGTATTGTGCTGCGGATACTGGCCCGTCGTAAAGAACACGGCCGGGATTTCTGCGGAGTAGAATGCCCTGTGGTCAGACGGATAAGGCTCATAGGCCACCACTTCCGGATGGACAGGCTGAAGTTCTGAAGCCATCGAGGCAAGGATTGAATTCAGGTCCGAATTGGAAGCCGTGTAGGCATAGAAACCGTCATCCCCGGTCCCGAGCATATCAAGATTTATCATGACATCGATGGCGTCCGTATCCGAAAAAGAGCGGTTAAGAAAATACCATGCCCCGGCAAAAGTCTCTGAAGATGCTCCCAGTCCGACGAAAATCACCGAACGCCTGAACAGTATGGAATTCGTGGAAACCATCCTGGCCAGCTCAATCATCATAGCAAGTCCGGAGGCGTTGCCGTTGGCCCCATAATATATCTGCTCCTGCAATTCACCGTTGACGGTCATCTCATTCGTACCGAGGTTATCGAGCCTCGCCCCTATCACGACATACCTGTTCCGCAGATGCGTGTCATATCCCTGTACGAAACCGATTACGTTCCTGGAGGTCAATGTGTCACCGGAGGCCTGCGAAATGCCGAACTCGTCACCGTTTTCAGGGCATAGCATTTCCACTCCGTAATTTTTCAGGGCATCGAAAAGGTATTCGGCAGCCGCCTTCTCACCGTCGGAACCGGCCTTGCGCCCACGGTTTTCTGCAGAGGCGATTTCAGCGACATGACGGCGCATGGAGGCGGCCGTCTCGCTGTCGTACAGTCCGGAATAACCTCCGTCAGTCCTGTACTGCGCTTCAGAACGAAGCGGACATAAAGCCATTATGGTGACAATGGCCAGAATTATATATACGTTCCTATCCATTTATGTCAGTTATTTACCAAAATCCAGACATCATCAGGGCAGAATCCCTCTTTCTTCACCTGCTTGAGCGACTGGAATACATGCAGGAGATCATTGGCCGGAGCTATTCCTATGGCGTTGAAGCCGTTCCTGAAGTTTATGAGTACCGGGCTGTAGCCCGCCTCCCTGACCACAGTCAGCAGCGACTCGGCGTTTGCCCTGTCCTTGAACGCACCTACAACTATATAATACATGTAATCAAGCCTTGTGGTGAAGAGGCCCCCTATTTCAGACGGGTTCAGGATAGTCCCGTGCAGCTGCCTTATGGAGTCCAGGACTGCAATCGAGTCATTCAGGGCCTTTTCCACCCTTTTGAGGGAATCGATACGGGCCAGATGCTCTGTCTCCTGGCGGAGGAGCTGCTCCACCTTGATCTGCTCGAGTTCTTTCGCCGTAGGCCTGCCGGCAAGACGGCGGAACATATCGCACCCGCCAAGGGACAGGAGCGAAATGGCAGACAAGAGCAATAAAAACTTTTTCATGTACTTTTCTCTATAGCATAGGCGCAAATTTAACCAAATAATCAACCTCGGCAAAATAAATGTTATATTTGCATGATGGACTTTTTAAAAACAGCTGCTCTGACAGTTACCGCCTTTTCCATGGCGACGGCGGGGTTCCCGTGCCTTGGACAGAAGATCGATGACGCAGCCATATTCAGGCGGATCCACCGGGACATGAAAGCTGTAGTCCACGGTCCGGACACCGCGTCCATCGTTTTTCTCGGGGACGTTATGCTGCACGATGCGCAGATCAGGAACGCATCGGAAAAGTACATGAATTCAGGAAAGACGGATACCAACTCGCACTATTCTTTCGATTTCAGCCAATATTTTTCTGATATACAGGAATATATATCAGAAGCCGACATAGCGGTCGCCAATATGGAATTCACCCTCGGGGGACCGCCGTTCTCCGGTTACCCGGCCTTCAGTTCTCCTGACGGCTATGCAGAATATATGGCCGGGTGTGGAATAGACGTATTCCTCACTGCCAACAACCATATCCTCGACAAAGGCCCCTCAGGGGCGGAACGCACTATCGGTGTCTATGAAAACCTCCAGAAGAGATACGGGACAAGATACACCGGTTCGGCATGCAGCCAGGCCGGCTTCGAGGAGCACAACCCGCTCATGATAGACATAACCGGCGTCAGGGCCGCGTTCATCAATTTTACATACGGGACAAATATCCATCCATCCGCCGGATACCCGAAGGTGAACCGTACAGACAGGGAGCAGCTGCTCCTCCAGATGCAGAGGGCAGAAGAATCAGGGGCCGACATTGTAATAGCCCTCCCCCACTGGGGAGAGGAATACTCCCTTGCCCACTCAGGGCAGCAGCTATCTACAGCTGCATGGCTGGCGGAAAACGGGGCCGACATCATTATTGGCTCGCACCCGCATGTAGTCCAGGACAGTACCGTGATCAATGTGCGTCAAGGCCGTTTCGCAGGGAAAAAAGTTCCTGTGATATTCTCTTTAGGCAACGCTATTTCCAATATGAGCGCCCCGAACACGCAGATCGGACTCATGGTCATGGTAAAGGCAGTCAAGCACATGAACGGGAAGACAGAGCTCCTCCCGATAGAATTCACCTACCTGTGGAGTTCCCTGCCGGGAAGGCTCAAAGACACGCACTGTACCATTCCCGTAAAAGAATATATCGGAAGCAGGAAACGCTGGCTTATGCCATATGAATATGACAAAATGGTGGATTCGTATATAAGAGTAAAGACAGAGACAGGAATAAAAGATTTTTAAATAAATGAGCGAACAGAAAATAAAACAAACGATTACACTCGAGGCCGTCGACCCGGTGGAAATTTTCGGGCCCGGGAACAGGATACTTGCAGCCCTTTGCGGCTATTTTCCCGAGCTCAAAATAGTGGCAAGAGGCAATGACATCATCCTGGAGGGCAGCAGGCAGGACATCGATACCTTCTCTTCAAAGCTCGACATGCTTAAAGAAAGAAGAAAGCACAAGATGAACCTTACCCCTTATGATGTCGAAGACATATTCGACGGAGAGTCCCCGAATGAAAAGTACAGGCTTTCTGGAGACGCGACCATCGTCTACGGAATAGACGGGAAACCGATCAGGGCCAGGAACCGTACACAGCAGGAAATGGTAACCGCATACTTCGAAAACGACCTTATCTTCGCCGTGGGGCCGGCTGGCACAGGAAAGACCTATATCGCCATTGCGCTTGCTGTAAGGGCACTGAAGAACCGGGAGATAAGGCGCATCATACTGACACGTCCGGCAGTGGAGGCGGGAGAACGCCTCGGCTTCCTGCCAGGAGACCTGAAAGACAAGCTCGACCCGTACCTGCAGCCGCTTTATGACGCCCTCGGGGATATGATCCCGCCGAGAAGGCTCCAGGAATTCATGTCCGACGGCATCATCCAGATCGCCCCTCTCGCCTATATGAGAGGCCGCACCCTTGACCGGGCCTGTGTAATACTTGACGAGGCGCAGAACACAAACCTCGGACAGCTTAAAATGTTTCTCACCAGGATGGGATGCGACGCGAAGTTCATCGTGACAGGAGACGCAAGCCAGGTGGACCTTCCGCACAAAGAGGACTCCGGACTGCTTAAAGGGATTGAGCTTACCAGGGATATAAAAGGGATTGCCAGGATCTTCTTCAGGAAAGAAGACATTGTGCGCCATCCGCTGGTCAGCAAAATTGTGCATGCATTCGATTCAGCAGAAGACAACGGCAAATAAATAAAAAATCAGGGATTAAGAATTCTTAATCCCTGATTTGAATTTCTGCTGATCCTGTTTTCAATTAAAGAGGATTTCCGGTCGAAACGACTTCGTCATATTTCTCGTACTTTGTCTGATAATCAGCGTCCTGGTCGCGGAAACGGTAGTAGATATTCTTCAGATATTCTGCGATATTGACCTTGATTTCATTATTCTTGGAAATAGCGTATGCCTTTTCGAATGGCTCAATTGCATTCTTGAGTGCAGTCTCAAAATCTTTAACCAGAGCCTCGTATTTTGCATCATCGAGTTCCTCCTGGGCTTTTGTCTGGAGGTCAAGAGCCTGATTGTAGTAAAGGATTCCGATACCAATAAATCCATATTCGTAATTAGGGTCAACCTTGTTGGCCTCCTCATATGCTGCAACAGCTTCCTCAGTCTGTCCGAGCTGGTTATGGATATTACCCTCGACATAATAGAGGGAAGCGTTATTCGGCTCATTTTTCTTCGCCTCGTCAAGAAGGGCGAACAGGCGGTCGGTATTGTCACCGCTTTCTATGTAGAAGTTGATGAGGCCGATGAGAATACTCTGGCTCTGAGGGAATGCCTTGAACCCTTCTTCAAGGGTGTTCTTTGCATTCTCCTTGTCACCGAGTTTTGAATAGCAGTCTGAAAGTTTGGCAAAGACCTCACCATCCTCATAATACTTGGCATCAACACATTTCTTGAAGTATGTTACGGCAGACGCATAGTCCTGGAGGGACCAGGAAGTGAAACCGGCATTATAGGTAGCTGTAGTGTCTATAGCACTGACAGGTGCCGTTTCAGATGCGGCAGAAGCGGCGCTGAAGCATGCGTTGGCTGCCTTGAGGTCACCAAGCATATATTTTGTCATGCCCTCGTCCAGATATTTTGCGGCAACGTTCTTGATACCGGCAATGACATCCTTGTCCTTTGAATGTTTTACATCCACTTCATAAGCCTTCTTGTAGGCGTCGAGTGCTTTTGCAAGAGCATCGTCATAGACAGGCTTTGTAACCTCTATCATAGAGAGCACACCTGCTGCATTGAAATAAAAGTTCTTTTCAGGATACACTTCTTTGGTGAAAGTCTCGCCCATGAGTTCTACAGTCTCTGTGGATGAAGGCTTTTCAGCCCCCATGATAAGGGTAAGCTCCTGTTTTCCCGCACCTACCCACGCATTTCCGTATGGAGATGTATAGGCGTCAATATAGGTGTCACCCACCTTGAGCCATGTAGCAGGCTTGGTTGCCTTTTTAGGATTCTGGGCAGCTGCTTCTGCAGCCTCTACAGCTTTCTTTGAATCTGCAGCCGACTTGACCTGCGCCCCGGCCACCTGTACTGACAGGATCACAGCCAAAGCAATAAGAATTTTCTTCATGATAAAATGTTATTGGATTTGATTATTATTTTCTGCATTGTCATTGTTCTCGTCGTCATCATTCTTGCTGACGGCGGAAACCGCCGCAATGGCATCCCCGTCCTTTATATTTATGAGACGTACGCCCTGTGTCGCCCTTCCGGCCACCCTGATATCGGAAACAGCCATCCTGATCGTAAGCCCGGAACGTGTGATGATCATCAGGTCATTTTCGTCAGTAACACTCTTGAGCGCTATCAGGTCGCCTGTCTTGTCCGTAATGTTCAAGGTCTTTACTCCTTTTCCGCCCCTGTTGGTGATCCTGTATTCGTCTATACCGGATCTCTTGCCGAATCCATGTTCGCTCACAACAAGGATATTACGGGTCGCGGCATCCTCTGCTCCCGGGTCGAAGCATACCATTCCTATGACTTCATCATCAGAATCGATATTGATACCCCTCACGCCGGAAGCGGTCCTCCCCAATGGACGGGCGTCGGTCTCGTCGAATCTCACGCAGCGGCCTTTTCTCCCTGCCAGAAGTATCTGGCACCGGCCGTTTGTCATGGACGCCTCCAGAAGCTCATCCCCGTCCCTGACGGTAATGGCATTGACGCCGTTTGTCCTCGGCCTTGAATAGGCCTCGAGGGATGTCTTCTTGATTATACCTCTCTTTGTTGCGAGAACGATGTAATTGTTGTTCACATAGTCGGGATCCCTGAGGTCCTTGACATTTATATATGCCTTCACCTTGTCATCCGCCTCTATGTTTATGATGTTCTGGAGCGCACGCCCTTTGGAGGCCCTTGAACCTTCCGGAATCTCATAGACCTTCAGCCAGAAACATCTGCCGCTCTGGGTAAAGAGCAGCATGGTGCTGTGCATGTTGGCCACATATATGTGCTCTATGAAGTCCTCGTCCCTTGTGGTGCTTCCCTTTATTCCTACGCCGCCCCTGTTCTGGGTGCGGTATTCTGCAAGCGGGGTCCTCTTGATGTACCCCAGATGAGAAATGGTAATGACCACATCGTCATCAGGATAGAAGTCCTCAGGATTGAATTCCTCGGCAGAAAGCGCTATCTCGGTACGTCTCGCATCCCCGTACTTGGCCTTGAGCTCCATGGTCTCCTGCTTGACAACCTCCATCTGCTTGTCGTAGCTCGAGAGGACCTCCTCGCAATAGTGGATGAATTTCATCAGTTCATCATATTCCGCCTGAAGCTTTTCACGCTCAAGACCTGTAAGCTGCCGCAGACGCATCTCGACGATAGCTGTAGCCTGCGGATCAGAGAAGTCGAACCTGGACATGAGCTCGGCCTTGGCCTCGTCGACAGTCTTTGACCCTCTGATTATCCTGATTATCTCGTCTATTACATCGAGGGCCTTCAGGAGCCCTTCGAGGATATGTGCACGTTTCTGTGCCTTGTCAAGGTCGAATTTCGTCCTGCGCACTATGACATCATGCCTGTGCTTCACGAAATACTTGATGAGGTCCCTGAGGTTCAGGAGCCTCGGCCTGCCTCCGACAAGGGCCACATTGTTTACGGAGAAGCTGGACTGGAGCGGGGTGTACTTGTAAAGCATGTTCAGGACGACATTGGCGTTCGCCCCCATTTTCAGTTTTATGACGACCCTCACACCCTTTCTGGTGGTTTCGTCATTGACATAGGCGATTCCCTCGATCTTCTTGTTCTCTACCAGCTCTGCGATCTTCTCGATCATCTCCCTCTTGTTCACCATATAAGGGATTTCCGTGACCACGATGGTCTCCCTCCCCGACTCGCTCACCTCAATTTCCGTCTTGGACCGTATCACAATCCTGCCGCGCCCGGTCTCGAAAGCATCCCTTATGCCCTGTGTCCCCTGGATTATACCACCTGTAGGGAAGTCCGGCCCCTTTATATAATGCATCAGCTCCTCGACAGAAATCTCGGGGTTGTCGATATAGGCGCATATGGCGTCGCAGCACTCCGACATGTTGTGCGGAGCCATATTGGTGGCCATGCCCACTGCAATCCCGGAGGATCCGTTAAGAAGGAGAAGCGGGGCTTTGGTAGGAAGGACCGTAGGCTCCTGAAGGGTGTCGTCGAAGTTGTTGGCCATATCCACCGTATCCTTGTCCAGGTCAGCCAGGACCTCGTCGGACAGCCTGGTGAGCTTCGCCTCCGTATATCGCATTGCGGCCACCGGGTCACCGTCCATGGAGCCGAAGTTACCCTGTCCGAACACCAGAGGATATCTCATACTCCAGAACTGGGCCATCCTGACCATCGCGTCGTAGACGCTGGAATCCCCATGGGGATGATACTTACCGAGCACCTCACCCACGATCCTGGCCGATTTCTTAGTCTGCCCGGAATAGCCGAGCCCGAGCCCCTCCATGCCGAACAGCACTCTCCTGTGCACCGGTTTCAGACCGTCCCGCACATCAGGCAGAGCCCTCGAAACTATCACCGACATAGAATAGTCTATATACGCGCTGCGCATCTGCTTGTCGATGTTGACAGTCTCGATCCTGCCTGTCTTTACCTCGTTGTTTTCTTCCATCAATATATTATGCTTATTTTTTCAATTCTTCTCCTTCAATACTATGCGAACAAGCATGCAAAGTTACAATTTTTTCTTTGTGCAGCAAGCTAAAAATTATATTGTTTTTAGTATTTTTGCCAGACAAATATGGATTGACACATGGAAATCAGAATATCTGAGGAACTTAATGCCATCATAAATTTCGCCAGGGAGGAGGCCATGCGCACAGGCAGCTACGGCATTTCCCCCGACCATCTCATGCTGGGGATAATCCGCCATGGAGAGAATACCGCCCTTGACATCCTGAAGGGCCTGGAGACCGACATCCGGGAACTGAAGCACTTCATAGACAGCAGGATTTTCACCAACGAGCATATCCCATATTCAGAGGCAGAACATATCACCTTTTCCCGAGGAGCTCAGAATGTTCTGAGCATCACTGTACTGGAAGCCTCCAGAATGAACGGGTCAGAGGCCTCGTCACAGCACCTTCTGCTTGCATTGTGCCGGAATACAGGAAGTTATTCCCAGTCATACCTCCGGGACATAGGCATCGACTACGGAAGGATACTGTCCTATATAGAAAAGGCTGGCCTTACAGGGAAAGAGCAGGATGAGCAGGAAAAGACGCCGGAGAGAAAGCCATTTGCCATAGAGGAATTCGGGTATGACATCACCCGGGCGGCCCGTGAAGGGAAGCTCGACCCTGTTGTTGGCCGCGACAGTGAAATCATGAGGGTGATAGAAATCCTGGGCCGCAGAAAGAAGAACAACCCTATGCTTGTTGGAGACCCCGGCGTAGGGAAATCGGCTATCGTTGAAGGGATTGCCCTGAAAATCGCATCAGGGGACATACCGGCATTCCTCGCAGGGAAGAAGATCATTTCCCTTGACATTGCATCGGTCGTTGCCGGCACCAGATACAGGGGCGATTTCGAGAAAAGGCTGAAATCCATTATCAATGAAATAAGCGCGAACCCTGACATAATCCTTTTCGTGGACGAATTCCACACAATGGTAGGCGCAGGTGGCGCGGGAGGAAACCTGGATGCGGCAAACATGCTCAAGCCGGCCCTCGCGAGGGGCGAGCTGCAGTGCATAGGGGCAACGACACTCAGCGAGTTCTCCCGCATAATAGAAAAGGACGGGGCGCTTGACAGGAGATTCCAGAAAATAATAGTAGAGCCCACCGACGTAAGGCAGACAATAAGCATCCTTGAGAACATCAGGGCCAACTACGAACAGTACCATTCCGTATCCTACACCGACAGCGCCCTGGAGACATGTGCAAGACTGTCAGAGAGGTACATCACGGACAGATGCCTCCCGGACAAGGCCATCGACGCAATGGACGAGGCCGGATCAATGGTAAAGCTGCAGTGCTCCCTCTCCAGGAAAAGCAGGAGGCAGCCTGTTGTCACGGATGAAGATATAGCCACCGTAATATCAAAAGCTTCCGGAGTACCGGTCAACAAGGTCGCAGAATCCGAGGCATCAAGGCTCGTCAGGATGAGCTCAAGCCTGAAAAGCATGATTACAGGGCAGGATGAAGCCATCGAGACCGTAACCAGGGCAATCCAACGCAACAGGGCCGGTATCAAAGATCCGGCAAGGCCTGTAGGCTCCTTCCTTTTCCTCGGTCCGACAGGCGTAGGGAAAACTCAGCTCGCCAAATCTATTGCCGAATACCTGTTCGATTCTGAGGACAACATGGTCAGGATCGACATGAGCGAATACATGGAAAAATTCACGGCATCGAGGCTTATAGGGGCGCCTCCCGGATATGTAGGCTTCGAGGACGGCGGGCAGCTGAGCGAAAAGGTAAGGAGGAAGCCATACAGCGTAGTGCTGCTGGACGAGATCGAGAAAGCGCACCCGGACATATTCAACCTTCTGCTGCAGATTCTCGATGAAGGAAGGCTCACCGACAGCAACGGGCGTACAGTCAATTTCCGGAATACCATAGTGATAATGACATCGAACGCCGGAAGCCGCGAGCTGGAGGCCTACGGCCGCGGACTCGGGTTCAGCACCTCATCCCGGAAAGTTGAGGAGGACAGGAAGGGAGTGCTCCGGAAAGCAATAAAAAAGACATTCCCGCCTGAATTCATCAACAGGATTGACGAACTGGTATTCTTCAACTCCCTCCAGAAGGAAGATATGGAGAAAATCATTGATATCCAGCTTAAAGGCCTCAGGGCAAGGATAGCGGAAGCCGGATACAGGCTGAATGTAACACCTGCGGCGAAAAAGTTCGTCGCCGAAGCCGGCTATGATCCGGACTTCGGGGCCAGACCGATGAAAAGGGCCATCCAGAAATTCATTGAAGACCCTGTTTCAGAGTTCATTATCGGCCTTATGCAGCATCCTGCATCCGAAAGCACCGTCCTTGACATACCGGTCCTTACAGTTGGCGTGTCCGGTGACAGGAAGCGGACTGAAGTCAAAATGAGGCATGCAGAGCTGTGCCCTACGCAACCTTGATTTCAACGAGCTCGAGATCCATGTCCTGGATCAGTCCTGAAAGTATATCCATAGTCTCTGACGGGATCAGTGATGAAATGGTGTCAATGCTGAAATCTGTAGTATACATGGCTTGAATATTTTATGTTTCTGTTTTATTTTCGATACAAAGGTACACCTCACATGTACCGAAGTGCGACACATCTGCTTTTAATATGACAAAACTTGCTATTTTCGATCTTGACGGCACACTTCTGAATACAATTGAAGACCTCGCGGAGGCATGCAACCATGCCCTGGAGATGTGCGGGTTTCCTGTAAGAGAGCTTGAAGAATACAATACCCTTGTAGGCAGGGGCATATACAACCTTTTCAAGGGCGCCCTTCCGCCTTCCGCCCGTTCTGAAGACATGATAATGAAAATGAAGGGGTACTTCCTCCCCTTCTACGACATGCACAAGAGCGACAGGACCAGGCCCTATGACGGGATATACGGCATGCTGGACACCCTATCTTACGCAGGGATAAAGCTGGCGGTTGCTTCGAACAAATACCAGGACGGCACGGAAAAGCTGGTAGGAAAGTATTTCGGGAAATACCGTTTCGAGAAGGTCATAGGACAAAGGGACGGCCACCCGATAAAGCCGGACCCTATGATAGTAATGGAGGCTATGGAGGCCGCAGGAATCGGGAACAGGGATGAAGTGGTCTACTGCGGGGACTCGGATGTCGACATGCAGACAGGGATCAACTCCGGCGTGACGACTATCGGGGTACTCTGGGGATTCCGCACACGCGAGGAGCTCCAGGCCTACAGCCCGTGGGCAATAGCCGACTCCCCGGAACAGCTCGCCGGACTGATCCTGGACCGTTAGGGACAGCCGCCTGTTGCTTCATTTAAATTATGTATTATATTTGCCGGAACTGATTTTCATGATTACTGTATGGAACGAGAACGCAGTGTAGACAAACTTGCCCGTTATATAATATATACAGCGGTAGCCGCCGTAGTGATAGCCATATGCTGGTTTTTCCGTGATGTGATCATATACATGCTGGCGGCCGGACTGGTATCCCTCATAGGGAAACCGATCATGTCTTTCTTCAGCAGGCTTGAAATCAAGGGACACCGGCTTCCTTCCTGGGTATATGCCATTCTGACGCTGATTATCATCATCGGACTTTTTCTCGCAATTGTCGCTACCATCATCCCTATAATCGCAGGTATCGTCAAGGACATCTCCATGGTGAATGTCGAAAGTGCGGCAATGTCTATTGCTGTCCCGTTAAGAGAACTCAATGATTTCCTCATCTCGTCATTCCCGTCGCTCGGAGAGGACTTCAGGATAGAGACGGCAATCCTAAATGAAATAAAGAAGCTGAATGTCGTAAACTCTTCCCTGTTCTCATCCATAATCAACTCCATCGCTTCTTTTGTGGCATCTTTCGGGGTGGGCATATTCTCCGTAGTGTTCATCGCATTTTTCTTCCTGAAGGACGAAAAGCTTTTCGAGAACATCATCGGTGCCCTTGTCCCGGACAGGCATGAACAGAATGCACGTGAGGCATACAGCGACATCGAACACCTTCTTTCCAGATACTTCATAGGTCTCATAATCGAGATTTTCGGAGTCGCCCTAATCGACTTCCTCGGCCTGCTCCTCATAGCAAGGCTCGGGTTCAATGCCTCGATAGGCATTGCCTTTATCTGCGGCATCCTGAATATCATACCTTACGTCGGGCCGCTCATGGGCGGGATAATCGGGTCGGTGCTTGCCATCACCCTGAAATACTGCTGTGCGATGCCTGTAGGGCTGGATGTAAACTTCTGGGTGTTCATAATCATACTGATAGCCATCTTCTGGTTTGCGCAGATTATCGACGGGCTCATCTACCAGCCGGTCATCTACTCGAACAGCATAAAGGCGAACGCACTTGAGATTTTCATTGTCCTGCTTATGGCCGGATATATCGGTGGAATCATCGGAATGCTTGTCGCAATCCCTTGTTATACAGTAATCAGGGTCATAGCGGCAAGATTCTTCCAAAATGTCAAATTCATAAGGAAACTTACAGAAGGTAAAAACAGATGAGAATTTATCTTATAGCAGCTTTTGCAATGCTTGTATGGAATGCCGCAGCCAATGCGGCAGACAGGGCGGAACAGGATGGAACCACTCCGGACGATGCATACCTGTTCGCAAAAAGGGACACATGTGACCTGTTCATGGATATATACAACCCGGCAGAAGGCAAGGACACCCTGTCCGGAGGCCAGAAGAAGCCCACCATAGTTTTTGCCTTCGGCGGGAGCTTCATGACCGGAAGCAGAGACGCGGAAAACTACCGCCCATGGTTCCGGGCGATGGCTGACAACGGTTACCGCATAGTCTCCATCGACTACCGTCTCGGAATGAAAGGATATGACAAGATAGGGCTGTTCCAGGTCAATGCTCTGGACCGGGCCATACACATGGCGGTCGAGGACATGGTGAGCGCGACAGTATTCCTTCTTGACAACGCGGAATCCCTGGGAATAGATCCGGAGGGCATCGTCATAAGCGGCTCCTCCGCCGGGGCGATTACCGCCCTGCAGACTGACTACGAAATCTGCAACAGGACAGAATGGTCCGCCCCCCTCCCCGACGGGTTCAGATATGCGGGTGTAATATCTTTTGCAGGGGCCATCCTTTCAAGGAACGGGAAACTGAAATACGATGTAGAGCCGGCCCCCACGCTGATGTTCCACGGTACGGAAGACAGTGTGGTCCCATATTCGCAGATAAAGTTTTTCAGGCTGGGATTTTTCGGATCCTCAAAAATAGCCGAACAGTTCAAGAAGTACGGCTATGTATACAACATCTTCAGGGAAAAGGGGCACGACCATGAAGTGGCTGTAGCTATGTACGAAACGATCGTCGAGCAGCTTGTGTTCCTTGAAAACAATATATCAGGGGGCTCCCGGTACTGCATTGACGCTACAGTAGAGAACCCCCAGATACCTTTCCCGGAAAATTAGCCTCAGGCGCGGGTGAGCCTGTCAAGCCCGAGTTCAACGAGGGAACGCACAATTGGCTTATAGTCCGGAGTGCTGTTCTTGTCGTACCGGTTCGCAATTATGGCACATACCGTCCCGGCATTGTGCCCGAGATGGGCAGCTATCCCGGCTATGGCGGAGCCCTCCATTTCAAAGTTTGTTATCCTCAGGTCACCGAAACGGAAGGATTCGAACTTCTCCAGCATCCCAGGCATCGCCAGCGGCATCCGCAGGACACGCCCCTGGGGGCCATAGAAGCCAGGCGCCGATATTGTCATGCCACTGACGGTACAGTCATCAAAACGTCTGGCCATATCCTCTCCGGCACGTACGAAATACGGGGCAGGAAGATGGCTGTCCCATCCTACATGCTTCTTGAAAGCTTCCTCTATCTCCGGAAGCGCGATGGCGTCACGTCCGGCATACCAGTTGAGAAGGCCGTCACAGCCTACAGAGATATGCGAAAAGACAAACGAGCCGATAGGGATATCAGGCTGTATCGCCCCGGAAGTCCCGATCCGCAATATGTTCAGCCGTTTTTTTACCGGACGGGCTTCACGCGTTGCAAAATCGATATTGGCAAGAGCGTCCAGTTCATTCATTACGATGTCAATGTTGTCCGTACCGATTCCAGTGGACAGGACAGTGACCCTTGTTCCGGCATATCTGCCGGTGACAGAGACAAACTCCCTGGAGGCATGCCGGAACTCCTTGTCCTGCAGATACTCCGCTACCATGTCAACACGGCCAGGGTCTCCGACAAGAATCACATTGTCAGCAAGTTCTTCTGGTCTGAGATGCAAATGGAACACTGACCCGTCGTCGTTTATAATAAGCTCTGATTCAGCTATTCTCATAATCCGGATATTTAAGAGTGGATTTCAAATATAGTTTTTTCTGGCAAATTTTCCTATTTTTGCTGCCTCATTTCAAATACATGCGTTTATGTGGCAGAGAATACAGACTTTATATTTGGCCATAGCTACAGTGCTCATAGTGGTGATGCTCGGCAGCAACGTCGGGACTATTATCAGCGGCGAAGGAACGGAAAGCGTAAAATACTATGAGAAGATGTCATACCTCATTTTCCTGATAATGACGCTGATGGCAAATGCGATAGCACTGTTCTCCTTCAAGGCGAGAATGCTCCAGATGAGGGTTGCGATGCTGTCCGCAATCCTGCTGGTGTTCTTCCAGATATGGCTCGGCGTGGGCTTTGCCAGGTTCCAGCTCGGGATAGGGATGGAGGATAGCGGGGCTAAAATGATTTTCTCATTTACGGCCATCTTCCCGATAATAGCGGCGATTCTTGACATGCTTGCTGCAAGGAACATAGCGCTTGACGAGGCAATGGTCCAGTCCGCTTACAGGCTTAGAAAGTCAAAACACAGGAAATAGCAGCCCAAGTAAACTACCCGAGCACAGATGAAAAGTATTCTGTGACATTGTCGGAATAGGTCTTGCTCACCGGGATTGGAGCTATGGCGTCACTGTCAAGATCGATGAAATAGCCGTCCTTTTCCTTTCTCAGGACTTTGGCCTTGAGCAGGTTTACGATGTATTTCCTGTGACAGCGCAAAAGCGTAGTCCCCTTGAAGCGGGTTTCGACATCTTTAAGACTGCATCTGAGCATATACATCTTGAGGGCCCCGTTCTTGTCCGAGTACCAGACATTTATATAGTTGTCATCCGATTCTATATAATACAGGTCAATGGAGCTCACCGAAAACCTCAATGCCCCGCTGTTGTCAAAAAATGTTATCTGGCCGGCCTGATGCCTGACCTTTTCCTGGTATTCGGCAGCCTTGCCACGCATCCGCCTTATTGTCCGGTTCTTCTCCACAATGGATATGAACATTCCGGATATGATATACGGAATGACCAGAGCCACCATCCCGTACAGCAGAGCCTTCGAGAGGATACTGAAACAATCAGGCTTTTCAGGACGGGCTATGTCGACCGTAACGAACGTATATAGAAGGCATATCAGGAACACTTCACCGAGGCTCCAGAGGACATACTGCAGATAAGTCATATCGAACTTGTCCTGCGACTTATACATTATGATACGGCTTACCACAAGTATAAGCATTGCAAGAAACATGAAGCCTGCAGTTGAAAGGAAATTGACCGACCTTCCGAAGCCGAACCAGGCAGTATCTGAAGTCGGTATATAGAGGTATAGGAACACAAGCGCAAACAAGACAGAAAAAGCAACTGTCCCCAACAGCTGGTACTTGCCCAGTAGATATTTCGGAAGCTTCTTGTTCATGACCTGTCTGAATTGGGCACAAAAATATAAAATTTCGCCACAAATATCAAATTTTCACCACTTCATATCCATACAAACACCACTGATACAACGTTATCGCCACAATTATTTTAAGATAAGGAGTTGAAAAACTAACTTCGCACGTTTTTATGAATTTTACAGCTTTAACAACCATAAAAAAGAAGCGCCATGAAGATAGTAGGAACAGGAAGCGAGATTCCAAAGAAGATTGTCACAAATGACATGCTTTCAGAATTTCTGGACACAAGCGATGCTTGGATTTATCCGAGGACCGGCATTAAGCACAGGCACGTCATATCCGACGAGAAACTGGAAGACCTCGCAATAAGCGCCGCGAAAAAGGCCCTTGACAATGCGGGAATGTCCGCGGAGGACATCGATTTCATCATCTGCTCGAATGTCGTGAACGAATACATCACTCCGGGTCTGGGATGTATCATCCAGGGAGGTATCGGGGCGACTTGTCCTGCCCTCGACATCAACTGCGCATGTGCAGGGTTCATCTACGCCCTCGATATTGCAGAGACGCATTTCCAGGCCGGGAAAGTCAAGAATGTCCTCATAGTCTGCGCAGAAGAACCGACCAGGATGACCAGCTGGAAAGACAGGAACGTATGCGTACTCTTCGGGGACGGAGCCGGTGCAGCCGTACTGACAGCAGGCGACAACATCAAAGGAATAAAGCTCTCGACCGCAAGTGCGACCGACAAACTCTACCAGATAAGGACACTCGAGCCTACCCCGTATATTACAAAAAAAGAGGAGAACATCTCCCTCCAGATGCGCGGACAGGACGTGTTCAAATTTGCAGTCAAGGCATCTACGGGAGACATCAAATATCTGCTTGACGAACTGGGCATCAGCCCCGACTCTATCGACCATTATCTGCTCCACCAGGCAAATATCCGTATAATCAATACAATACGCGAATTCCTCGGCCAGCCGGAAAGCAAATTCCCGACAAACGTTGAAACACACGGGAACTCATCTTCCGCAAGCTGCCCTATACTTCTTGACGAGTGCAACAGGAACGGCCTCCTGAAAAGAGGCGACATGCTGGCCCTTAGCGCATTCGGTGCCGGGTTCATGTCAGGGGCAGTCATTATGGAGTGGTAAAATTTTATATATTTGCATCCAGTACATAAAAACTTAAATCAAAATAACATGATAAAAAGTAGAATTTGTGAAATACTTGGTATCCAATACCCTGTCTTTCAAGGTGGTATGGCATGGGTAGCAGATGCCTCGCTCGCTGCTGCAGTATCTAACGCAGGCGGTCTTGGCCTCATATCTTCAATCAATGCCGGAACAGAAGCTGTCCGCAATGAGATACGCAAATGCAAGGAACTCACCGACAAGCCTTTCGGCGTGAATATCATGCTCCAGGCACCGAATGCCGGGGAAATTGCCAAGATGGTGGTTGAAGAAGGGGTGAAGATCCTGACCACCGGAGCCGGTTCACCTGCACAGTACATGGAAGAATGGAAAGCGGCTGGTATCAAAGTCATACCTGTAATCGCATCTGTGGCCCTCGCACTCAAGATGCAGGCCATCGGAGCGACAGCCGTTGTTGCAGAAGGCGCCGAGTCAGGCGGACATGTCGGAGAACTGAACACCATGCCACTGGTTCCGCAGGTAGTAGACGCCCTTGACATCCCTGTAATCGCCGCCGGCGGCATATGCGACGGAAGAGGCGTAGCAGCAGCCCTTATGCTCGGTGCTGACGGTGTACAGGTAGGTACAAGGTTCCTCTGCGCAGAGGAGTGCACAGTCAACCAGGCATACAAAGACAAGATACTCAAGGCATCAGATGTCTCAACCATCGTTACGGGAAAGACACTTGGCCACCCTGTCCGCTCTCTCAAGACTCCTTTCTCGAAGACTTTCGCAAAAATGGAGTCCGACCCGGCCGTCAAACCGGAAGAGATTCTTGCATACGGTACAGGTGCTCTGCGTAAAGCCGTCAAGGAAGGCGATACAAACGGGAGCTACATGGCAGGAGAATGTGCCGGAATGGTCAAGAAGATCGAGCCGGCAAAAGATATAATAGAAGACCTCATCAGCGGAGCTGAAAAGCTCATCAGGGAGGCCCAGACAAGATTCTTAGCTTAACATTAAAACAAGACAGACGAAAATGGACAAAAGAGTTGTTGTAACCGGAATGGGCGTTATCTCGCCTGTAGGAAACAATGTAGAAGAATTCTGGAAGAACATTCTGGACGGCGTATGCGGAATAGACTTCATCACCGAGTTCCCTACAGATGACCTGCCTGCAAAAGTTGCAGGTGAAGTGAAGAACTTCAATCCTGCCGATTACGGTATAGAACCTGCATTCGCAAGAAAGCAGGACAAATTCTCGGTTTTCGCCGTTGCTGCTGCAAACGAGGCCATCAGGCAGAGCGGCCTCAGCACAGCTGAAGAAGGAGGCAACATCGACGCATCAAGATTCGGGGTATATGTAGGATCCGGGATCGGAGGATTCAGCACACAGTACAAAGAAAGCGAAAAGATGATCAAAGACGGGGCGAAATGGATTTCCCCTCTTTTCATCCCTACGATGATAGCGAACATGGCGGCCGGCAACATCGCCATCAGGCACAACCTCTGCGGCCCTTGTGTACCGGTAGTGACAGCCTGCGCAACTTCTACCCATACAATCGGTGAAGCATACCGCGCCATCAAGCACGGATACGCAGACGCAATCATCGCCGGAGGTTCAGAAGCAGCCACTATTCCGCTCGGAATTGCAGGTTTCGCCAATGCTAAAGCCCTCTCAAGGGCAGAAGATCCTAAATATGCATCACTTCCGTTCAATGCCAACAGGGGCGGATTCGTAATGGGAGAAGGTGCCGCCATGATTGTCCTCGAAGAATACGGACACGCAAAGGCACGCGGAGCCAACATTATCGCTGAAATCTGCGGTTACGGCAACACCTGCGACGCTTACCACATGACAGCTCCGAGGACAGACTGCAAGACACAGGCCGCTGCCATAAAGATGGCACTCGACGAGGCTGGCTACACATCTGACGATGTGCTCCATATCAATGCTCACGGAACAGGTACAAGCCTCAACGACTCGCTTGAGACCAAGACATTCAAGATGGTGCTCGGCGATGACGCATACAAGGCGCATATCTGCTCTACAAAATCGATGACCGGACACATGCTCGGGGCTACCGGCGCTGTGGAGGCTATTGCATCCATACTCGCCCTTACAAACGGCATAGTGCCTCCTACCATCAACCTGGATACACCTGATCCGGAGTGTGACCTCAACTATACACCGAATAAAGCTGAGAAGGCCGACCTGACCATCGCCATTTCAGACTCGCTCGGCTTCGGAGGACACAATGGATGTATTGCATTCAGGAAATACACTGAATAGGACAATATTACTAAAACCTAAATAGAGTATGAATAGAGAAGAATTAAAAGAATATCTGCCTCACCGTGAACCGATGCTCCTTGTAGACGAGATCGAGATTGACGAAGAAGGCGTGGCCCATGCCAAATACAGGATCAAGGATGATGAATTCTTCTGTAGGGGCCATTTCCCGGGCAACCCTATAGTCCCTGGGGTAATCCAGTGTGAAATCATGGCACAGAGCTGTGCCCTGCTGGTAAAAGACGAACTGAAAGGGCGTACGACCCTATACAGCGGAATCGACAATGTAAGATTCAAGAACATCGTCCGTCCCGGGGACCTCTGTGAAATAACGGCAAAGCTTACAGGACGCAGAGGACTGATCTTTTTCACAGAAGCGACGCTCAAGGTCAACGGGAAGCTATGCTGCAGAGGCAATCTCTCTTTCGCTCTTGTAGACAATAAGCCTGCAGAGTAAATCTTCACACAACTTAATTGAAGAAGGGATGGAACATACATTTGTGTCCATCCCTTCTTTGGTTATCAAGTCCACCGGAAGTTACCGGCACCTGCAGCGAGCTCGAAGTACAAAAAAAAGTGAAGAAAAGTTTGGAGGTAAAGAAATTTTGCGTATCTTTGCATCCGCAATCAGGGAAACGGTTGATGAAAACGACTTCAGGGCCCCGGTTGACACGAGAAAAATTGACATACTGGTGCGGTAGTTCAGCTGGTTAGAATACGGGCCTGTCACGCCCGGGGTCGCGGGTTCGAGTCCCGTCCGCACCGCAATAAACATTGAAAATCAATGTTTTGCAAAACAAACACCCGATTTTACGCCCAAGAATGTAAAGTCGGGTGTTTTTGTTTTATTTAATGAACCATCTTTATGGCAGAGGATAAATAGGCAGTGTTT
>CALVDL010000016.1 GCA_944326305.1 uncultured Bacteroidales bacterium
AACGATTTCAAAGAACTCTTATATTATGGCGTCTCGGACGCTGCGTGATTATCCAAAATTTAACGAACTATTGATACACTTGTTTTTTGAAAGTTTTGAATTTGAAGTGATATTGTGTTTCAGACAAGTTTTGAATAGGAGGCAATATTTTATAACCACTTATAGCTCGGATATAGTGAAAGCCTTGAAAGTGTTGTTTGAAAAGGATAAGTGTTTGGATTTTCGGTATTAGTTTTATTGGGAAAAGAATGGCTATATTAAGAATATCATTGATTCTTGGCGGGATTCTGATGCTGACTGTACATTGTTTTGCCGGAGACCATTTCATTGTTGGAAGCAGTGCCGATAGTCTGGGGCATGTGGCCCCGGCAAGGCTGGAGGTCATGAAAGGGCATGGGGCTGTCGCCTGGGATGTGTCTCTGTACGGTATGGGAGGATCTGACGGAAGGATGCCTTTCTGGTCTGTGACCAACCGCAGGGGGCTGTTTCCCCAGTCGCTGGGGCCGTCCGCTTCTGGCAGCAGGGACGGAGGACGTTTCATTGGAGGCGGTCTTGTCACAGGCGGTGCTGATGTTTCCTATATGACCAGGTCGGGGATTGTCCTGGACGGCGGACTTTCTATTGCCGGGTATGGCACTCCGGGGGACTGGAAAGGTATGGTGGACCGGCTGTATTTCGGTCTGGGATGGAAAAAGCTTCATCTTGATATCGGGATGAGGGACAGGGAGTATGACTTTGCGGGGCTCTCGCTCACAGGAGGGGATGTCGCATATTCCGGTAACGCAAGGAATTTGCCAGGATACAACCTTCATACTGACTATATCTGGCTGCCGTTCCGTAAGAAAGTGGTGGCTTTCAAGGCCAATTTCGCTGATTATGGTATGTGGGACCGCAGATTTGTGGAGCATACTCTTGTACATAACGAGGCCCTTTTCTTAAAGGTCAGGCCTTATCGCAGGTTTGACATTACTTTCGGGCTGGAGATCTGGAGCCAGTGGGCCGGGTATTCTCCTCAGTACGGGGAGCAGCCGGACGGATTCAGAAATTATCTAAGGATATTGATGTGTGCAAGGGGAGGGGATGATGCCGTCAGTGGCGATCAGGACAATGCCTTGGGCAACCATCTCGGCAGGGAACTTATCCGTCTTGACTGGCATTCAGACAATTTTACGATAACATTCCAGCATGATATACCGTTTGAAGACAAGTCCGGGATGCGGTTTCAGAATTTTCCGGATGGGGTGAATACTCTGGCTCTGTCTTTCAAGGATCGGAACAGATGGGTGACAGACGTATTATACGAGTTTGTATATACCCGGAACCAGTCCGGGCCTCTGCATGACAGGCCGGCGACTGATGAGGAGATGGCGCAGAATGGAGGCATTTCATATAAGATTCTCGGAGGTGAGGACAATTATTTCAACAACGGTGTCTACCGTTCCGGATGGACCTATCATGGGATGACTGTCGGGCTGCCGCTTGCATATCCTATGTATGCTGGAGAGGACGGGATTGTGATGGGGGTGGCGAGCAACAGTATTATGGCACATCATTTTGGACTTACTGGTGTGGCTGCACACAAAGTGCCGTACAGGTTTCTGTTTACTTGGAGCAGGCATTTCGGCAGGACAAGGTATTTTGATCAGGACCAGTCATGGCGGTTCGAAGGGCATCCGCAGCAGTTTTCGCTGGCTCTGGAAGGTGAGCTTTCCGGAAGAATGCTGTCTTCCGGAAAGAGGAGAGTTGAAAGAGCGCTTCCAATGTCCTTAGGTTTGGGCCTTTATGCTGATTTCGGAAAGGTTTTTCCGAATTCTTTCGGTCTGACTGTCAGGATTTCTTATTCTGAATATTCTAAATTCTCAAAAGGAAGCAGCTAATATAAAAACCGCTGCTCCGGCCAGGGAGATTTCCATTTTTCCTGTCAGATGGAAAAGATACCATGCTTTTGACAGTTTTATGAGGAAATATCTTGCCCTGACGCCTCCGGTGAGGGATCCGCGCCGGATTCCTGACTTTTTTGATACTTATGTAATTGGGAGTGACCAGGTCTGGAATCCTGGTATCACAGCAGGGTGTCTTGATCAGGTGTTCCTGGCCGGCTTCCCGTTCGGGAAGGGTGGCAGGAAATATGTCTCCTATGCGGCAAGTGTGGGGGACGGGGAACTCTCCAGGGGACAGTTGGAGACACTGGCTTCTGCATTGTGCCGCTTTGATGCAGTGAGCGTCAGGGAGGAAAGTGTAGCCGGGATGCTGCAGCCGTATTCGGCTGGGCCTTTGCGGACGGTGCTGGACCCTGTCTTTCTTCCGGGCAGGGAAGTGTGGGAAGCGGTAGAGTCGCCGAGGACTATGAAAGGAAAATACATCCTTGTCTACCTGGTTAAGAAGACAGAAACTGTGGAAAAGGTGGCGCGCAGGATTGCTGAGCAGCTGGGGGCTAAGGTGGTCATGGTTTCGTCCTTCCTTGTTTACGGGGACAGCAGGGACTATATCCAGACAGCCTCTCCGGCGGATTTCCTTTCCCTTGTCCGGTATGCCGAGTGTGTGGTTTCCACTTCGTTTCATGGAACAGCGTTTTCGGTGATATATGGGAGGCCGTTCTATTCCGTATGTCCGGAAAGGGAGGGCGGCAACACCCGTGTAGTTTCGCTTCTTGGAGAGCTCGGACTTGCCGGCAGGTGCATAATGGATGACACGGTCCCGGATTTTTTACCGATTGATTACGGTCCTGTGTATTTGCGTCTTGAAGAGATGCGCAGGGAGTCGTGTGTTTTCCTGGAAAGATTATGAAAGAACAAACTGTGATTTAATTGTCATCGGTCTGCAGGGGTAGCGGGACAGGGAAAACGGTACGGAAAAAGGGGATGCCTTGTCGGGACAGGCATTTGCGGTTAGGAGTTTTTGTATTATCTTTGCCCCGGTTTGTGTAAGTGAAAACTAAATATTTTACAAGGACATGATACGAAATGTTTTGCAGGCCTTTCTGACAGTGATGGCGATGCTTGTCTTTTCATTGTCGGCGGAGGCCCAGATGTCGGATGATGCCGTTGTCAATTATGTCAAGGCAGGGATGGCTGCTGGGAAATCCCAGCAGGAGCTGATCTCGGAACTTGTGAAGCGCGGTGTCACCAGGGAGCAGGCCGAAAGGCTTAAAGCCAGGTTTGAACAGGAGCAGGGACAGACAGAGGCTGTACAGACAGCAGGGGCCCAGGAACGTGCGAGACGGACGGAAGATGCTTCTGAGGAAATGGTTGCCGGTGATCTTGATATGGTGGTTACAGAGGCTGTTGACCCGGCGAATGTGCCGGCTGCGGAAGCTGCCGAGATTGTATACGGACGGAATATCTTCTCCACACGGAACCTTACATTCGCCCCGAGCGAGAATCTGGCTACCCCTGAAAACTACAAGCTCGGCCCGGGCGATGAAGTGATCATTGATATATGGGGGACAAACCAGGCCACTATCCGCCAGACCATATCTCCGGACGGGTATATCAACATCAGTGACATTGGCCTTGTCTACCTTTCCGGCATGACGGTCAAGGAAGCCGACAGCTTCATGCGCCGCAAGCTCAACCAGATCTATTCGGTGAGCGGCGATGACGCCAAGTCCGAGATGAAGCTCACCCTCGGGAGTATCAGGACCATACAGGTGAATATACTCGGCGAGGTGGCTATGCCGGGTACATATTATATATCGTCGTTTTCAAATGTCTACCATGCAGTATACAGGGCCGGAGGCGTCAACTCCCTGGGCAGCCTGAGGGATATCCAGCTGGTGCGGGGAGGGAAGAAAGTCGCTTCTGTGGATGTATATGAGTTCCTGATGGACGGGACGCTTCCAGATGACATAAGCCTTCAGGAAGGTGATATTGTCCTGGTGCACCCTTATGAGGCCCTTGTGAATATTTCCGGAAATGTGAAACGGCCGATGTTCTATGAAATGAAGGAGGGTGAGACCGTGGAGGATCTTGTCCGTTTTGCCGGAGGATTTACCGGTGATGCCTATAAGGACAATCTTCGTCTTATCCGACGCAATGGTCGTGAATACCAGGTGTTTACAGTGGAAGAACCAAAATATCCGTCTTTCAGCCTGATGGACGGTGACGCCCTTTCTGTCGGCGCCATGCTCGACCGCTACGCCAACAGGCTTGAAATACGCGGTGCCGTGTACCGTCCAGGCATTTATGAGCTCGGTGATGACATCGCCACTGTCTCTCAACTGATTGCCAAGGCTGAAGGTCTTACCGGGGATGCCTTTACCAACAGGGCCATTATCCACAGGGAGAAGGAAGACCTTACACTTGAAGTGATTCCGGTGGATGTCAAGGCTATTCTTGACGGCTCGTCTCCGGATGTCCCTCTCAAGAAGAATGACGCCCTCTATATCCCGAGCATACACGATCTTAAGGATATAGGTTATGTTACCGTGATGGGGGAGGTCGCCCGTCCCGGGCAGTTCGTGTTTGCGGAAAACACCACTCTGGAGGATATCATCATCCAGGCCGGAGGTCTTCTCGAGTCCGCCTCAACCGTGAAGGTTGATGTCAGCCGCAGAATCAAGAACCCTCTCAGTACCGAGCCTACCGACACCATAAGCAAGATGTATTCTTTCGCCCTCAAAGACGGCTTCGTAATCGACGGGGAGCCGGGCTTCCTTCTGGAGCCGTATGACGAGATAATGGTACGCCGCAGTCCGGGCTACAGCCCTCAGGTGCAGGTTTCCGTTACGGGTGAAGTGGCTTTTGCGGGCGTATACTCATTGACCCATAAGAACCAGAGGATTTCAGAGCTTGTGGCTGATGCCGGAGGCGTCACCGACTGGGCTTATGTGAAAGGTGCGCGCCTGCTCCGTAGGATTACCGCTGAGGAGCGTGCCAGGATGGATGCCACACTCGAAACATTGAACAGGGGCAAGGATTCCATCGACATCTCGAAACTTGACTATGGCGATGTATATTATGTAGGTATCAATCTGGAGGATGCCCTGGCAAGGCCTGGCAGCGATGTGGACCTGGTGCTCAGGGAAGGTGATGTGCTCCATGTGCCGGAATATATAAACACGGTCAGGATAAGCGGTACTGTCCTGTATCCTAACAATGTGGTCTACAATCCTGACATGAAGGTGAAGGACTTCGTCAAGATGGCAGGAGGCCTCGGGTACAAGGCGAAGAAGAACAAGGCATACATAGTCTATATGAACGGTACTGTGGTAAGGGCCAAGATGGGAAAGAAGAATATCGTAGAGCCGGGGTGCGAGATTGTCGTTCCTCAGAAGGTGCTGAGGGAAGGCGCTCTCCAGAACGTGCTCAGCATAGCTACTACATCCGCTTCTCTGGCTACGATGGTAGCGACAATAGGCAATATCATAAAATAGGCTGCCATGACAGAGGTTAACAACATTGAAAATCAGGATTTCCGGCAGGATGAGCAGGAAATCGACATCATGGAGCTTATTTCCAAGCTCTGGAAAAGAAGGAAGACTTTGCTTGTCTGGTGCGCGGTGGGGGCCGTGCTGGGTCTTGTCATAGGTTTCAGCATACCTAAGACGTACTCGGCATCTGCTGTGCTGGCACCGGAGACGGAGGAGTCCATGGGATCTGGCGTCAGCTCTATAGCCAGCATGATGGGAGTCTCCCTCGACAACAGTGTCGACGCCATCAATTTCCAGCTTTTCCCGGATATAGTGTCATCCACTCCGTTTATCTACAACCTGTTCGACCTTCCTGTGGAGACCGCGGACGGGGAATTGAAGACCACATTGCTCGACTATATGATGGAGCATCAGAAAAGCGCATGGTGGTCCTATGTCATCAGCGCCCCGTTCAAGCTGATAGGATGGGTGAAGTCATGGTTCGTTAAGGAGGATGAGCCTGACCCTGATGCCCCTCTGGATATGTACAACCTTCCGAAGAAGGAGCGCGGGGTGGTAGGATTCTTTGCGGAGAACATCATTGTCGAGATGGACAAGAAGACAGGGAAGACCACTATTTCGCTCGAAATGCAGGATCCCCTGGTAGTGACTACCGTCCTCAATGCCGTCCTTGAAGACCTCAAGGCCTATACTTCGGACTACAGGACTTCAAAGGCAAGGCAGGACGCGGAGAACCTTTCCGTAATATGCGAACAGAGGAAGCAGGAGTATTATGCCGCGCAGCAGGCCTATGCGAAATATACGGATGCGAACAAGAATGTCATACTCCAGAGTGCACAGGCGGAGCGTGACAGGCTACAGCAGGAGATGAACCTTGCTTTCCAGGTATATTCGCAGGTGGCGACACAGCTGGAGGCCGCAAGGATTAAGGAGCAGGAGGCGAAACCGGTGTTCGCTGTTGTGCAGCCGCCGCTGGTGCCGCTCGAGAAGGCGGCCCCGAGCAAGGTCAAGTATCTTGTAGTATTCACTTTCCTGGCAGGGTGTTGCGCTGCGGCATGGGTGCTTTTCGGCCAGGAGTACTGGGCAAAGCTCAAGGAGGGATTGAGGCAGGGGTGAGATGCGCATGAAGCTGATAATCGAGTGCGGTGCGACAAAGACTGATTTCTGCCTGACCGGAGAGAATACGGACAGCCGCTTCCGTGCCGCGGGAATTAATCTGTCTACGACGGATATGGATACGGTATCTCATACAGTGAGGGATGCCGTATCTCGTTTGAATGCCCTTTCCTCTCCGGAAATGTACGGGGAGGTGTCGGATGTGCATTTCTACGGGGCCGGCCTGGTGCGTGAAGTCCCGGAGCTGGAGGAGCTTTTGCGGTCGGTGTTCCCGTCGGCACGGGTGGAGCTTGCTTCTGACCTTGTGGCGGCCTCGAGGGCTGTCCTGGGGGATGCCCCGGGGATTGCAGCCATCCTCGGTACCGGGTCCAACAGCTGTCTCTATGACGGCGGGACCGTCGTGAAGAATGTCCTTCCGTGCGGATATGTGTTCGGGGACTACGGCAGCGGCAATGCGCTCGGGCGCATGTTCCTGTCGGACTATTTCCAGGGCCTCATGCCGGAGGAGCTTGCCGGTGATTTCCGCATTGCCTCAGGTGCGGACTATGCCTCTTCGGTGGCGGCCGTCTACCGCGGGGATGCTCCGGCAAGGTACCTTGCTTCGTTCGCACCTTACATTCTGTCAGCCGCAGGCGGTATGCTGCATGACGGGCGGCCTTGCGGCGGGGAAACCCTGCGGTATGCTGCCGCACTGGTGAAAGAGAATTTTCGCACCTTCATCAGGAGATGCCTGAAACAGTATGATACAGACACATACGGGGTCGGGGCGGTCGGGTCTTTCGGTTATGCCGCCGGAAACCTGCTCGTGGAGACGGCCGGGGAGGAGAATGTCCGTATCACCCGCATCATGAAGAGCCCGATGGACGGACTTATAGAGTATCACAACAGATATGTACAATAAAGAGAACTACCCCTCAAGGCTTCTGGAGGAAGCCGTCGATGCCATAAATTCCCTGCCCGGGGTGGGGAGGCGGACAGCTCTCAGGCTGGCGCTCCACCTGCTCAGGCAGCCTTCCGAGAATGTGCATCATTTCACCTCTGCGATAGACTCCCTGCGGGACAATGTCCGGTACTGCCGCGTCTGCAGGATGATTTCCGACGATGACGTCTGCCCTATCTGCTCGGACAGGAGGCGAGACCACCGGACCGTATGTGTGGTGGAGACCGTCAGGGATGTGATGAGCATAGAGAATACCGGGCAGTACCATGGGGTATACCATGTCCTTGGCGGAATCATTTCCCCGATCAACGGAGTCGGTCCTTCCGACCTGGCGATAAAGGAGCTGGTCTCCCGTGTGGCGGACCTGTGCCGGGGAACCGGCAGTGACGGGGCTGCCGAAGACCGGGGGATTGCAGGTGGCGGTGATGTGGAGGTGATCATGGCCTTGAGAGGTGACGTTGAGGGCGAGACCACTTCATTTTATATCTACAGGCAGCTTTCCGCATATCCTGTCAAAGTGTCGTCACTGGCCCGCGGCCTGGGGTTCGGGGATGACCTCGAGTATGCCGATGAGCTGACTCTCGGGCGCTCGATTGTCAACCGGCAGCCTTTCAAGCCATAGGATGCCGGCCTCTTTGTCCTTCCGGGCCCTATCCGGCAGATTTCTCGACTCCGGCTTTAAGCCTCCGCCCGAAATGACAGGATGTTGTCCTTCCGGGCCCGTTTTGTCATCCCGGGAGAAGCCGAGTGTTCTGGAGTCCTCTCTGTCATCCCGGGCGAAGTCGAGGGATCTGTTTTTAAACAAATAACAAACAACTATATGTCCCTTCTCGAAATCCTTCTTATGGCCCTTTCCCTGAGTGTCGACTCGCTTGTCGTATCCATGAGCGGCAGCGTCACGCTCGGGAAGATAAAGCTCTCCAAAGTCCTTTATGCCGCCTTTGTTTTCGGGGCTGTCCAGGCCGGCCTGCTGTTCCTCGGCTGGCTGTCGGGGGCGTCTGTGGCCTCCCTGATACATAAAGTGGCGCATATCGCAGGCTTTCTTATATTATTGTATATAGGTGTCTCGATGGCCTGGTCGGGGTGCCGTGCCGGCGGTGAGGACAAGGTGGACCTGAACGGCCTATCCCGCCTGTTCCTTGCAGCCGCGGCGACGAGCATAGACGCATTCGCCGTCGGGGTGTCGCTTGCGATGTCGGATGTGCTGTGGCCTGACATGGCGGTCCTCATTATTGCGGTGGGGGCGGTGACTGCCGTTGCCGCTGCTGCGGGAGTGTCGTGCGGAAGCTTTGCGGGACGCAAATTCGGCAGGGCTGCCAAGGTGGCCGGAGGCTTGGCGCTGATTGCCATTGCGGTCAAACTCTTGTGCGGCGCTCTTTGATTATTGGACGGAAATCCCTACATTTGCAGACTTTCTCTGAAAGTGGCGTAATGTTGAACTTTCCGACGGCTGGCCGGACTAATACATGGTGAGGTATGATAGATATCTTCTACAAATCCAACGGACAGATACAGGTTTCCCAGTCGGAGACATCCTTGTCTACCCTTACCCATGCCGATGTGGTCTGGATCGATCTTTTCAATCCTACTGGCGATGAAAAGAGGGCTGCCGAATCTTTTCTCGGGACCACCATCCAGAGCCGCGCGCAGGCAGAGGAGATCGAGAGTTCATCACGTTTTTCGGAGACCGAGGACGCCCTTTTCGCCAACACGAACTTCCTCATCCCGGGGCCGGAGGAATATTCCATGATCCCGGTTTCGTTCATTATCTCCGACGACATACTTACGACCCTCAGGGAGAGCCCCTTGAGAAGCATTACCGACATACAGCGCAGGGTGCAGGCTTTTCCGAAGCTTTACACGTCCGGCTATGTGGTATTCGTGAATATCCTGGAGCAGAGGATCGACCTGGATGCGGACATGATAGAGCTCATGTCGAAGGAGATCGAGCAGTACAACAGGAAGGTCAGCCTCGGGGAGGACATAAACGAGGAGTTCCTCCTGGATATCAACCAGCTGCAGGAGAATACAATGCTGGTGCGGGAGAATATCGTCGACAAGCAGAGGGTCATTTCCAGCATCCTCAAGAGCAACCGCTACCCGAAGTCCCTGCAGTCCAAGCTGAATGTGATGCTGAAGGATATCTCCTCACTTATCAACCATACTAATTTCAGCTTCGAAAGGCTTGAATACCTGCAGAATACGGTCATAGGTCTCATCAACCTGGACCAGAACAAGATCATGAAGGTCTTCACTCTGGTGTCCCTTCTCCTCATGCCTCCTACGCTGATAGCCAGCTTCTTCGGGATGAACGTGCAGCTCCCGATGACGGGTACTGTATGGGACTGGGTGATAATCCTGGGGCTGATGCTGGTTTCGTTCGCTGTCATCCTTCTGATTTTCAAGAGGAGGAAGATGTTGTAGCCGTCCGGTTGCAATTTTTTCGCTAATACTTGCAATTACAATAAATTATCCATATTTTTGCGCGCGTTTTGTCCGGAGACGCCGTTTTCCGTCGTTGTCCGGCAGGCATATGAAATAAAGTTCAACCCACTAATTTGTTTTTAATTACAATTTTATGGAAGAAAACAAGACAGTAGCTGCGGAGGAGACTCCTAATACGGCAGCCCCGGTTCAGGAGGCGGCTCCGGCAGCAGAAGAAACCAGGAAACCTGTTCTCAACGCTTCAATCGACCCGGACAAATTCGACTGGGACGCATTCGAGGAGGAGGCCGACTACGGCGAGAACAAGGAGGAGATCGAGAAAATGTACGACAACACCCTTTCCAAGGTAGTGGAAGGCGAGGTCGTAGAAGGTGTGGTCACCGCTATCAGCAAGAGAGAGGTGATCGTGAACATCGGCTATAAGAGCGAAGGTGTCATCATGGCCCCTGAGTTCCGTTACAACCCGGACCTCAAGGTCGGCGACAAGGTAGAGGTATATGTAGAGTCTACCGAGGACAAGAAAGGCCAGCTGGTGCTTTCACACAAAAAGGCCCGCGCTCTCCGTTCTTGGGATATGGTCAACGAAGCATACAACAACAACGAGATTGTCAAGGGTTATGTCAAGACCCGCACTAAGGGCGGTATGATTGTGGACATCTTCGGGATCGAGGCCTTCCTGCCTGGCTCCCAGATCGACATCAAGCCTATCCGCGATTACGACCAGTATGTCGACACTACTATGGACTTCAAGATCGTCAAGATCAACCAGGAGTTCCGCAATGTAGTCGTTTCCCACAAGGCCCTTATCGAGGCAGAGCTCGAGCAGCAGAAGAGCGAGATCATCAGCAAGCTCGAGAAAGGACAGGTGCTTGAAGGCACTGTCAAGAACATCACCAGCTACGGTGTGTTCGTTGACCTCGGCGGTGTTGACGGTCTCATCCATATCACAGACCTTTCATGGGGCAGGATCAACCACCCTGAAGAGGTTGTCAAGCTCGACCAGAAGATCAGGGTCGTTATCCTTGACTTCGACGAGGCCAAGAAGAGGATTGCACTGGGTCTCAAGCAGCTTACGGTACATCCGTGGGATGCCCTTGATCCGAACCTCAAGGTCGGTGACAAGGTTAAGGGTAAAGTCGTTCTCATCGCTGACTACGGTGCATTCGTAGAGATTGAGCCGGGTGTAGAAGGTCTTATCCATGTGTCAGAGATGTCATGGTCTCCGCGTCTGCGTATCGCCCAGGACTTCCTGAAGGTAGGCGACGAGGTAGAGGCCCAGATCCTTACCCTCGACAGGGAGGAGAAGAAGATGTCCCTCGGACTCAAGCAGCTCATGCCTAACCCATGGGAGAACATCCGCGAGAAATACCCTATCGGCTCCAAGCATACGGCTATCGTACGCAATATCACCAACTTCGGTGTATTCGCAGAGCTCGAGGAAGGCGTAGAGGGCCTGGTTCACATCAGCGATATTTCATGGACAAAGATCAAGCATCCGTCAGAGTTCGTACAGCCGGGTGACAAGATCGACGTGATGATCCTTGACTTCGATGAGGAGAACCACAAGCTCAGCCTCGGCCACAAGCAGCTTCTCCCTAACCCGTGGGATGAGGTGGAGAGCACCTATACTGTAGGGTCAGTACATAACGGCACTATCGCCAGCATCTCCGACAAGGGCGCTACCGTGACCCTCGACGGTGACGTGGAAGGCTTCTGCCACACAAAAGAGCTTGTAAAGGAAGACGGTACAATGCCTGTTGCGGGTGATGTCCTTCCGTTCAAGGTTACCGAGCTCAAGCGCAGCACCAAGAAGATCACCCTTTCACATGTGAAGACCTACACTGCAGCAGAGGAGCCGAAAGCCTCTAAGCCGGCAGGTGATGCAGACAGCACCAAGAAGGCCATCAAGAAGATCAGCTCGAACCTCGAGAAGACCACTCTCGGTGACATATCTGAACTTGCTGCCCTCAAAGACAAATTTGAGAAAGGCGAGTAATCTGTTCTGCAGATGAATTTCACTCTGAATATACTGGGCACGGCTTCGGCCCTGCCCACTTCAGACCGATATTCGAGCGCTCATGTACTTGATGTGCATGGGCGCTTGTTTTTGATTGACTGCGGGGAAGGTACCCAGATGCAGATGCGAAGGAAAGGGATTTCCTTCCTCAAGGTTGACACCATTTGCCTGTCGCATATACACGGGGACCACATTTTCGGGATTTTCGGGCTGCTCAGCACTATGGGTATGCTCGGCAGGACGTCGGTCCTGAATATCTACGCCCCGGGGACATTTGCCCCGGTGCTCGATTTTTTTCTCAGGACTTTCGGCGAGGGACTTAGGTTCCGGATTGACCTGCATGAGCTTCACTGCACTTCTCCGGAACTGGTTGCGGAGACAAGGACCCTCGAACTGCTTGCCTTTCCTCTGCACCACAGGATCGAGACCTACGGGTTCATTGTCAGGGAGAAAGAGCCGGCTTTCAATGTGAAGAAGGACTGCATAGAAAAGTACGGGCTTTCGCTGGCTGAAATAGGTACACTGAAACGTGGAGAGGATGTAGTCAGGACACGCGGGGATGAGACAGAGACCGTCCCGGCTTCAGAGGCGGCGTACAGGCCGTATGTCCCGCGCAGTTATGCCTACTGCAGCGACACCGCGCCTTTCCCGGAACTTTCTTCATGGGTCAGGGGAGTCGACCTCCTTTACCATGAGGCCACTTATCCGGTGGAGATGAAGGAACTTGCTGAAAAGACCTTCCATTCCACGACTGAAGATGCGGCAAAATGTGCTTTGGAGGCCGGGGCAGGGAAACTGGTGATCGGGCATTATTCTTCCCGGTTTTCGGATCTGTCACCGTTCTACGGGCAGGCTTCGGCCATTTTCCCGGAGACTGTGCTTGCCAGGGAACTTGATACTATAGAGGTCCCTATGAAAAGGACTGCAGGGAAAAATTTAGACAGCTTCTGAAATTTATATCAGAAAAATTCAGAACGACTTCTAAAATTTCCTATTTTTGTCAGTTCGGAATCAGAAGCTGTTTTGAATTTGTCAGAATGAATAAGTTGTACTTTCTTTGCATAGCCGTTGCCGTATCTCTGGCTTCATCATCGTGGCTGCGAGCCCAGAAGCAGTCTGTCCAGGAGGCTTACATAGAGAAATATGCCCAGATGGCGGTGGACGAGATGTTCCGCAGCGGTGTACCGGCGAGCATCACTCTTGCTCAGGGGATGCTCGAGTCCGGTAACGGACAGTCCTATCTGGCCACCAAGGGCAACAACCACTTCGGCATCAAGTGCCACGACTGGAAGGGGCCCGGTGTGTATATCGATGCGGAAAAGAAGAACGAGTGTTTCCGCAAATACAAGTCCGTGGCGGATTCCTACAGGGACCATTCCGATTTCCTCCGCTACAAGGACAGGTACAAATCCCTGTTTGACCTGAAGATTACCGACTACAAAGGATGGGCGCACGGGCTCAAGCGGGCAGGCTATGCCACCGATCCGGCCTATCCCCGCAAGCTCATAGGCATTATCGAGACCTATGACCTGTCAAGGTTCGACCAGACCGATACAAAGGCTATCCGCAAGCAGAACAAGCTCTCCAGAAAAGAGGCCCGCCGCCTCAAGAAAGCTGCTGCAGCTGCGGCCGCCCTTGCCGCGGCACAGCCTGATTCCGTTGGGACGGGAACTGAAGCGGCTGCCACGGAACCTGCCAGGAAACCGGAAATCATCACTGTCGCCCCGGGCAGCAGGATTCCGGATTCTCCTTCTGTTTTGGAGGAGCCGCGCAGGTATGAGGGGTCACGTTCGGAGTTCAGCTTCTCCCTTACCAGGCAGCTGTATTCGCAGAACGGCGTCGCTTTCGTGTATTCGATTGAGGGCGAGTCATACCAGTCCATAGCTAAGCTCTACAATCTTTTCCCCCGCGAGATCCTGTATTTCAATGATGTCACGTCCGACCGGGAGCTCCTTCCAGGTACCGTAGTCTATCTGCAGCCTAAAAAGAAGAAGGCTGCACAGCATCTGGATAAGTATATCGCGGAAGGCGGGGAGACTCTGTGGGACATATCCCAGCGCTTTGCCGTGAAGCTGCATTCGATAATGAAGAAGAACGGATTCTCCGGGGATCATGTCCTTATGAACGGTGATACGGTAGTCTTAAGATAATTAACGTTCCGGGAGATGGCACCGAAGGGGAAAATTCTTAAAATATCGATTATATCTGGCTGCCTTGTGTGCGCGGCTGCCGTGGCGTTTTTTTTTGTCTGCCGGTATATGGCCGACAACAGGAGGCCGTGCTTTATGGAGGACTATGTCCTGTATGTATTCCCTGATACGGAAGTGCAGGAGGTGGTGGATTCCCTTGTCAGCGGGGCCGGGGCCATAAGGCGCGGCAGCATAGAGCGTTGTGCCAGGAAAGAGGGGCTGGCTGAGAGCATGAAGCCCGGGAGGTATGTGATTGAGCCGTCATTTACTGCTGTCTATGCTGTCAGGATGCTGGCGCACGGCTGGCAGACTCCGCAGAACATGACGCTGTCGGGTACCATCAGGAGCAAAGGCCGTCTGGCCGGGAAGATAGGGATGCAGATGATGGTGGATTCAGCCCAGGTGGCTGAAGCCCTGGCGGATACGGCGTTCCTGTCCTCCTACGGCTTCACTCCGGAGAATGTCTTTGCAATGATTCTTCCGGATACATACCAGCTCTACTGGACCGCTTCCGTCAGGGAGATATTCGACAGGCTGAAAAAGGAGTATGACGTGTTCTGGACGGAGGAGCGCAAAGCAGCTGCCCGGGCCCAGGGGCTTACCCCGTATGAGGTGTCTGTGCTGGCCTCCATCGTAAGCGGCGAGACCCTGAAGGAGTTCGAATATCCTAAGATAGCGGGTGTTTATCTCAACCGCCTGCGCAAAGGCATAAGGCTCCAGGCGGACCCTACCATTGCATTCTGCTATGACTATACTCTCGACAGGATACTGAGGAAGCATCTGAAGGTAGATTCCCCGTACAATACATACAAGCACAGGGGATTGCCCCCGGCTCCTATCAATGTGCCTCCGAAAGCCTGCATAGAGGCGGTCCTGCATCCGGACAGGCACGGGTATATCTATTTCTGCGCAAGCCCTGCATTCGACGGTACACACAGGTTCGCGGTGTCATACAGCGAACATCTGAGGAACGCACGTGAATTCCAGAGGGCGCTTACCATAAGGCAGCGCGAAAGGGCGGCTGCGGAAGGCTGACCTTCCCGGAGATGTCTCAGATATTCTCATCCTGCCCTTTCCCGCATGCTTCCAGCATCATATTACCTATGATGCCTGCCGAGATACCTATCAGTTCTTCACACGGGCGTTTCTTATAGTATTCCGGGGTCCTGTCAGACGGCTCCGGTGACTCGGCTGGCAGTTCCGCAGACTGCGGGGCCGGCATGCCTATGCCGTTTTTCCCTACGGTGCTTTTGGGGACAAGCCCGAGCAGTTCCTTGCAGATTATGGAGCCGTTTATTTCCCTGAATCTGGCGGCCGCCTGCTGGATGAGGGCGTAATTGGCTGTCCTGTCTGACTTTATGGACGGATCTGCCGCCGGATGGATGTAGCCTGCGATCATGAACATCGCCGTTACGCTTCCGCAGACTTCCCGGAGCCTGCCCATTCCTCCGCCAAGGCCTGATGCAAGAGTGGCGGCTGTATCGTCGTCCAGCCCGAGAAGGTCATTGTATGCGAGCAGGACCGCCTGGCAGCAGTTGTAGCCGCGGGCCCTGAAGTTCTCCTTTGCGCGGAGCACTCGCTCCTCTACATTGAAATCAGCTGGTAATGAGTTGATTTTTAATTTATTTGTTGCCATAATCCAATTTTGGTTTGCAAATTTACCTAAAATCATGTTTCTTTGAATCCTGTAACGCGTACTTAATATGAAAAAACCTGGAATTATAGCTGCTGTGACAGCGGTAGCGGCCGTTGCCCTCATTCTGGCTGTGTCATCCTGCAGGAAACGTGATACCGGAAAATCCGGCCTGCATGAAGGGCAGGTAGTATATATAGGGACATACGGGAGCAGTTTCTACCGTTATATTTTCGACTATCCGTCAGGGACTTTCACCCCTCTTGGCGAGGCCGCCCTCGCCAATCCTTCATATATTGCCCTGGGTGAGGAGAATGCCAAAGACGGCATATATGACCTGTATGCCGCCTCGGAGGCGGGCAGCGATTCCGGGGTCTATTCTTATGCGGATGACATCATGCTTACGAGGACAGGCGGTAACCGGGAGACCGGAAAGGATCCGTGCTTCCTGTTTTTCGACAGGGCGTCAAATACCGTTATGACAGCCGACTATGGCGGCGGATCTGTTTCGGTATTCAGTGTGAATGTCAACGGTTCGGTGGGGGAGCGTATCCAGACTCTTGCTTTCCAGGGGTCAGGACCTGTCGCGTCGAGGCAGGAGGCATCCCATATCCACCATCTGAAATTCCTGCCCGGGCATGACGGATCAGGCACAAGGTATCTCCTCGCTTCAGACCTGGGGGCTGACAGGATAAGGGTGATGAAGATGGAGCCCCTCTCGGGCGGACCTGGCGCAGGTGAGGATCATGTGCTTACATATCTTCCTGAGCTTGACATCATGTGCGGGGAGGGGAGCGGGCCGCGTAACATGGAGGTGGATACGCTCAGAAACAGGGTATATTGTCTTACGGAGCTGTCCGGGGAGCTTCTCGTGTTCGATTTTTCTTTTGACGGTGACGGAATGCCGGTTTTCAGCCTTGCTGACCGTCTGCTTGCGGATGACCTCCATGCCGGAGGAAGCGCCGATGTGCACCTGCACCCGTCAGGACGTTTCCTGTACACTTCCCACCGGCTTAAAAAGGACGGGATCTCCATTTTTTCTGTTGGTCAGGACGGTGCTGTCGTAAAGACCGGCTACTGCAGGACTGGGAGGCATCCGAGGAACTTCGCCATTACCCCTGACGGGAATGTAATGCTGGTCGCCTGCCGTGATGACTATGCGGTCGAGGCCTATGAAATAGATCCGCGGACCGGAATGCTGTCGTATTCCGGCATGAAGCTGAAATTGGACGGGGATATGCCATCTTGTATAAGGATTGCTGAATAATGCTTTTATATACAATGAAAACTTTACAGAGGATTTGCTTTTTGTTTATTGCTGCGGTGCTTACTTCCGCAGCTGCCAATGCTGCGCCTGACAGTGCGGATGCCGGATACAGGCATTTGAAGAATATTAGCTATGTCTCTGAAGATGAGACTGATGCGTATCGCCTGGAAAGGTGCATGCTCGATATTTATTATCCGGAGGATACAGACGGCTTCGCCACTTTGGTCTGGTTCCATGGCGGCGGTCTGGAAGGAGGCTCCAAGTCCCTTCTGAACGAGTTCCGTTCGCAGGGATTTGCCGTGGTGGATGTCAATTACAGGCTTTCTCCGAAGGCATTGTGTCCTGCATATATAGAGGATGCGGCCCAGGCTGTGGCATGGGTGTTCGAGCATATCGGCGAATATGGAGGGTCTGCCGACCAGGTTTATGTCGGGGGGCACTCTGCAGGAGGATACCTTACACTGATGATTACCCTGGACAAGGATTACCTTGCAGCGTACGGGGCCGATGCGGACAAGATTGCAAAGGCCTATCCGGTCAGCGGGCAGACCGCTACGCATTATACTGTCAAGGCAGAGCGCGGCCTTTCACGCGATATTCCTCTTATAGACGAATACGCCCCGTCGAACAATGTCCGCAAGGAAGGCGCACCGATCATGCTCATTACCGGAGACGATGACCTGGAGATGCTTGCCCGCTATGAGGAGAACCTGCACCTGTATTCCCTCCTCAAATTCTTCGGCCATCCTGCGGAGCTTTACCAGCTCGAGGGGTTCAACCACGGCAATGTCATAGGCCCTGCATGCTACCTCATCCGCAACGACATCAGGCGCCTCTGGAAGGAATATAAGGACTGAAAGGAAGTCTGCCCCTCAGGATGAATTTTTATAGTTTGGTTCTCCATCCGGCTCTATACAAAAAATAACGGCTTGAATTTCAAGCCGTTATTTTTATTTCTTTGTACTCGGCCGGAGAATCGAACTCCGATTGCAAGATTGAGAATCTTGAGTACTAACCGTTATACGAGCCGAGCGTTTTATTTTTGGGACTGCAAAGATATGGCAAGTTTTTTTTACTTCCAAATTTTTTTTACAGTTTTTCCGGATTTATTTCAGGAATACGAAGAATACTGCCATTATCAGGCAGATGAATGCCGCCAGATGGTTCCATTGCAGGCCCTCTCCTTTGAACATCAGTGTCACAATCACTGTGAATACGGTAAGGGAGATGACCTCCTGGATGACTTTCAGCTGCATCAGGGAGAAGGGCCCTCCGTTGCCGTTGAACCCTATCCGGTTTGCCGGGACCTGTGCACAGTATTCGAAGAATGCCAGTGCCCATGAGAAGAGTATGACCGCAATGAGCGGCCATCCCGATGATATTTTCATCTGCTGGAGCTTCAGATGCCCATACCAGGCGAATGTCATGAAAATATTGGATGTCACCAGCAAAAGGATTGTCCAGACTGCTTTCATTGTCCTGAAGTTAAGGTATTGTTCATATTCTGTCCTGTGTCTTCCGTCCTCTGCGGAAAAGCGGTGCAAAAATAAGAAACTGTTTTGAAATACAAAATTTGTAAATGCTCCATGTTTATAGTAATTTTGTAAATTTGGTTGCAGGACGGTCAGGCGGCCTGTCCTGGAAAAATGAAGGTATCCCCGTCGAGGGGCTTGATGTTGACTGTTAGGAGATAGCATAATTATAAAACCAAATTAGTCTGACTGAAGTTATTTATTATGACTTTGATTAAATCTATTTCTGGAATAAGGGGGACTATAGGCGGCGTTCCGGGGGATGCCCTCACCCCTGTGGATATTGTTAAATTCACGTATGCCTATTGTGCAAAGCTCAGGGAGCGCATGCCGAAAGAGGAAGGCCAGCGCTATAAGGTAGTGGTCGGGAAGGACGCCCGTATCTCTGGCGGGATGGTGGAGGATATTGTCTGCGGCACTCTTGTGGCCTGCGGAGTGGATGTGGTCAAGGCCGGGTTCGCCTCTACCCCTACAACTGAGATGGCTGTCATTTTCGAGCATGCCGACGGCGGGATTATCCTGACTGCGTCGCATAACCCTATGCAGTGGAACGCCCTGAAGCTCCTTGACGGGAAGGGCGAGTTCCTCGATGCCGATGCAGGGGCCGCCATACTTGAGTGCGCTGACAGCGGGCAGTTTGATTTCGCCGGTGTCGAAGACCTCGGTACAGTGGAGGAGGCTGATTTTACTGACAGGCATATAGATGCGGTGCTCGCACTCGAGGCAGTCGATGCAGAAGCTGTCAGGAAGGCCGGTTTCAAGGTGGTCCTTGACGCGGTTAACTCTGTCGGGGGAATCATCATGCCGAGACTGCTGGAGAGACTCGGTGTTGAGTGCATAGAGCTGAACTGCACTCCTGACGGGCACTTCGCCCACAATCCGGAACCGCTTCCGGCAAACCTTACGGAACTTTCCGCATCTGTTGTCCGCAACCATGCCGATCTGGGCATCTCCGTAGATCCGGATGTGGACCGCCTGGCCCTGATTTGCGAGGACGGGACCCCGTTCGGGGAGGAATATACGCTTGTAAGCATAGCTGACTACCTTCTTTCAAGGATTTATGAAAAGGCTTCCGGGACGGGACGCTCACTGGAGGACCTGTCCGCCCCGTATTCCTTCTGCACCGTATCCAATCTTTCTTCTTCACGGGCATTGCGTGATGTCACCGAAAAATTCGGAGGTGAGTATTTCTCCGCGGCTGTCGGTGAGGTTAATGTGACTGCGAAGATGAAAGAGTGCGGAGCCCTTATAGGCGGGGAAGGGAACGGTGGTGTCATATACCCGGCACTCCACTATGGACGTGATGCGATGGTGGGCATAGCCCTGTTCCTCACCGCCCTGGCACACAGGAAATGCAAAGTGACCGAGCTCCTTTCTACATATCCGCGGTACGCCATTGCCAAGAACAAGATACAGCTTTCCGACAGGTCGATGATAAATAAGATACTCGGGCGGGTCAAGGAAATATATGCGTCCGAGGATATCAATGACATAGACGGGGTGAAGGTCTCATTCGAGGCCGAAAGGAAGTGGGTGCACCTGAGGAAGTCCAATACGGAGCCGATAATCAGGATCTACGCTGAGGCGCCGGAAATTTCCCAGGCGGAGAAGCTGGCCGAGGACATCATTTCCATAGCCAGGGAGATCATCGGAGAATAGCCGGCATGTTTTCTTTCAGGACAACACTTTTGGAAGAGCAGCTCGACAAGTCCCTTACCGAGGGGCGTGTGGGCTGTTTCTGTACCCAGAACAGCTGGGATGCAGGCAACGGGAGGTACCTTTATGATATTTTCCGGGAGCGCGGGAACCTGGCGAAGATCTTTTCTCCCCGCGATACGGAACTTACACCGGATACGAACCATATAGAATTCTCTGCTGACGGTCTGAAGGACCTCAATGCCGTGGTGGTCGAGATCCAGGACGTCGGGACAAGGTATTTCAACTATACACGGGATGTGTTCCATCTTATGTCAGTGATGAAGGAGCTCGGGGAAGCTTCTCCGTCACTGTATGTTGTGGACCATCTGAACCCGGCGGGACGTACCGTAGAGGGCTCGATGCCTGCGGTGGAGTGCGAAAGCCATGTGCCCAGGGTTGCGCACCGCCACGGCCTTACGCTCGGGGAACTGGTGAACCTTTACCATTCCGAGATAGGGGCCAAGTATCCCCTCCATGTGATTTCAGCCCTTGCATCGGAATCCCTCAGGCGGCTTATGCCGTGGACAATAGCTCCGGCATCGGATATTCCGGGCCTGTTCACCTGCGACATGTACAGCGGAGGCGGTCTGTGGAACAATACTAATGTCTCCCCGGGCATCGGCACTCCGCGCCCTTATGAATATTTCGGGGCGCCTTTCATAAAGCCGGACAGGTATGATCCTCTGCCACAGCCTGCCGGTGTGCTGCTGCGTCCCTGTTCCTTTACTCCTGCATGCGGGAGGTATGCGGGACAGAAATGCTACGGCTACCAGATAATCCTGGAGCCGGGGGCCGAATACCACTCGCTCATGCATACCCTGCAGCTGATGAGGTATTTCCGCGAAAGGTATCCGGAGTTTGAATTGCAGGACGGCTTTTTCGCCAAGCTGGCCGACCCTGCGCTCGCTGATTTTGTCGAGGGCAGGCTTTCTGCCGATGAGGCAAGGGAGCACATGAAGGTCGAGGAACAGAAGTGGATACGCAAGGCCCGGAAATATGTCCTGTATGAGAACCAGCCGTACAGGATCAAATGATTCTTCATGATTTATTTGTGTTAATGGAAAATAATGCCTATCTTTGCAGCCCTTTTGAAGACTTTCGCGTCTTGAAAGGCTGTATTTATTAATAAAACAATTAATTACAAACAAAATGATCAAACAGTACGAAACCGTTTTCATTGCAACTCCCGTTTTGTCTGATGCCCAGATGAAGGAAGCGGTTGCTAAGTACGTCGGCCTCATCAAGGAGAATGGCGGTGAGGTGGTGTACGAGGAGGACTGGGGCCTGAAGCAGCTCGCTTACCCTATCCAGAAGAAGACCACTGGTTTTTATTATCTTATCGAGTTCAAGGCTGATACCCAGTTCATCGACACTCTCGAGACCCAGTATCGCCGCGACGAGAGGATTATCCGTTTCCTCACTTTCGCAATGGATAAGCACGCAATCGCTTATGCGGAAAAGAGAAGAGCTAACAAACAGAACAAAGACAAGGAGTAAGAACCATGGCACAGAACAACGAAATCCGTTATCTCAACCCTCCTACAGTTGAGGTCAAGAGAAAGAAATATTGCCGTTTCAAGAAGGCAGGTATCAAATATGTCGATTACAAGGACGCCGAGTTCCTCAAGAAGTTCCTGAACGAGCAGGGAAAGATTCTCCCTCGCCGTCTGACCGGTACTTCACTCAAGTTCCAGAGGAAAGTTGCCCAGGCAGTCAAGAGAGCAAGGCATCTTGCGCTTCTCCCATATGTAACCGATCTTTTGAAATAAGGAGGAAAGCCAAATGGAAATCATACTGAAGAAAGATGTGGCCAATCTCGGTCATGCAGACGATATCGTAGAAGTGAAGACAGGATACGCTGTCAACTACCTTATCCCTCAGGGGCTGGCAATATTCGCTACTCCTTCCGCAAAGAAGGTTGTTGCTGAGAATATCCGCCAGCGTGCCCACAAAGAGGCAAAACTCCGTTCAGATGCAGAGGCTCTTGCAGCCAAGCTTTCCGGAACTGCAGTTAAGGTCGCTGTGAAAGTGAGTGAGTCAGGTAAGATCTATGGCTCTGTGACTACAGCCCAGATAGCTGACGCTCTTGTTGCAGCCGGCATCGAGGTTGACAAGAAGGATATCACCATCGTATCTGACTCTGTAAAGGAAGTCGGCACATACGAGGCAGAAGTAAAATGCTACAAGGATATCAAGGGTACTGTCAAATTTGAAGTTGTAGCCGAGTAATTCGGATACTGATAGCAGATGAAAAAACCGCCGGACTTTTCAGGTCCGGCGGTTTTCATTTATTGTCCTTTTCCTGTTCGGCAGGAGAATTGCCAGTCTTGTCCTTTGCTGTATCGGAGTCCGGGCCTTTCTTGTATTTGAACCTGCGGATTTTCTGTGTCGCCGTCTTTTCGAAAGGCTCTTTCATCACCTCCACGTCATTGATCTTTGAGAACTTGTTCACTTGCTTGTTTACGTAGCTCATGATGGCTTTCTTCCTTGCCTCGAGTTTCTCGAAGAACTGGTCTTCCCCCTCCTGGTTCCAGTTGATGATATTGTCATTGAACTGTACGAGGGCTACAAGGCGGCCGTCGCGCTCGACTACGAGGGATTCGTTTACCTCGTCGAGGTTGTTGATTACAGTCTCTATCTCCTCCGGGTAGATATTCTCGCCTGACGGGCCTAATATCATATTGTTCAGGCGTCCCTTTATGTAGTACCGCCCTTTCTCGTCGACAGTCGCGAGGTCATTGGTGCGGAACCACCCGTCATCGGTGAATACGGAGCGGGTCCGTGCCGGATCCTTATAGTATCCGAGCATTACATTGTTCCCTTTGCAGACAATCTCGCCCTCTCCGGTATCCGGGTTTATGTCTATCAGTTTTACTGTGACTCCGAATGCCGCTATCCCGGTGGAGCCCGGTTTGGTGTATTTTACACCTGCATTGCAGATCAGCGGGGCCGTCTCGGTGAGTCCGTACCCTATGGCGTAAGGAAACCTGGCCTTTTTGAGGAATTCTTCCACGGTGATGTCGAGTTTGGAGCCTCCGATGCCGAAAAACTTGAGCCTGCCCCCGAAAGTGGCCTTCAGCTTCATGCCTATGAGGATACACAGGAGTGAAGGAGTATGTCTGTTCATCCATTTCAGGACGCGGCTCCGGCGGATTGTAGGTATTACGCTGTTCCTGTAGATTTTCTCGATGATCAGAGGCACTGACAGCATGACTGTCGGTTTCACTGCCTTCATCGCTCCGAGCAGGACAGTCGGTGTAGGCGGCTTCTGGATATAGTAGACGCAGGCCCCGCAGAAGATCGGGTAGAGCACTCCTATGCTCAGCTCGTAGGTATGCGCCATCGGAAGGATGGACAGCCAGACGTCTTTCTCTGTACATTTGTGGGCGTGGAGGGATGCCATGATATTGGCGCACAGGTTCCTGTGGCTGAGCATGACGCCCTTGGCGTTTCCGGTGGTGCCCGATGTGTAGATGATGGTGGCAAGGTCATCGGGCAGCGGCTGTGACACTTTACCGTCGCAGGTGAAGGCGTCGTCGTTGCGCCTGATGGTCTCGAATGTCTCGATGTCTATTACGAGGTCGAGTTTCTCACTGCATTCCTTGCTGAGTTTTGGAAGCAGCCTCTTGGATATGAATATGGCCTTGCTGCCGGAATGGTTCAGGATATTGGATACCTCATTCTCGGACGAGTCCGGAAGTATAGGTACGGAAACCCTTCCGAAGGACACAAGCGAGAACATGGCCACGGTCCAGTTCGGCATGTTCTGGGACAGGATGGCTACCTTGTCCCCGGCCCCGATCCCATAGCGGGACAGATGGTGGGAAAGCTCGTCGCATTTACGCTTGAAGCTGCCGTAGGTGTAGCCCATGTCCGAGTCGAGCATCTGCGAAAGCCGGTTCTTTTCGTATACGGTTGTCGAATATTCATACAGTTTGGCAAGCGTATCGATATACTTCTCCCGCAGCTTCATCAATTGTTTTGATATGATATTCATGCAGGGAAGGGTTTAATGTGTTACGTACCATTCCCTGTGCTTGCCCTCCATGTGCATCTGCTCATAGATTTCCTGGATGCGCTGCATGTCGGCCCTGGCGTCATCGGTAATCTCGAATTTCTGTCCGCGTCCTACACGCTTTGTCTTCCAGTCGAAATATCCCAGATATACAGGTATGTTGCATTCCCTGGCTATGGTGTGGAAGCCCGTCTTCCATCGCTTCACCGCCTTGCGGGTACCTTCCGGTGCTATGGCCAGGTGCATTTTCTTCGCCTTGTTCATTTCATGTATGAGGCTGACCATCAGTGAGGTCGGGCTTTTCCTGTCTACGGGGATTGCACCGAGGCCCCTGAGTATCTTCCCGAGAGGCCACCAGAAGAACTCCTTGGCGATCATGACGTTTGCCTTGCCTCCTACGGATGTATAATAGAGGTAGGATACTACGAAATCCCACATAGAGGTGTGCGGTACACCCAGGATTACGCACTTGTCCTCAGGCACTGGAGGCTCCACTGCTTCCCATCCCATTGCCCTGAGCAAAAATCCGCAAAAATTTTTCCACATAGCTTAATTTCAATTCGATGAATTAGTTTATTGATGCTTTTCCGTATCCATGCGTACCTTTCCGTGGCTGCCGCCGGATACCGGACGGGCATCAGATATTTACGTCCTCCAGTTCCTCTTCAGAACGGAGGTTCTGCCGGATGAAATTCTGTCTGTCGATGGTGTTGTCTCCCATGTAGAACTCCATCAGCTCCGCAATCGATTCTTCGTCGCTCAGCTGCACGAGGTCGAGTTTTATGTCCTCCCCGATGAAACTCCTGAATTCCTCGAAGGAGATTTCTCCGAGTCCCTTGAAGCGTGTTATTTCCACACCTGTCTTGAGTGCCTTCACTGCCGCCTCTTTTTCTTCGATGCTGTAGCAGTAGCGTGTCTCTTTCTTGTTCCTGACCCTGAACAGGGGGGTCTGGAGTATGTGTACATGCCCTCTGCGCACCAGGTCCGGGTAGTATTTCAGCAGGAATGTAATCACCAGCATGCGGATGTGCATGCCGTCGTCATCCGCATCGGTGGCGACTATGATATTGTTGTACCTCAGGTCGGCCATGTCGTCTTCTACGCCCAGCGCTGCTATCAGGAGACTCAGCTCCTCGTTCTCGGCGACTTTCTTGCGGCTTTCCTTGTAGCTGTTTATCGGTTTTCCGCGGAGGCTGAATACAGCCTGTGTCTCAGCATTGCGCGCCTTGGTGATGGTCCCGCTTGCGGAGTCTCCCTCTGTTATGAATATGCTCGTCTGTTCTGCGAGTTCCTGTTTGCTTGCGGGCAGCTTGTCGTTGTAGTGCACACGGCAGTCGCGGAGTTTCTTGTTGTAGACATTGGTCCTTTTGTTCCTTTCCTTCGTCTTTTTCTGGATTCCGGAGATTTCCTTGCGTTCCTGCTCCGAAGCGATGATCTTTTCCTGCATTGCGGACGCGACATCCTTGTGTATATGCAGGTAGTTGTCCAGATTGGTCTTTATGAAGTCGTTTACGAATGTCCTGATGGTAGGCCCGCGGTCCGTGCTCAGCGAGCCGTCCTCCGCCTTGACAGTCTTTTCCCACATGTATGTCGACCCGAGCTTGATCTTGGTCTGAGACTCGAAATGCGGCTCCTGTATCTGTATGCTTATCGCCCCGACGATTCCCTGGCGGATGTCTTCCGGGGCATAGTCTTTCTTGTAGAATTCCTTGACGGTCTTTGCGATTGCCTCCCTGAATGCAGCAAGGTGCGTCCCCCCGTCGCGCGTGTTCTGTCCGTTGACGAAAGACACGATGTTCTCCCCGTAGCTGTTCCCGTGGGTGAGCACTATTTCTATGTCGTCCCCTTCGAGGTGAACAGGCGGATAGAGCGGCTGTTCCGACATGCTGTCGTTTATGAGGTCCAGAAGTCCGTTCTTCGATGTGAATGCTGCGCCGTTGACATTCAGCACGAGGCCTTTTTTCAGGTATGCGTAGTTCTTGACCATGGATATGACGTACTCCATGTTGTACGCGAAATCCCCGAACATTTCCCCGTCCGGAGTGAACCTGGTGAGTGTCCCGTTCTTTTCCCTGGTGTCCGACAGTCCGGAGTCAAGCAGCTCCCCGCGGCTGAAAGCCGCATGCGAAGCCTTCCCGTCACGGAATGACTCCACATAGAATGAAGATGAGAGGGCGTTTACCGCCTTGGTGCCCACACCGTTGAGTCCGACCGACTTTTTGAATGCCGCGTCGTCGAACTTTCCTCCGGTGTTCAGCTTGCTGACGACATCCACCACTTTGTCAAGAGGGATTCCGCGCCCGAAATCCCTGACAGTCACTTCCTTGTTGTCTATGGTGATGTTGATGGTCTTTCCGAACCCCATCGTGAACTCGTCTATGGAGTTGTCAATCACCTCTTTCAGAAGGACATATATCCCGTCCCCGGGGTTGTCTCCGTTCCCGAGCCTTCCGATATACATGCCCGCCCTTTTGCGGATATGCTCGTTCCACTCGAGTGTCTTGATATTGTCACCGGTATAGTTTACGCTCTCGTCAGCCATTATTAGGACCCCTTTTTGTTAAAGCCAAATTTCTGCAAAAGTACTAATTTTTTTTCAATCAGATAGCCCCGGCTGCCCTTTTCGGAAAGCCAGGGAATCTCCTCACGGAAATCTTTCATAAAATTCATATCGATAGGCCCTGCATCTCTTTTCCGGAGCGGCCATGCTGCAGGGGAAGGGTTCTCTTGTTGCATTTATAGTCGAAAAATTTCGTATAAGTTGGATTTAAAGACAGAAAATCATACCTTTGCAAAGTTTATTGTGTACTTTTAACCAAAATGAGACGTTTAAGATTTTTGCCAATCGGGTTGGTGGTCTTGCTGTCTTGCTCCCGTGAGGAACCTGTAGATACCTCTGGCCTTGAAAAAGGAAATGTGGTCATCTCTCTTTCCATGGATGCTACTGGCACAGATGCCGGACCCGCCTCAAAGTCTGTAGATGAAAATGCTCCGGAGGGTGCCGACGATTTCGAGATAGAGATCTACAACTCAAAGGGAACCAGACTTTACCGTGATACCTATGCAAATTCTGCAGGTAAGGAAATTCCGTTGAATTCAGGTGATTACCGTCTGCTTGCGCAGTATGGTGACTCTGCGGCCGTGAGTTTTGATGCCAGTGCCGCGTGGTATGCGGCCGACCTTCAGTTTACAGTCCGTCCGCAGACATCCGAGAGTGTAAATGCCACGGCGAAGATGTCGAAGGTTAAGGTGGCCGTCAACCATGGCCCGAACATCACCGATGAATATGCTGACCTGTATTCTACTGTGAAGCAGGAAGGGGCTTCTTCGGAACTCAAGTTCGTGAAGGGGGAGACCCGCTCCGGATATATCCCGGCAGGAAGTCTTGTCTATGCCCTCTATGTCCAGGACAAGGAGACTTCAGAATGGGTGTATTACCACACCGACCCGGTGGAGTATGCCGCAAATTCATTTGTAACTTTCAATGTCGACATAAACAGGGGAGTAGGCTCACTGGGCGAGGTGACCGTCAATGTCGATTATGAGGTGGACGGCATTACGAAAGAATACCAGATCCCGGCCACGGCCGGTCCGAAGGACGCTCCCGCTATAGTGCTAAAGGGGTTCACTGACAATGCTTTCTCGTTTGTCGAGGCTGTCGGATACGAGGGTGTACAGGTCGACCTGCAGGCGATGGGCGGAATCAAGGGATGCACGCTGAATATACTGGAATCGCAGTATCTTGCCGATAAAGGTGTTACAGGGAGCATAGACCTCCTTTCTTCCGGTTCTCCGGCGAATGAGACCCTCGAGACCCTCGGCTTCAGGTGGGTGAGGGACATGAGTGAAAAGAGGCTGGGCAGTATTGATTTTACACATCTGTCCGAAAAAATGGTGTATGATGCGTCTTCGGCTTTTTCAGGACGCTTCTCCGTCACCCTCACGGACATGCTCGACAGGACCGTGACCTCCCAGGAGTTCACTATAACGCAGAAGCCGGCATCGCTTTCCTTCTCTCCTGCCGATTTCAATGCATTCGCAAAGCGCATCAAAGGTCTTGAGGCATCGACCTCTGACGGGAACCCGGAGTCCATAACCGTGCAGTACAGCCAGGACGGGGCATCCTGGACTACGGTAGGTGCTTCTTCGGTGTCTGGCCAGACAGCGTCTTTCCCTGATATCACAGGACTTTCCTCTCAGACGCAGTATATGGTCAGGGCAATATACAATGGCAATGAATCCAATGCCACCGTGCCTGTGACCCTGACTACCGAGGCAGAGGCCCAGGTGGGGAATGCGGGCTTTGAGGAGTGGAGCGACCAGGATGTAAAAGTATTTACGAATGGAAGCAAGACTCAGAAGACATATTTCCCGTATGCCGCAGATACAGAAAAATGGTGGGACAGTAATAATACGGCTACGGCAAAGGGTACCGGGCTCCCTGATCCCGATCCTTTGGATTGGGTTGGCACAAGCTTCCCTACATTTAAATGTTTCCCGATGGTTACATATACAGGCGGCCGTAACGGAGGCCGGGCTGCACAGATAATGGCAATCGCCATAAATAATGGCAATACATCCGGAACTTCACTTTCCGATGCTACCCCCGGAGAGCTGTTTATAGGCACCTATGGCGGTGAAAGGCAGCACGGGTTCAGTTCAAGACCTTCAAAACTTTGTTTTTACTATAAGTATACTCCACGTTTTGACAACAGTCATGATACAGATACATTCAGGGCTTATATTACTATAATGAACGGCTCTGATATCATCGGCGAGGGTTCATTTGAGTATACTGCTGCTGCAGAAGTCTCAGACTGGACGAAGGTTGAAACTGATATAGCCTATTCGGATTATACAGCAAAAGCCACTGCAATATACATACAGTTCAGGCAATCGACAGCGGATGAACCTGTCTATAATATGAATGTCCAGATAACCTATCCGGCAGGAACGGCTGGTGTTCATGGCGGAAGCATCCTTACAGTCGACGATGTTGAACTCATTTACGAATAAACCTTTCAGCTGACCTTGTAAAAAAGACACAAAAAATATGAAAAAGACAATAATCACAATAATGGCAGTCGCAGCCGTCCTGACAGGCTGCAAAAAAGAACATATTGCAAATGAAGGAGGGACAGGTACCCTTTCACTCAGCGTGACCGGCAATTCACAGGAATTTACGGATGTCAATGTAAAGGCCGGTGAAGGGGAGCCTACCATTGATGTGAACACCTTCAAGGTAAAGATAACGAGCAAAGACGGGAGCTATTCCCGGGAGTGGGAGGCGTTCTCCGAGATGGAGTCAATGCTTGAACTCTCTGCCGGCGAATATACTGTCACTGCCACTTCTCCACAGGGTGCCGAAAGCAAATGGGGAGAGCCTGTATACAGCGGGTCTAAAGACTTTGCCGTCGCCATCGGGAGCGTATCCAATGTCGAACTGGTGTGCTCCATCAGCAATATGAAGATTTCCCTCAGGCCTACCGAGAGGTTCATGTCGGAGCTTTCCGATGTGGAGGTCACTGTTTTCAGTGATGTCAGCAATTCCATTACATGGACAAAGGCTGATATCGAGGCCTCTAATTCCGGATTCCTCTCTGTCGCCCCGTTTGAAGTCTATGTAACAGGATACAGGGCGCTCAGCGGAAAGACGGCAACATATACCATAAAAATGGCGGATGCGGCTGCCGGTAACCATTATATCTTTAATCTTGATGCCATAACCACCGGAGAACTCGGTGATTTCCAAATCACCATAGACGATTCCCTTGTAGACAGCAATGTCGACATCGACGTCCCGGGATTCGAGGAGATTCCGGTCCCTGGTGGCGATGATTCGGAAGAGCCTTCCGATCCGGAACCGGAAGATCCGGCAATCACAATGGAATGGGTCGGCAATAATGACTTTGCGGTTATGCCTATTTCGAATGTCATGAGTGTAGTTATCAATATAGATGCCCCGGCAGGAATAAAGACATTTGTAGTGGATATAGATTCGGACGTCTTGAATGATACTTTGGGACTTACCACACTGGATCTTATAAATCCAGGGGATATGGCATCAATTGCCGAGCTGATATTGAAGGGGCAGACCCTGCTGAATGCCACTTCTGTAACGCTGGACTTGTCTTCTCTGGTTCCTATGATTGCCGGTTTTACACCGGAGGACGGATCACTCCATACATTTAAGCTGTCAATGTCGGACAACGATGGAAATACATTGGAAAAGTCAGCAGTGTTCAGTTATAATGCAGAATAACCGAAAGCAGATAATCAGATATGAGGAAAATAGTATATATTTTGATATCTGTTTCCGTTTTCCTGTCTGTCTTTTCTTGTAACAAGACAGAAGTGCAGGAGGATGGCTATGGTTATCTGTATGCACATGTAGACAAGGACTTCGATGAGGACCTTGTTTTCAAAAGCGATCCGGGAGAGGACCTGGTGTTCTCCCTTACGGTATACAATTCTCTCGGGCAGGAACAGGGACATGTAGATGACTACCGTACCCTTGCACAGTCTCCGATGGTGCTCTCTGCCGGTAATTTCGATTATACGGCTGTGGCTTCATCCGGTTCGGACGGAGCTGCCGCATTCGACGAGCCTTTCTACAGCGGGCAGGCGGTTTTCCGTGTCGCGAAAGATGAGGTCTCCAATATTGACATCACCTGTTCTTTAGCGAACGTCAAGGTGACGGCTGTTTTCTCTGATGACATCAGGGAGAATTTCAGCAGCTACAGGCTGACTGTTTCGAACGGCCTTGGCGAGCTTGTATTCGACAGTGAAGACGGGACAATCGGCAAGGAGGGATATTTCAGTGTGACAGGGACACTGAAATGGACGCTGAGTCTTGTAAATACTGACGGCCAGGTCTACGAGGAACTGACCGACACATATACCGATGTGAAGGCAAAGCAGCATTATAACCTCTCTTTCTCCCTCGGTACGGAAGACGAGTTCGGCGGCGGTGCCCTTTCTGTCATCCTGGATGATTCTATGGAGGAGAAGGAATATGACCTCGTGCTTGATTTCGGTGACAATACTGTTCCGCAGATGAACGCGGACTTCGATAGTTCGGAGCCGGTATACGTTACAGCCGGAGACGCAGCTGAAAGGAATATCACCCTTTCATCGGAGGACGGCTTCGAGAGTATCCGGTTAACATACGGAAGCGCAGATGCCCTGACGAAGACGGCAGGCGAGACATACGAGCTTGTCGGAGCCGGAACTGACGTTATAGCTGCCCTTGCGGCTGACGGAATCTCCGTAGCCTCCGTTTCAGAGGGTGCCGGGACAGTGAATATGAACCTGACAAATTACGTGAGGAACCTGGCTGTCGGGGATTACAGCATCAATATTTTCATGGTTGATGTAAACCATGTCTTTACCGAGGCTTCCGTGAAGTTCAGTGTGCAGTCCGCCGTGGATGTGGAGGCTGTATCTGCCAATCCGTGGGCAAGATTTGTAACGGTGGAGGCCAAATGGTTCCCTGCCGCCCAGCCTGAAGGGCTTTCTTTCCAGTACAGGAAGCAGTCTGATGCCGCCTGGACCGATTTTGCCGGCAAAGTCACGGTAAACGGCCTGTCACGCACATATTCTGCCGAGATCCGTGGCCTTGAACCTGAAACGGAATATGTACTCAGGGCTGTCACTGCTGAGGACAAGGAGACAAAGTCACTTTCTTTCACCACAGAGGCTGAGGGGACAGTACCTAATATGAATTTCGACAGCTGGTATCAGGACGGTTCTGTCTGGTACCCGAATCTGGATGCGGACAATTTTTACTGGGATACGGCCAATGGAGGAACCAAGACTTTGAGTATCTATCCAACCACTCCGGCTGAACCGGAGAATGTCTATGGCGGGGCCAACGCCGCAAAACTTGAAAGCAAGGAGGCGATGCTTGTGGGGCTTGCTGCCGGGAACATTTATACGGGAAAATTCATTAAGGCTGTAATGAGTTTTACAGATCCCGGTGCGGAACTCGACTGGGGTGTTCCGTTCACATCCCGCCCTCTCGCCCTTACCGGATATTTTAAATATAGTCCTGTGACTGTGAACAAGGGTGACCATAACAGTATGTCAGGCAAGACGGACATAGGTCAGATACAGATAATGCTCACCGATTGGGATGCTCCTTTCAGGGTGAGCACGGCTTCCGGAAAGTTTGTCGACCCTAACACGGATCAAGGCATTATCGCCTATGGTACGCTTGACTTGAATGGTACGTCTTCTTATGAGCAGTTCAAAATAGAGCTTGACTATCGGGATTTGACCCGTATTCCGAAATACATTGTGATAGTTGCTGCGGCAAGCAAGTACGGCGACTATTTCACAGGAGGAGTCGGCAGTACATTGTACCTTGACGAATTTGAGTTTGTTTATGATCCGGACCAGCTGGATTAGAATTTGACTTATGAATAGAAGATTGGTTTTTCTCATTTCAGCACTGGCAGCCATATCATGCATGGCTGCCATGCCTGTTTTCGGTGAGTCCATGGACTCCGAGTCCCTGAGTGTGGCCGGCGGATTGAAGGCCAAGAAAGAGAAGCCTGAATCCGAACCTTTCGACCGCGGTATTTCAAGACAGTATTCCGTGTTCATCCCCAAGGGTACGGTCGGGGCCGGAGTATCATTCTCGTACAACAACTACAGTATCGGCAACGGAGCTGCTGATGCCGGTTATTCCATGCTGTTCAACCTCCTGGGGGACATACATGGCAATATGCTGTCGTTCGGCATCTCCCCGTACGTGTCCTATTTCATAAAGGACAACCTTTCGGTCGGTGTGCGTTTTGACTATGACCGCTCCAGCCTGGGGGTAGGGAACCTGAGCCTCTCGCTTTCCGATGACCTCGGGTTTGAAGTGTCCGACTTCAATTATTTCAAGCATGCATATACAGGCTCACTGACATTGAGGAACTACCTTCCTTTCGCCAACAGCAAGCGTTTCGCCATGTTTACGGAAGTACGGGCTACCGGAGGGTACGGCCAGGCCGAGAGCTACAAGATGGATGAAGGTGACAAGTTCGGGACGTATCAGGACATATACAGTTTCGAGCTGGGCCTTGTGCCGGGTCTGTGCGCCTTCGTGACCAACGAGGTCGCCCTTGAGCTTTCCATAGGTCTTCTCGGTTTCAATTACCAGAAGGTGGTCCAGACAACCAACCAGGTGGATGTCAGTGAAATGGAGCGGAGCGGAGCGAATTTCAAGCTGAATATTTTTTCAATCAGTTTCGGCCTTTCGTTCTATATCCCGACAGGTGACAACAGAGTAAAAAAAGCAAAGTAAGAGCCATGAAGATATCAAGATGTATTCTTCTGCTGCCGCTGGTTGCGCTGAATTCGTGCCTGATAGAGAACGACATGTCCTATCCGCATGTAAGTGCTGATTTTACCTCATTCGCTGTCAGCGGGCAGGAGTCTGTGACTATAGACACGCAGGCTAAGGCAGTGCAGGTAGTCCTGTCGGAGACTGCTGACATCACTGCTCTTGAGGTGACAGAGATCGGTTTTACAGACATGACCCGCTGTTCTCCGGAGCTGGCTGTCGGCTCCGTCATTGACCTTTCGCAGCCATATAAGGTTACCTTGAGCATTTATCAGGACTATGAGTGGACCATATCCGCGACCCAGCCGATAGAACGTTATATAAACTGTACGAACCAGATAGGGGATGCCGAACTGGATGCAGAAAAGAAACAGGCGATAGTCAGGATAGCAGTGGCTGACGAGCAGGATCCCCAGGCTCTGCAGAGCGTTGTGTTCAATTCCATGAAGCTTGAGCCGGAAGGTGCCGAGTTCCTGGGCTATGTCGACAACAGTTCCGCTACTGAAGAGGTGAAATCTTTTGAATTTCCGCTTACATTGGACTGCACCCTGACCAGGACTTTCGTTGTGAAATACGGCGATGAGCAGATCAGATGGGATGTCAATGTCATGCCGGAGGAGGTTGAGATGGCTGTGACATCCGTGATCCCGTGGTGCTACAGTGCAGATATTGAAGGCCTGTTCGACGGGAACGGGACACCGTATCTGGAATACAGGACCGGTTCGGAAAGTACCTGGACCAGGGCTTCTGATGAAGTGACCGTATCCGGTACTGCACTTTCGGCAAAGCTGACAGGGCTTACTGAAGGGACTGCATACTATGTCAGATTCTCTACATCGGACAAGTCAGGAGAGGAATATACATTCACTACCGGCACGCCTGACCAGATAGACAATATGGATTTCGATGACTGGTATATGAGAGATTCAAAAGTCTGGTATCCGACACTTGAGGCTGATTATGAAAATAAGATATGGGATTCTGCTAATGAGGGAGTAGCCGGATTTCTTTCCGTCAATCCTACTACGCCATCTGACAATGTAGCTACAACGGTAAGCAGTCATTCTGCAAAACTTACTAATATGTATGCTGTAATAAAGTTTGCGGCAGGAAATATATTGACGGGGGACTATGTTGGGCTTGTCGGGCTTAGCGGTGCAAGATTAAATTGGGGAACACCTTTCACAGGACGTCCTGCCGGATTAAAAGGATATTACTCATATTCTCCAGGTTATCTGGATTACATAGATAACAATAAGGTATCTTCTACAGAATTGGATAAATGTCAGATTCTGGTTATGCTGACGGACTGGGATGGGCCATTCGAAGTAGATACAACCAAGCCGGATGACGGTGGTTTTGTCGATCAGGAAAATGATCCGCATATTATAGCCTATGGTAAGATCGAAAGCGATATCAATACTTTTGAGCAACCTGAAGCTGATGCAAACGGATTTATCCCATTTACACTCAAACTTGATTACAGGCGTCCTGACGGGGTCCCGAAATATGCAGTTGTGATAGCTTGTGCAAGCTATAAAGGCGATTTATTTACAGGTAGTACAAGCAGTGTCATGTATGTCGACGAATTCGAATTCGTCTACGAATAGACCGCACCGTCAAGGGATGCTGTCATTCCTTTAAGATTATCATTGAAGCAAAATAGCGTAATGGCAGAGTAAAGCAAAAGCCCGGTTTGATGCCGGGCTTTTGCTTGTTGTATTTTGGGCAGTTTTTTCTAAAGAACTACGAGCAGCGAGCAGACGAGCGCGAGGATGGCGAAGAACTCAGGAAGTGCGGCGTAGATGAGGGTGTTTGTCATCACGTCATGTCCCTGGGAAACTCCTGTGATACCGTTGGCGCAGATCTGCCCCTGGCGGATGGCGGAAATCATACATACCAGACCGCAGGTGGCACCGACACCGAAAAGGAGCGGGCCGTTGGCAGCGAAGTCGGTCACGAACTGCAGCCACATGAAGAAACCTGCAAATCCGTAGATACCCTGTGATGCAGGGATGGCGGAAAGGATCATGTAGGTGGATGATTTTTCCGGGTTCTTTTTCAATGCGCCTTCAGCGGCGTTGCCGGCGAGGGCGGTTCCGATACAGCTTCCGATTGCGGCAAGGGCAAACAGGAGCCCAAGACCGAGGTAACCAAGAATTACGTTCATAATGTTGTTTATTAATTTGTTGTTATTATTTGTTATTTTCTATTGTCTGCCGTGAGCGGCCTGTAGGCCCTTCCCGTACCTTCGTATCCTGAGTTCTTGAAATATTCCAGGAACGTCAGTCGCAGAGGGTGCACGAAAGCTCCCAGACAGGACATGGCAAGGTTCAGGGTGTGCCCCAGCATGAGGATCAGGATGAAGAACACCCAGTTCAGTACAGGTATCGTACAGCCCTCGAAGATGATTCCTCCGATGGTGTTGAACGCTGTTCCGAGCATCCCGCCCGCAAGCCCGAGGGCGTACAGGCGCAGGTAACTGAGGACATCGCTTATCAGGCCGGTCGCCATGTTGTAGGTGTCCCACAGGCCGGATCCGATGTTGATCAGAGGGTTGCGTCCGGGCGTATTGAATACGTAGATGGCAAGTCCGCTGATGACGCCTATGACTATGATTGCGATCTGTGTCACCTGCGATGACAGGGCGCCGACCAGCCCGAGCCCGCCGAGTACGAGGGCTCCGATGATGAGCAGGAGCCATCCCCAGTTGCTGATTGTGGTCTTGATCCCGAACCTTACCGTAAAGCATATCGCCTTTACGGTCATTGCAAGGCAGACATGGACCACACCTATGGCTATGGCAAGGACCATTGCTGCAGGGAAACCTGCTATATCGCCTGTGATCATGAACTTCTTCAGACCTTCCGGCACCCATGAGGCCTCATAGAGGCTGACACCGAAAAACGATCCGAGCAGTGTGCCGACGACGATAGTACCGATACCGAGTGTGAGGACCAGGGTCCACATCTTCCCGAAACTGCTGCCCGGCATTTTGAATTTGAGAAGCAGGGATATGAGTATCAGTATGATACCGTAGCCTGCATCGCCGAGGCACAGGGAGAAGAACAGCAGGAAGAAAGGTGCAAGTATCGGTGTCGGGTCGAACTCGTCGTAGACTGGCATACCGTACATCCCGGTAAGGACTTCGAACTGACGGGTGAACCTGTTGTTCCTCAGCTTGATCGGCGGGTTGTCCTCTTTGGTGGCCTCGTCCTTGAACCAGTATACGTCCAGCTTGTCCAGTTCCGCGGAAATCTTCCCGTCGTCCTTTGACGGCGCGAAACCAACGAGAAGCGATATCGTATTCTCGGCGGCCTGCGAGGAGGCTGCGTCAGCAAGGTAGAGGTCCAGCTGTCCGGCGGTTTCCCTGTACTCTGTCTCAAGCCTTCCTATGAAGTCTTTGGCTTTAAGTATGTTGCCTTTGATCTTCGAGGTCTTTGTCTCCAGTTCTTTCAGATGCGCCCTGGCTTCGCTTGCGGAGCATGCAGGGGCCGGGATTTCCTTTGCCGGAAGCGTAACCGTCCCGTTTGCCGGAGTCACGGCCACGAACCAGACATTCTTGCTGTCGCGGCTGATCTCCTCTATAGGATATTCCTGCTTCCATTCTTCGCTGAACGCTTTTACGGGAGCGGAGAAATAGTGCAGTTCATATCCGGCTTCTGAGAGCCGGCATAGAGAATCCCTGTCGAACTCGCCCCACGGGGTATAGTCGCGGATCTGTGCCTTGGTCGCAGCTATCGAATCCCTGAGCTCTTCCAGAGAGTCTTTCTGCTGTCTGACGTAGGCGACAGGATCGGTATCGGGAAGCGATACGCCTGCTGCGGCCTTTTCTATCTGTTCCCGGTCCGGGTCTTTGGACCAGTCCGCCTTTTTCAGGTAGGCTGCCGTATCCTTGCAGTCTTTCATCCTGTCAAGAAGGGCTGCCGATGCCTCGTCCACAGGCTTGCGTGAACGGGTTATGTCCATCATCCCTATCTCCTGCAGCTTCTGAAGGAAGTCTTCAGTATAGCTGCTGAGCATGATGAACGAGTATTTGGTCATTTTCTCAATCATGACAGTGCCTCCTCTTCTTCCAGTTCATGTCTCTGCTTCACTATCTTGGAAGCGGCCTTGGTCAGGTTTTCCTCGTCTTCCATATAGCGTTTGATCTTCCTGATAGCCTCCTGGTATCCTGGAATCTGCACTTTCTCGTAGAGGTTCACTTTCTGCGTGGTCTTTTTCCTCTGGAAATCCAGGATACGGCTCTTTTCAATATAGACTTCCGACTCTATCCCGAGTCTTGAAAGCTCCTTCAATATGCTCACCCCGTCCGCGAACCATGCCGGTTTGGTGAACGCATTGAACTCGTGTATCTCGTAGTCTATGCTTTTGAGTTCAGGCGTCTTCACTCCGGCCACCTTCACTGTCACCAGGTCTATGTCCCTTATTGATATAAGCCCGGGCTGGAATTCATTCCACAGTGCTGCAAGGTAGTCGTATTGTTTCAGCGAGGCCTCGAGGTCTTCTGTCAGCTGCTGCGAATACGCCTTTGCCTTGCGCACTTCAAGCCGCAGGGCGGACTCCTTGTTCTTCAGCGTCGGGAGGGCGTTCTGGCGCATTTTGAGCTGCTTTCCGAGAGCGGTGAGCGCAGTCTTGTTGTATTGGAATTTAATTGCCATGTTCTCGCCAAAAATAATCTATAAAGTCATTCTGGGTTGTCGTTTCTGACGATAACTTTTCTCGTTATCATCAGAAATAATCCTATTTGACAGGCCAGTATTTGTCGATGAATGCCTGCTTGATTCCTGTCTCAGCCTTGGAGAAGTACTTGGCGAACAGCTCCCAGGCCGTGTCCAGCATCTCGTCGATCTTGATATTCACATCGATGGCGAGCAGGCGGGTGGCATATTCCTTTGCGTAGTCCAGACAGCGCAGGTCATAGTCGCTCAGGTCGAAACCGTTCTCGAGCTTGGTCTTGGCGTTCTGCGCATCCGCGTAGAGCCTTACCGCTGCATTCATCACCTGGCTGTGGTCCTCCCTGGTCTGCTTCCCGATGACCAGCTGCTTAAGCCTTGACAGGGAGCGGAACGGGTCGATGATGATTTTCCCGGAGTCCGGGTCCGCACGCAGGTACAGCTGTCCTTCAGTGATATATCCGGTATTGTCCGGTATCGCGTGGGTGATGTCCCCGTCATTCAGGGTAGTCACGGCTATTATCGTTATGGAGCCGCCGTCAGGCAGCTGCACAGCCTTTTCGTATATTTTTGCGAGGTCGGAGTAAAGAGAACCCGGCATGGAGTCCTTCGAAGGAATCTGGTCCATACGGTTGCTCACGATACTCAGGGCGTCCGCATACAGGGTCATGTCAGTCAGGAGCACAAGCACTTTTTCGTTCTTCTCCACGGCGAAATACTCTGCCGCCGTGAGCGCCATGTCAGGTATGAGGAGCCTCTCGACAGGCGGCTGCTCTGTAGTGTTCACGAAGCTGATGATTTTCTCCAGTGCGCCTGCAGCCTCGAATTCATGCCTGAAAAAGAGATAGTCGTCATTGGACAGCCCCATCCCTCCGAGTATGATCTTGTCTACGTCGGCACGCAGGGCCACCATGGCCATCACATTGTTGTACGGCTGGTCCGGGTCAGCGAAGAACGGGATCTTCTGTCCGGATACGAGCGTGTTGTTCAGGTCGATGCCCGCGATACCGGTAGGTATCAACTGTGAAGGCTGCCTCCTCTTGTACGGGTTGACCGAAGGTCCTCCGATCTGCCTTTCCTCACCCTCGATCTGGGGACCTCCGTCGATCGGCTGCCCGTATGCGTTGAAGAAACGTCCTGCCAGCTGGTCGCTGACCTTCAGTGTCGGGGGCTCGCCGAGGAATGATACTTCCGCATCGGTCGGGATTCCCTCTGTGCCGGAGAACACCTGCAGGGTGACCATGTCCCCCTTTGTCTTTACCACCTGGGCCAGTCTGCCCTCTACCGTGGCGAGCTCGTCATTCGACACGCCTTGCGCTTTCAGCGATACGGTAGCCTTGGTGATGGCCTCCAGCTGCGTATATGTCTTTTGAAATGCCTTAGTTGTTGCCATTGCTGTTGAGTAGATTATCGAGTTGTCCGTGGAATTTGTTGAAATTGTCGCTCTTGAACTCTGAATAGTTCATCTGACGGAGCAGGTTTATGAGCTCCTTGAAGTAGTCGCGGCATTTCTCATAGTCATCGAATGTGAATTCCCTGTCGCAGATGCCCAGTACCAGTTCGAGCATGTATCTCTGCCTCTCCATCGGTGTCACGCTGTCTACAGGGTCGAATGCGTCCTGCTGCAGGATGACGAAATCTACGAGCTCTGATTTCCAGAACATTTCATGGTAGCTCATAGGTACGCCGTCATCTCCCAGGATGTTTATCTGCTCGTTGGCCTCCTTGCCTTTGCGGATGATGTTCTTTGTCTTCTCCACCATCTCCACCCATCCCGGGGTCACCTTTTCAGAAAGGTACTGGCGGATTTCAGGGTATTCGAGGTATTTGGAGTATGAGTCGATAGGGTTCACGGCAGGGTACCTCTTCTTGTCGGCCCTGTTCTGCTCCAGTGCGTAGAAGCAGCGCGCGGCTTTCATTGTGGACTCTGTTACAGGCTCCTTGAGGTTACCTCCGGCAGGGGAGACAGTTCCGATGAAGGTGACTGACCCGGTCTGCCCGTTGTTCAGTACCACCATCCCTGCGCGTGCGTAGAAGTTCGATATGATTGCGGAGAGGTCCACAGGGAATGCGTCTGCACCTGGAAGCTCCTCCATACGGTTACTCATTTCACGCAGTGCCTGTGCCCAGCGGGATGTGGAGTCGGCAAGCAGGAGGACCTTCAGCCCCATCGCCCTGTAGTATTCGCAGATGGTCATCGCCGTATAGACGGAAGCCTCGCGGGCTGCGACAGGCATGTTCGAGGTGTTGCAGATGATAGTCGTCCTCTCCATCAGGTGACGGCCTGTATGCGGGTCTATCAGTTCAGGGAATTCGGTGAAGATCTCCACCACTTCGTTCGCGCGCTCGCCGCATGCCGCCATCACGATAACCTCGGCGTCGCCCTGCTTGGCGATGGCGTGCTGGAGCACTGTCTTTCCGCATCCGAACGGGCCCGGGATGAATCCTGTACCTCCTTCCGCGATAGGGTCGAGCGTGTCGATTACGCGCACGCCTGTCTCCATTATCCTGGACGGCCTCGGCTTTTCCCTGTAGCCCTTGATCGCCACTTTCACCGGCCATTTCTGGACCATGGTCACTTTCATGTCCTCGCCGTCTTCATTTTCGAGGACAGCGACGGCAGTGTCAATGTTGTACTGCCCTGCGGGCACAATGGACTTGACGGTGTATTCCCCCTTGAATGAGAACGGCACCATTATCTTGTGCGGCAGCCATCCTTCCTTGACTTCCCCGAGCCAGTCGGCGGCGACAACCTTGTCTCCAGGGCTGGCGATAGGGGTGAAATCCCACAATTTGCTGTGGTCCAGAGGGTCCGTGTACTCTCCTCGCTTGAGGAACACTCCGGTCATCGTGGTGAGGTCGTTCTGCAGGCCGTCGTAACAGCTTGACAGAAGACCAGGGCCGAGGGTGGCCTCGAGCATCCTGTCCTCGAATTCCACTTCATTGCCGTTCTTCAGTCCGCGGGTGCTTTCGAATACCTGCACCGAGGCATTCCTCCCGTTTACCTTTATGACCTCGGCCATCAGTCTTGTCTCTCCGATCTTGATATAGCAGATCTCGTTCTGCGATACAGGACCGTCGGTCTCCACTGTGACGAGGTTGGAAACGATTCCCGTAACCTTTCCAGTTGTTTTGCTCATGACTATGATTATTTTTTATTCCTATTTTGCATTGAATTGTACTCCCTTGAAAGTGCCGCGCACCTCGTCCACGAGCTTGCGGAACATTTCACGCCCGGTCTTTTCATCCAGGATATACCACCTTTCGACTATGTGGAGCTTTGCGAGGAAGCCCAATACAGCCTCGAGGTCGAAATAGTCGTAGGTGGTCATTTCGTCGATTTTCTCCCACATCAGGTCATCTATCCCCCTTTCCCTTTCAAGGATGTCCTTCCCGTGCAGTATGGCGTCGAGCCTCGCTTCCTCTTCGAACTCCTCCCGGGTCCCGTCTTCATCCAGGACAATCACGTCCTGTCCCGGGTCCCGTCCCAGAGCCCCGTTCAGATACCGGACCTTGGTGTTCCTGACATTCAGGTCGAAGCGGAAATACTCCCTTATGAACCTGTTCCTGTCCGTAAGGGCGGTGCGGTAGAAGTCCGCAGTGAGGTTTTCGTCAGAAAAGCCCTTTTCGAGCAGCAGTATTGTCCTGCAGTCTTTTTTCGAGCACTGCTCGATGATCTCCTGCCGTATGGTGTCCGGGGTCTTTTCCCCGGGTTTCCAGTCGTGGGAAAGTACAGGAAGACCTGAGATTATGTAATAGTAGTTGTTCATGTATACAGGATACCTAAAAAATCCCTGTCACCAGGATATTATTTTTCACCGAAAAGAAGGCTGCGTGTGGCAGGGCGGAGATATTCGCCTATGAGCTCCTTGAATGTCTCGTCAGTGAAGCTGAGGAAATACCCGCCGTCCTTCGGCCCGATGGTGAACCCTCCGGAGATCTTTTTCGAGAATGTGGCGGATACGCCTGCCTTGAGTATGCCGGAAAGCTGCTTTGTCACGAACGGTGTGAGCTCCTTCTTCATGCTCTCAGGAAGCACAAGGGCTATGTCCACCGGATCCTGGCCTGCAGGGGAAAATGCCTTGGCGACAGTCTCGATAAGCTGTTTTACGAAGTCTGCCGATGTGAGGGCGGCAGTCGTGTCCTTGTCGATCATTCCGGATACGATGATGTTTTCGATAGTCTGTCTGGTGGCGGTCACGCTCTGCAGAGCGGCCATGCGGACGTCTCCTGTGATTTTGGTCTTGAGCTCCTCCGCCTCCTTGAGTGCGGCTGCCTTGATGGCTTCCGCTTCGGCGTTCGCACCGGCTATGATTTCATCTGCCTGTTTGCGGGCTTTGGCGAGAATTTCTTCGCCTTCCTGTTTTCCCTTTGACAGTCCCTCGTTATAGAGTTTCTCTGTCAGTTCTTGCAATTTGTCCTGCATATTGTAGTGTTATTTAATTATTCATGTATTTCAAAGCCTATATCCCAACAAATTTAAACAAATAGAATTTAAAAAACCAACTATAACCGATACTTTTTTCAAATTTAATAATTTTGCAATGAAATTTGGGACTTTTTGAATGAAATAATCGGCTTTCGTAATGAAACATGCGTCCCCCCAAAAAATAACGGGGACAGTCCCTATGACATGTCCCCGTCAGATCTCTGTATTTCCGTGCCGTCAGCCGATGGTCACGATAGGAACTCCTTCCAGTACGGAATCTCCCTTGTTTACATGGATGGCTGTTACAGTACCTGCATGGTCTGCCTCTATGGCGTTCTCCATCTTCATGGCCTCGAGGACAGCTACCTGCTGTCCGGCCTTCACAGCGTCGCCGACTTTAACGGAGATCTCGACGATTACCCCCGGAAGCGGTGATGTGACAGGCTTGCCTGCTCCGGTTGCGGCCGGTGCCGCCGTCTGGGGAGCCGGTGCTGCCTGTGGCTGAGGAGCCGGAGCGGCCGCCTGGGCCGGTGCAGGAGTTGCTGCTGCCGGCTGTGCCGGTGCTGCGGCAGGCTGTACGGATATGGTCTGTCCGCCGCCGAGCTGCACTTTATATGACGCTACTACAGTTACATCGGCTACATTGCCTTCTACCGAGTTGATGGTTACGCTGTACTCGTTACCGTTTATATTGAAATTGTACTGTTTCATTGTCTTTGTTATTAAAGGTTATTTCTTTCTTTCCGGCAGACTGCGCAGTGTCGCATATCTTGATGTCCACGGGGTCTGGGTGCGCTTGATGGTGATGACGAAGCTTTCGCTGTCGTGCGCATTCCCGTCCTCTTCCTGGCAGCGGTCCAGGGCCATGGCTATGGCGGCACAGATTTCTCCTCCGATTCCATAGCTTATTCCGGCCGCTATCTCCAAAGCCTTGTCCGGTGTAATTTCATTCATATTGTAAAGACTTTAAATGTTCGGAACTGTATTCGGGACTAAAGAGGCAGGTTGTCATGCTTCTTTGCAGGGTTGGTCACCTTTTTGCCTGCGAGCTGCTCAAGGGCCCTGATTACGCGGAAACGGGTGTTGCGCGGCTCGATGACGTCGTCGATGTAGCCGTAGCTTGCCGCCTGGTAAGGGTTGCAGAACAGGTCATTGTACTCAGTCTTCTTCTCCTCTGCGACGCGTGCCTTTTCGGCAGGGTCCTCGATAGCCTTGATTTCTTTCGAGTAGAGGATTTCCACTGCACCGTCGGCTCCCATCACGGCGATGTTTGCTGACGGCCATGCGTAGTTGATGTCACCGCGGAGCTGTTTGCAGCTCATGACTATATGCGATCCTCCGTATGATTTCCTGAGTGTTACGGTGACCTTAGGTACAGTGGCCTCGCCGTATGCGTAAAGGAGCTTCGCCCCGTGGACGATGATTCCGCCGTATTCCTGCTGCGTCCCGCAGAGGAATCCAGGCACGTCCACCAGTGTCACGAGAGGGATGTTGAAGGCATCGCAGAAACGTACGAAACGTGCTGCCTTGCGGGATGCGTTGATGTCAAGCACTCCGGCAAGGATTTTCGGCTGGTTGGCGACTATACCTACGGACCTTCCGTTCATGTGCGCGAAACCTATGATGATGTTCTTTGCGTAGTTCTTGTGTATCTCGAGGAATTTGCCGTCATCCACGATGCTTCCTATCACCTTGTACATGTCATACGGCTTGTTCGGGCTGTCAGGGATGATGTCGTTGAGAGAGTCGTCTACACGGCCCACAGGGTCGTCTGTCGGCACGAACGGGGCCTCCTCCATGTTGTTCTGAGGGATGAAGCTCAGTATGTCCTTGATGATCTGGATACCTTCCTCCTCATTTTCAGCCGCGAAATGTGCAACACCGCTCTTTGTGGCATGTACACTGGCGCCTCCGAGCTCTTCCTGTGTCACCACCTCTCCTGTCACGGTCTTCACGACACCGGGGCCGGTAAGGAACATGTAGGAGGTGTTCTTCACCATGATGTTGAAGTCAGTCAGGGCAGGGGAGTACACCGCCCCTCCGGCGCAAGGTCCGAAGATGCCTGAAATCTGAGGCACCACGCCTGATGCCATGATGTTCCTCTGGAATATCTCGCCGAAGCCTGCGAGTGCGCAGATGCCCTCCTGTATACGCGCTCCGCCGGAGTCGTTCAGGCCGATGCAAGGGGCGCCGTTCTTCATGGCCATGTCCATGACCTTGCATATCTTCTGGGCCATGGTCTCTGAAAGGGAGCCTCCAGATACGGTGAAGTCCTGGGCGAAGACATACACGAGCCTGCCGTCTATGGTGCCCTGTCCTGTCACTACGCCGTCACCGTCAAACTTGGTCTTTTCCATTCCGAAGTTGGTGCAGCGGTGCTGGACGAACATGTCGTATTCTTCAAAGCTGCCTTCGTCAAGGAGCATCGCGATCCTCTCTCTGGCTGTGAATTTTCCTTTGGCATGCTGTGCGTCAATCCTTTTCTGGCCACCGCCCATGCGGGCTTTGGCCCTGCGCTCAACAAGCTCTTTGATCTTTTCCTGCTGGATACTCATAATCAATATTTTTTAGATATTAATATTTTTCATCTTTGTGCCTGATTGCCCAAATCATGCAAATATAATAAACACTTTTGGAATTTCCTCCATTATCTCCGGCCGAAAACACTCCTTCCTGCATACGAGAGCCTGATGCTCAGACCGAAGGAGTCCTGGTACATTTCCCCGAAATCGCCGTAGAGACCGATCCCGAGAGACAGCGGTGTGTTCCTGCCGAGTCTCGGCACTTCACATTCAAGGGCCAGGGAGAACTGCTGCGGGACGGCGTCGAAAAGGCTTATGCTCTGGGCGTATTTCCCGAAGTTCCTGCTGTATGTGAACAGGAATTTATATGGTATCAGGCGGGCCGCCTTGCCGCGGATGCCGAAATGCCATGCACTGAGCCTGTTGTTGCATACTCCGAGCACTTTCCCGTCCTCTCCTGCAGGCATCGGGGTGAATAGAGGGAGCCCGATGGTTTTCCCGTAATATGTCCACCCGGACTGGTATTCACCGTTGTTGAAATAGTTGTCCCGCCCTCCGTATATGTGATACGGCTCATCCTTGTGTTCAGGGTCTGTGGTGTTGTCATGGTGGGGGCCGGACTGCCATTTGGTGTTAACGTATTCGACCAGGATGTCGCTCACCCACCTGTCCTTCTCCCTGAATGAGAAGTTAAGGGTGTTAACCCCGTCCGGGAAGTTCTGGAACCTCATCCCGGACTTGTCGTCGAACGGTATGTCGTGCTGGAATGTGACAGTGAAGTCGTCCGCCCTCCAGTCCAGGCGTATCAGCTCACGCCCGAGGTGGTTGCCGAGGACATTGATCTGGTCGCTCTTCGTGGCGTCGTCCCCTCCGCTCATTCCGAATACCACTCTTATGTAGTCGTTTAAAGAGCCCGGCTGCTTCCCGTATTTCGGGGATGTGCCGCTCCACTGGCTCCACATCTCCAGCCCTACCGTAAGCGAGAACCGTCTTGCAGGGGTTATCTTCAGGTATAGGGACTCGTTGTGGACTTTCGCTTTGTCTATGTACCTGTTGTCAAGCATCATATAGTCGGCGAAATTGGCCTTGAACCCTATTATCCTGTTTGTATACGGTATGTAAATGAAGTCCGTGCTCAGGTTGTATCCAGGAAGGTTGCGCGCATTGCCGCTGTATGCAAGGTTGCCTCCGGTGAGGGAAAGTCCGTTGTAGTCGTAATAGCGGTCCTTCATGCCGAAGTCGAGATGCAGCTTTTTCCAGCTTATGCCGAAATACAGCCTGTCAAGCATTCCGTCCCAGTTGTCCATCACCCCGTATCCGGCTACGGACAGGCCTGCAGACAGGACTATCTCCGGTTTTGTGAGGTACGCGAACTCCGCTCCTGCGGTCAATAAACCCGACATGCCGCCCCTGTTGTTGCCGAATCCGGTGATGTTCCTGTTTCCCCCGCTGGAGAGATTTTCAGGCACCAGGCCTCGGCGGTTGGCTCCCGCCCAGAACGGCATGCCGTGTGAAGCCCCTGAACCATACAGGGATACATCCCATGTTACGATTCCCTGCCGTTTGGCAAGGTCCCTGTATTCATATTCCGGCTCCAGAAGGAAATGCCCCGGCAGCAGTTTTATGGCCGCGCTGTCGGATTTCGGGATCAGCACCTCCCTTGCATGGATGTCCTGTGTCCCTGTCAACGAAAAAGCGGATATGGCCGCTCCTATTATTATATATAGGGGAAATCTTGTTGTCTTCATTTTCTGAAAGTGTACTGGTTTTAAATTCCGGTGCAAATTTAGAAGCAGTTTTAAATTTTTACAAAAATTCTTTTTCAATGTTCCTGTCCTGCCTTCCCGAGGGAGGAGAGTATCTTGCGGTTGGCGTTGTCTACGGCCGAGCTTTCAAGGGATGACAGGTATATCATGGTGGTCTTTTCGGAGTCGTGCCCCATCCCGGCGCTGATTACAGATATGGGTATGTGGTGCTTCCGTGCGCTGCTGGCCCAGGAATGTCGGGCCGTATAGGAGGACAGGCGGGCTTCGGAACCGGCAATGCGGCAGAGGCGTTTGAGGTTGCGGTTGTAGTACCCGAGGGCGGTCTGGTAGCGCCTGTATTTTGTCTCCGGAGGGAAGTCCCCGAGAATCGGGAAGATGTAGCCGGAGTCCGGGCGGCTGTACCTTTCTATTATTTCCCTGGTACGGTCCTCTATCCTGACCGAGAGCCGCTGTCCGGTCTTTTTCCTGTTGTACACGAGTATGTCTCCGCGGATGTTGTCCTGCTTGAGCATTGCCATGTCTATGAACGCCATTCCCCTGGTGCAGTAGCTGAATATGAACATGTCCCTTGTCATGGCCAGGGCGTGGCTGCAGCTGAGGTCCATGTCGAGGAGACTTGCTATGAGCTTTTCGTCTACAGCCCTTTTCCTGGTCTTGTCCACGCCGGTGTACACTTTGGAGAACAGCTGGTCCGGAGGGATGATCCCGTGGGCTGCGGCCTTGTTGCAGGCGGACCGTAGTATCCTCATGTAGAAAGATATTGTGTTCCGGACTATCCCACGGTACTGTAGCCAGGAGTTGTATTTAAGGATGGTGCTTTCGTCCGGCCAGACGAGGGACTGTACTCCCGATTCACAGAGAAACTGCGAAAAACTGTTGAGTGCTTTCCTGTAGTTCCTTGCTGTCCCCAGCCTTCCCGCCTTGTTCAGGTCGGAAGACATCTTTTCAAGCCAGGCGAGGAACTGGACCTGGTGTCTGTTGCTTTGTTTCATGGTTCTTTGTATTCTGGTTTTATACCAAAAATGGAAAACCATGACCAGGATATATGAAAAAACGGCAGAGGACCGGTATATGTCCGGTCTCTGCCGTTTTTGTGCCTGCAGATATTGCGCTACTCTTCGTCGAGTGGCTTCATCGTGTGATATACATTCTGTACGTCATCATCCTCTTCGAGCCTTTCAATGAGCTTGTCCAGTTCGACCCTGTCTTCCGGGGCCACATCCTTGAGTTCTACGTTCGGGATGCGGGTGAACTCTCCTGAAAGCATCTCGTAGCCGTTGTCCTCGATATACTTCTGGATGTTGTTGAACGCAGTGTATTCACCGTAGATGATGATTTCCTTGTTGCCGTCCTCATCCTCCTCTTCGAACACTTCGTCCGCACCGAAGTCAATGAGCTCAAGTTCGAGCTCGTCTATGTCCACCGGCTTGTCGCTCTTGATGCGGAACATGCTCTTGTGGTCGAACATATACTCGACGCTGCCTGATGTCCCGAGGGATCCTCCGCTCTTGGTGAAGTATGAACGGACGTTGGCGACAGTACGGTTGTTGTTGTCTGTGGCTGCTTCCACCAGGAAAGCTATACCGTGAGGTCCGTATCCTTCGAGTACTATCTCCTTGTAGTCGCTCTGGTCCTTGTCGCTTGCTCGTTTGATGGCACGCTCGATATTGTCCTTAGGCATGTTCTCGCTGCGGGCTGTCTGGAGCAGTGCCCTGAGCCTCGGGTTTCCTGTCACATCCGGTCCGCCCTGCTTTACGGCTATGGTTATCTCCTTGCCGATCTTGGTAAATGTGCGGGCCATGTGCCCCCAGCGTTTGAATTTCCTCTCTTTCCTGAATTCGAATGCTCTTCCCATATTTATTCAGCTTCTATCCTTGAAATGTATTTGTCGATATCGTATCCTTCCATTGACTGCGGATACTGGTCCTTGATCTTCTTGTAGAAAGCGAGTGCCTTGTCATTCTGCCCGAGCTTCTCGCATACTGCGCCCGCCTTGAGCAGGTATCCTGCCGCGAACATGTTGTCGATGGTGCCGGCCGCCTCTTCGAAATACTTCAGTGCCGCAGAGTAGTCCTCGAGTCCGACGTATGCGTCCCCTATGCATGCTGTAGCGCGGGCCTTGAGGATCTTGTCCTTGCCTTTGTATGAGCTGAGGTATTTGATGGCCTGCTCATAGTTCCCGAGCTGGAGCTCGCATACACCGGCGTAGAAATATACGGCCTTGCCGGCCTTCTTCCCGTAATCGCTGATGATCTGGGAGAACCCGAGTACGTTGCCGTCACCGTTGAGCGCCAGTTCGTATTCCATGTTGCGGAAATTGTTTTCTGCAGGGTACATCTGCTCCTGGGCCTCGGTCCTCTGCACTTCATAGACGAACTTGTGGTAGAAGAAGAATGCCAGACCTGCGACCACCAGGACTGCAAGGGTGATAAGGATTGTGTTCCTGTTTTCTTTGAAAAAGAGGTCTGTCTTGGAAACTGCCTCCACTACGGCTTCGGCGTTTTCGTGTTTCTTTTCGGTATTCATTTTATGTAATATTTTTGTTTTCCACAAACGAGCCGCAAATTTATAAAAATTTGTCTAAACCAGCAATTATTAATTGACGAAATCCCTATCTTTGCAAAGATAAAGCAGCATATATGCCGGTACTTGAAAAAATAACGATAGCGGATTTCAGGAACATCAGGCTCCAGGAGCTTGAATTTTCCCCGAACCTGAACTGCATCTACGGCAATAACGGGGAAGGGAAGACCAACCTTCTCGACGCCATCTACTACCTTTCGATGACCAAGAGTGCATTTTCCTCTTCAGACAGGTACAATTTCCGGTACGGCACCCAGTCTTTTTCCATCTGCGGGACCTACCGTATGCCCAATTCCACCGAGAGCAGGTTTTCCGTCCAGATGGATTCCTCGGGCGACAAGAAGGTCCGGCGCGACGACAAGCCGTACGGCAGGGTGTCCGCTCACATAGGCGTGCTCCCGGTGGTGATGGTTTCCCCGGAGGACATCTCCCTTGTGAGCGAATCCGGCGAGGAAAGGCGCAAGTTCGTCAATTCCGTGCTTTCACAGATGGACAGGGAGTACCTTTCCTCCCTGCAGCAATACAACCGGCTGCTCCAGCAGCGCAACAGGATGCTCAAGGAAGCGGACATGGACAGGGACCTGCTTTCCGTCTTCGATGCCAGGCTCCAGGCCTATGCCGAGCCTGTCCATGCTGCAAGGAAGAAGTTCGCAGAAGACATAAGACCCGTGATAGCAGGGTATTACGCTATGCTTTCCGGAGGATCGGAACAGGTGGACGTGCGTTACCGCTCGGATATGGAGAAAGGGGCCCTGCAGGATCTCCTTTCATCCTCGTTTGAAAAGGACAGGCAGCTGAAATATACCACTGTAGGACTGCAGAGGGATGATTTCGAATTCACTATGGACGGCTGGCCCATACGCAAATGCGGTTCGCAGGGGCAGCAGAAGTCCTTCCTTGTGTCTCTGAAGTTCGCACAGTACGAGATTATGAAGCGAAGCTGCGGTGTCGCTCCGCTGCTCCTTCTCGACGATGTATTCGACAAGCTCGACATGAACCGCATATCGAACCTGCTCTCCATGGTTTCCAGCAGCGATTTCGGGCAGATATTCATAACGGACAGCAACAAGGTGCGCATTGCAGGTATCGTGGACAGGATTACCGATGACAGGTCATATTTCGAGGCAGAGGCCGGCGAGTTCCGCCTGTGCTGCGGAACTTCCGGGGAGGAAGACCTGCCCGGCGCTTAATGGAACGGGATTATGGACAGGTCAGATTCACAAGGGACTGGACGTCAGGGCATGTATTCCCGTCTGGCAAGGAAGGACGCTTATTCGATGGAAGAACTTGTCAGACAGTATATAAATGAGATGAAACTTGTAAACGGGCTTAACCGCCAGCGTATTTTTGAGGCCTGGGACCAGGCCTCGGGTGCAGCCCGCTATACCGTGAACAGGTATCTGAAAAACGGTATCCTGTACTGCAGCATAAGCTCCTCCGTAGTCCGCAACCAGCTCTTTTTCCAGAAGTCCGGTATACTGGCGGCCATGAACGACTTTCTGATGAAAGACGAGCTTTTCGTCAAGGATGAAGGCAAGACAGTGTTCGTGAGGGATGTCGTCCTGAGATAGACAAATCTTTTCGTATGCATCCGGAACTTCCGGATCATAGGAGGTTGCAAAAAAAATCGCAGGTGTCCTGACACATATTGTTAATTCTTCCTACCTTTACAGATTGTTATGGAAAGGAAGATAAGAATAGTGGCAGACAGGAACATCCCGTTCCTTGCGGGAGTGTTCGAACCTTATGCGGATGTGGCCTATATTGACGGCAGTGACATATCCAGGGAGAATGTCAGGGATGCCGACGCTCTCATAATACGTACCAGGACAAAGTGCAATGCCTCCCTTCTGGACGGCTCCTCGGTCAGCATGATAGCTACGGCCACAATAGGTACGGACCACATTGATTTCCCTTACTGTGCGGCCCATGGCATAGAAGTCCATAATGCGGAGGGCTGCAATGCCGGAGGGGTGATGCAGTATGTGTTTTCCGCGCTCTATGGCACTGCATCGCGGAAGTCCATCAAGCTGGATTCCCCGGTAATCGGCATCATAGGCGTCGGGAATGTAGGGAAGAAGGTCGAGCACATGGCGGAGCATCTGGGGTTCCGCGTGCTCCGGTACGACCCCCCGAGGGAGGCGGCGGAAGGGCCGGAAGGCTTTTCTTCACTGGAGTACCTGCTGGCGAGCTCGAACATCGTCACGATACATACGCCGCTGGACGAGACCACACGTAAGATGGCCGGTTCCTCTTTTTTCGCCATGATGCGCCCTGGGGCCTTTTTCATAAATTCCTCGCGCGGTGAGGTCGTGGATGAGGATGCCCTGATGGAGGCCGTACCGAAGCTGGGGCCGGTGATCATCGATACATGGAACAACGAGCCTGACATCAACCGCAGGCTGCTTGATATGGTGGACATCGCCACTCCGCATATTGCGGGGTACTCGTACCAGGGTAAGCAGAACGGTACGGCATTTTCTGTCAGGGCTGTGGCCCGGCATTTCGGCATCACACCTCTATATGATTTCTTCCCGAAGACCGAATCTGCGGATTACGAGCCTGTAAAGCTGGATCTGAGGGGGATGAACCAGGGAGAGATCACATCAGTGCTCCAGTACAACTACCCAATATTTACGGATGACTTCATGCTGAGGATGCAGCCCGAGAAGTTCGAGCAGCTGCGTTCGGAGTACAAGTACAGGAGGGAAATATATATAGAATAATGATTCAGCCCGTCCCTTCCCGGAGGCCATCTCCTGCCGGAAGGGACGGGCTCCGCATAAAACTGAAATATAACCATAAGCAGAAGATTATGTTCAATTCCGATGATTTGAAGCAGATCGAATCCAGGGGTTCGTCTGCAGCTGCTGTCGAGCAGCAGATTGAAAGGTTCAAGAACGGATTTCCGTGGATGAAGATCAGTGCCCCGGCCACACCGGGGAAAGGTATTGCAGTACTGGACGCGAAAGCGGAGGAAGATGCCGTAAAGTATTATGAATCTGCAAAGGTGGACGGGAAATGCAAATTCGTGCCGGCTTCAGGGGCGGCCTCCCGCATGTTCAAGGACCTGTTCGCCGGACTGGATGCCCTCAGGGAGGGAAAAGGCCTTGCAGAGGGGGCTCCTGCCCGCAGGTTCGTGGAGAATATAGGCAAGTTCGCCTTCTATGACAGCGCCCTGTACGGTGAGCAGTCCGGCACTGATGCCTATATGGAGTCCGTGCTTGACAAGACGCTCAATTGCGAGCCGCTCGGATATGGGGCCAAGCCTAAGGGTGTCATCAAGTTCCACAGATATGCAGAGGAAGTGCGCACCGCATTTGAAGAGCACCTTGTGGAGGCGCAGGAGTATATGCGCAACCCGGACGGCAGTGCTAACGTCGTGGTGACCATCTCTCCGGAGCACGAGCATCTTTTCAGGGAAGTGCTGGAGTCTGTGAAGGAAAAATATGAAAAGAGATACGGTGTGAAGTACAATGTGACTTTCACCTATCAGGACAAGGCCACCGATACAGTGGCCGTGGATGTAAACAACAACCCGTTCCGTACCGAGACCGATTCCCTCCTGTTCCGTCCTGCCGGACACGGGGCCCTCATTAACAATCTCAATGCCCTTTCAGAGGAGCTGGTTTCCATCAAGAATATAGACAATGTAGCACATGACAGGTATCTCCCGGCGACAGCCCGCTACAAGAAAGTGCTCATGGGCAAATGCCTGGAGATCAGGGACAGGATACACGGGTATCTGCGTGAACTCGATGCAGTCACAGAGAACTACATCTCGTATCCGGAGCCTTACCTGCCCGGTTATTCCCCTGTGGGGAAGGACGAGGTCTACTTGAAGCCGGAATGCCAGCTGCTGTGCAACGATATCCAGGAGTTCCTGGAGAAGGAGCTGTGCATCAGCCTGCCGGAAAGCGATGACTGCAAGTCGAGGGTCATGATGATCCGCCGCAAGCTCGACCGTCCTATACGTGTCTGCGGAATGGTGAAGAACGAAGGAGAGCCGGGCGGCGGGCCTTTCATCATCTCCGAGAAAGACGGCACTACATCCCTGCAGATACTGGAGAGCGTGCAGATCAATATGGCTGACGAGACTGCCCGCAAAGCCCTTTCGGAGGCTACCCATTTCAATCCGGTGGATATTGTATGCTGTCTGCACGACTATAAGGGACAGAGCTTCGACCTTCAGAAATATGTGGACCACGAGGCCGGTTTCATCAGCTCCAAGAGCTATCAGGGCCGCGAACTGAAGGCCCTCGAGCTTCCGGGGCTCTGGAACGGGTCCATGAGCGACTGGAATACCCTCTTTGTTGAGGTGCCGTCAGAGACCTTCAATCCTGTCAAGACTGTCCTTGACCTTCTCCGTCCGGCCCACCAGCCGGAGAGCAGGAAGTAGGTGTCATTAATAATGATTTATCCGGAAAGATACCCATATGTTGTCGTCTCTGGCGACTCTTTGTCATACTGACCGGCTTTTTGCCGTCCCGAGCGGAGCCGAGGGATCTGAAGTAAGGCCAAAACATGGAAGCACTACAGATTTCTCCACTCGCTTCGCTCGGTCGAAATGACAGAAAAGTTTCTTGGACACAAAGGGGTATTTTCCCGGATAATATATAATCAGGGGTAGAAAGTTTTATTAATATCCCGGATTCTGCGGCAGGAATGTATACTGGCCAAGGGCTTTATCCGGAATAGGAAGCGCTGAATTGGTCGAAGCTGTGTATCCGTCTACCACAGACATCTTTTCATTTGATATTCCCCATCTTCTCCATACCTGATATTCAAGACCTTCTCCTGCCATGTCCTCATTGAACAGGTTTTGTATGGCTTCTGATATTCCATCGTGAGATGCACCAGGATTCATATGTTCCATTCCTTTCCACTCTAAAATCTGATTTACATACTGTACCGCCTGTTCCTGCCATCCGAGTTCGTTGGTGGCATTGGCGGCCATCAGAAGTACTTCTTCATAGCGGACAGGGTGGAAATAGGCCCCTTTGCTGAGATCGATGTCCGTATCTTCGCACCCGGCCCAGACAACTCCCGGATTGTCCATTGAACCGAATACATCATCCTGTGTGAGGCTGTATCTGCCGCTTTCAATGATGCCGAGACAGTCGTCAAGTGCAGCTTGATACCGTGTCTCGTTCAGTTCTAACCTTGCCTTCAATGCTCTGGCTGCATACGAATATTCCTCCGGCATATAATTTATTATATTATCCAGCTCGTTCCTAAGATAGTTAATGTCGTTGTGCGGATCCATTTCATCTCCCTTGAATATGCACTGGCAGTAAAATCCGTATATATAGCTGTATACCAGTGCCATATTGAGCCTGATCTTGAGGGCGTCCGTCCCGTATCGGTCTTCTTCAGGCACCTTGGCCAGGAGCTCGATGCCGCTGTCGATTATGCTGTAGGCGGCATCCCAGTAAGTGGTGGAGACGGTTCTGACATTATTGTAGGTGAACCCGCCGTATCCGTATGCCAGACTCTGGTTTAGGGTACGTGTCCGGAACCAGAAATCGTGCAGGTCATTCTCCCACTCCTGCGGATCAACCGGCTGCTCTGGCTGCTCCGGTGTATCTCCTCCTCCCGGTTCTGATTCTGACGGTATCGTGCTCTCTACAAGGTATATGTAGCTTTTCCCGGCAGGTATGGCATCGCCTATGACAGCCACCCCGTTTATCTCTATCTTGTCTCCGTCCCTTGTGACTTCAAGTATTTCACCTGAAAGGCTGGAGAGCTCCCGTCCGTCGTAAAGGTCATCGGGACCGTAGCTGCCTGTGGCTATGTGCCTTCGTACTGTTTCGGATGAGGATTCCGATGTTTCGGATTTTTCCTGGGTGTCATCCTGTACTGCGAATACGGTAAGCTCGTCAGATACGACATCGGAGAGGTCGGCATCCTTGAGCAAATCGGTGAAGCTGCTGGCCTGCGGCAGCGATGTCTCGAGTACGTCGATAATTTCGTTCACCGCTTCCGGACGGTCATCTTCGGTGCCGGTGTCTGTGCATGACAGGACAGCAAAAGGCATCATGGCAACTGTGATGCCGGCAAATATGAATTTACTTTTCATGATTAGGAAAATTTAATCGTATTTTAAGGTGCAGTTTCTAAAATCAGTGCAAAAGTAAAACTTTTTTTCTAAAAGCCTTTTATTTGTCTTTTTCCGCTGCAGGATGCCCGTCTGTTTCTCTCCACTCTTTCGGGGAGCAGCCGACGGACTTGGTGAACTGGCGGTGGAAATTGGAGCGGTCGCTGAAGCCCACTGTCTCCGCTATGAAATTGATGGAATAGTCCTTGTGTTTCAGCAGCATCTCTTTGGCGTCCTTTATCCTGAGGTCTGTACGCCAGCTGCGGAAATCCATGCCGAGCCTGTCGGAGAAATACATGTGCAGCGTCTCCTTGGTAGTGCCCAGCTCTTTTGCCGTTTCTTCGCGGCTCTTGTCATATTCCCGGAAACGTTTTTCCTTTACCCATTTATCTATGGAGCGCTCCAGGGCTGCGAAACTGTCGTTGCTTTTCGTGCTCTGCCTGCCTGATGCAGCCTGCCTGGTTTTCCGCATTTTCTGGAAAATCGGGCTCTGTTCGGACAGGGCGTAATGCCCCACGGCATCGAGCAGCAGCTTGTGGCTGCCGAGGAATGATATGTAGTTGCCTGCAAAATAGATCATATACAGGATATAGAAGAACATGTACATCCTGATGAACGATTTGTTCGGAAGGAACACGTACACCAGGATGAACATTGCTGTAAGCATGGTGAGTACGTAGCAGAACCTTATCCATTTGATTTTGTGCTCCTCGTCCTCGTCGTAGTATTTTTCCAGCATTTTGAGGGAGCGCTTGTATGCCCTGTCAAAGATTATGATCAGCGAGCAGCTCTGTATTACGAAAAGGGCGACGCCGATATACAGTGTAATCCTGTGCAGCCTTATGTTCCCCGAGAAGAATGATTCTACAAGGATGACACTTGCGACAAATACAAGGAAGATGCTCACAAGGAATTTTCCTCCGTCTATGAACCTCGGCATCAGGAGGTTTATCAGGGAGAACGATACGATGATCGATATGAAGGCCACAACGATAAGCATGATGATGGTCGAGAACTCCTCGTACATGGGGGTATCCCCGTTGTAGAAGGCATAGCCGAATGTGAAGGCCCCGATCATGTAGCTTGTCGCAATGGTATATTTTGACCGTGCCAGCTTCTTTGCATATTCCGTTTTGGGAATCCTTATGAGCAGCAGTATCAATGCAAGTGTTGATGCCACTATAAGTGCATAGAGATGAAAAGCCTGTGTGTCAAGTAAAGCCGAGAAACTCACAGTGTAATGAAAATTGGTTAAAAATCTTTTTTAAAATATTCCGGAGGACTGCCAGCCCTCCGGAATCATATATGCTATATGACAAAATCAGATAAAACAGGCATTTTATGTGATTTTGGCTACCAGCCGAGTATATAGGCGAACATCAGCGGTGCGACGATAGTCGCGTCAGACTCGACTATGAACTTCGGAGTGTCGACATCCAGCTTGCCCCATGTAATCTTCTCGTTAGGCACTGCGCCTGAATATGAACCGTATGAGGTGGTGCTGTCCGAGATCTGGCAGAAATATTTCCAGAGCGGTGTGCCGGTCCAGCCGAGGTCCTGCTCCATCATTGGCACTACACAGATAGGGAAGTCCCCTGCAGTACCTCCGCCGATCTGGAAGAAGCCTACGCCCTCTCCGCCTGAATTGTTCTTGTACCAGTCGGTAAGGAACATCATGGTCTCGATTCCGTTCTTGATGATGTGCGGGTCGAGCTCGCCCTTGATGCAGTGTGCCGCGAAGATGTTCCCTGTGGTGCAGTCCTCCCATGCAGGGACTACGATAGGGATGTTCTTCTCACATGCGGCAAGCACCCAGCTGTCCTTAGGGTCGATCTCGTAGTACTGCTCGAGTACCCCGCTGCGGAGCAGCCTGTATATCACTTCGTAAGGGAAAAGCCTCTCGCCTTTCGCCTGCATGTCCTTCCACACTTCGAGAAGATGGTGCTCGAGACGGCGGAAAGCCTCCTCCTCAGGGATGCATGTATCGGTGACACGGTTCATGTGGTTGTCAAGCAGCTCCTTCTCCTGTTCCGGGGTGAGGTCCCTGTATCCCGGCACCCTGTAGTAGTGGGAGTGCGCCACGAGGTTCATGATGTCTTCCTCAAGGTTGTTGGCCGAGCAGGATACTATCTGGAACTTGTCCTGGCGGATCATCTCAGCGAGGGAGATGCCGAGTTCAGCCGTACTCATGGCGCCGGCCATAGCCAACATCATTTTCCCGCCCCTGTTCATGTGCTCGTCGTATGCTTTTGCCGCGTCTACCAGAGCCGCAGAGTTGAAATGGCGGTAGTGATGTGTAATGAACTGTGAAATAGGTCCTTTTTCCATTGTTCTAACAATCAGATTTAAAAATTTTTCCAAATTGTTCCTGTGAACTTTGACAAAGTCGAAATTCAAAGCGCGAATTAACGATTTTTTCCCTATTTTTGCAACCGTTTTGCACTTAAATTTTATGTTTGACCTGGCGACCATCGAGAAATTCGAGCATATTGCCACTCCTTTCTATTATTATGATATGGAGTTGCTTGGGCGTACGGTAGATACCATTGCCCGGCTTTCTGAGCGTTATGGCGTCAGCGTGCATTATGCCGTGAAGGCAAATGTCGAGAGGCGTATCCTCGAGACCATCAACATCCGGGGGATAGGCGCCGACTGCGTGAGCGGGAACGAGGTACTGCGCGCCCTTGAGTGCGGCTTCCCTGCGGAAAGGACCGTGTTTGCAGGTGTAGGGAAGAGTGACAGGGAGATATATGACGCCATGTCGGCCGGAATAGAGGCTTTCAACTGCGAGTCCCTGCATGAGATATATGTGATAGACGCCATGGCCCGTTCATACGGGATGCGTGCGCGTGTGGCCGTGCGGATCAACCCCAATATCGATGCCCATACCCACAAGTACGTGACTACAGGCCTTTTCGAGAACAAGTTCGGTATAGCAAGGCACGAGTTCAACGCCCTGGTCGAGCTACTCGGAAGGTGCACCAATATAGATTTCACCGGACTGCATTTCCATATCGGGTCCCAGATTACCGAGGTGTCGGATGTCTATGCACTTGAAGCCCGCAGGGCCGCGGAGATAGTCTCCTGGTTCGAGGGCAGGGGGCTTGTGGTGGCGAATGTGGACTTCGGCGGCGGCCTCGGCGTGGACTACGGGAATCCGGACGGGAATGACGTGGCACCGTTCGAGGACTGGCTGCGGACTCTGACCTCGAATTTCCCGCGCAGGGAAGGGCAGCAGCTCCATATTGAGCCGGGGCGTTCGGTGGTGGCGCAGTGCGGGTCCCTGATATCCAGGGTGCTTTTCGTCAAGAGCGGGGAGACCAAAAACTTCCTGATACTAGATGCAGGGATGAACGACCTGATCCGTCCTGCACTGTACGGGGCCTACCACCGGATAGAGAACCTTTCGTCGCGCTTCAGGAAAGGCTTTTCAGAGATGCAGGCATATGATGTGGTCGGCCCTGTCTGCGAGTCCAGCGATGTATGGGGGCAGGGCAGGATTCTGCCGATGAGCGTCAGGGGAGACCTGATGGCGATACGCAGTGCCGGAGCCTACGGCCAGGTGATGGCCAGCCGGTACAACCTCAGGGATTTCGCCCCGGCCGTATTCTCTGACGACCTTGACAGCGCCCCGCGGTATGTGGACTATTTCAATCCGGGGAGGTGAGCCGGTTCCGGTCCGGGTGAACGGGCGGCCGGATTGGTCCTGAGTTGGTAAAATATTGAATATTAGGATAATATTATATTATAATAAAGTAAAACAATAATCGTCATACTGACGCTGAAAAGTGATATAGAGCCATGTTTGAAAATTTAGTCGACAGACTTGAAAGATCGTTCAAGATACTCAAGGGTGAAGGAAAGATCACCGAGATTAATGTTGCCGAAACCCTCAAGGATATCAGGAGGGCCCTTCTGGATGCCGATGTCAGCTACAAGATAGCCAAGCAGTTCTGCGATGATGTGAAGGCCAAGGCTTTGGGGCAGAATGTCCTCACCGCCGTGAAGCCGGAGCAGATGATGGTGAAGATTGTCCATGACGAGCTTGCGGCCCTGATGGGAAGCAATTCGAGCGACATCAACATCAAAGGGCAGCCGGGCGTAGTGCTGGTAGCCGGTCTGAACGGTTCGGGTAAGACTACGTTTTCAGGCAAGCTTGCCCTTTATATAAAAAGCAAGAAGGGGATGAAAGTGCTGCTCGCAGCCTGCGACACATTCCGTCCTGCGGCTATCGACCAGCTGAAGGTGCTCGGTGAGCAGGTGGGCGTTCCTGTATATTCTGAACCTGACGAGAAGGATCCTGTAAAGGTGGCAAGGAATGCGGTGGCATACGCAAAGAAGGAAGGCTATTCCGTAGTAATCGTGGATACCGCAGGCCGTCTGGCTGTGGACCAGGAGCTTATGGACGAGATTGCCGCCGTGCATTCGGCTGTCAGTCCGACAGAGACCCTGTTCGTGGTGGATGCCATGACCGGACAGGATGCCGTGGAGACTGCAAAGGCGTTCAACGACAGGCTCGATTTCGACGGAGTTGTCCTGACCAAGATGGACGGTGACACCAGGGGCGGTGCCGCATTGAGTATCAAGGCCGTGGTCGGGAAGCCGATAAAGTTCGTCAGCACGGGCGAGAAGATGGAGGCTCTCGATGTCTTCCACCCGAAACGTATAGCTGACCGTATCCTCGGCATGGGCGACGTCGTGACCCTCGTGGAGAAGGCCCAGGAGCAGTTCGACGAGGAGCAGGCACGCAAGCTCAAGAAGAAGCTCGCCAAGAACCAGTTCACCATATCCGACTTCTATGACCAGATCCAGCAGGTCAAGAAGATGGGCAACATAAAGGACCTCGCCTCCATGATCCCGGGCATGGGCAAGGCCCTCAAGGATGTAGAGATAAAGGACGATGCGTTCAAGGGCATCGAGGCCATCATCCTCTCCATGACCCCGGCCGAGCGCGAAAAGCCTGAAATCATCAACGGCAGCAGGCGCAAGCGCATTGCTGACGGCAGCGGCACCTCCGTTGCAGAAGTCAACCGTCTCCTTAAGCAGTTCGAAGACACCCGCAAAGTCATGAAGAACGTCATGACCGGCAATGTCTCGAACATGATGAGGGGGATGAGGAGGAGGTAGTGGTATCCTGCCTGCTTGGTTGTTAAAGTATTAATTTTCAAGATAATAAATTAAATCTTAATCTGTCCTCCTGCATGGCTCTTTCATGTCAGGAGGACATTGTCATTTCAAATATTTTATTGATTATCCGGGAAATTACCCTTTGTCTTAATACCTGAAAGAAAGGGTTCCGTATTGTCATTTCGAGCGGAGGCCTATGGCCGGAGTCGAGAAATCTGTTACAAGACAATGCATTGTGAAAAAACAGATCCCTCGACTGCGCTCGGGATGACAACTCAGGCGGCCTCTTTACGGATAATCATTAATATTTTTGTGCCGCCCTGTAACATTCCCCCTCCTTTCCCGTCATCCTGTCAGAAAAGGGACAGAAAGGAATTGTCCCGGGAATCTGTGAACAGAAAGTAAAATGGAATGTTATTGAAAAGATAGCCTCGGATGTAACACGTACGTATTAGAGTGCATCTCTATTCTGGATTGCCTGTGTATGGAAAAGCAGTATTTCAAAGATGTGTGGCTTCCTCTGAGTGACAGTTTCTACAGGATGGCCTATTCGATGCTCGGGTCGGAAGCCGATGCCAGGGATGCCGTCCAGGACCTGTATATCAGGCTGTGGAACATCAGGTCGCATCTCGGCAACGTTGAGTCGCCCATGGCCTACGGGGCAAGGGTAATCCGGAATATCTGCATAGACCGCCTCAGGGCCAGGAGCGTACACGGCAGGGATGAGGACGCGGAGCTGCTGGCGGAGAGTGCCGTTCCCGGAGCGGAAGGCATGGAGGCCGACAGGCCTGTGGTGGGCAGGGAGATGCTGCGGCAGCTTGACAGGGCGATGGCCGCCCTTCCGGAGAACCAGCGCAAGGTCATGGAGATGAAGTTCTTCAAAGATTTGAGCTACGCGGAGATAGTGAAATTCACAGGCCTTTCTGCCGTCAACGTCAGAGTGCTTGTGAACCGTGCCAGAAAATCCGTCATGGCTGCTATGAAAGAGTATATTAACGGAATTTAATTTATACAGATATGAATAATTATGACCGTATAAAGGTTTCTGCCGGACTTAGAAAGGACCTTTCGGATATGATAGATTCCATGGATGCGGCAGAGAAGATCATTTCATCGGGGAAAAGTCCTGCACGGCGTATTATGACCTATGTGATGAGTGCAGCAGCCAGCGTGGTTGTACTGCTCGGAATATGGACGGCGGTAGAGACTTTCCGTGCCCCGAAGGATACTTTCACAGATCCGGAAATGGCGTATGCGGAGGTCGAGAAAGCCCTTGTCTCAATATCTGAAAAGATGGGTTCCGGCCTTTCGAGGGCGGAAGCCGCCGGCAGGAGCATTGAAGAACAGGGGGCAAGGGTAGCAGAATTGTATTATAACTGCAATGGTTATAATTAACGGGTAAAACAATAATGTTCCAATAAAAAACAATTGCCATGAAACGCTTTATAATCATAATATCCGTGCTGCTTTGCGCAGTGGCCGTTTCTGCACAGGACGGTAAGGAAATCTACAACAGGTACGCCGGCAAGGAAGGGGTGAGCGCGGTATATATTTCACCTGCAATGTTCAGTCTCATAAAGAGCATCCCTGACATCCGTATTGAGTCAGAGGATGTGAACCTCGGGGAGATCATCAGGACATTTGAAGGTATGTACATACTTGATGTGGAGGACAAGGAACTTGCTGCCGGGCTTTCGGAGGATATAAGACGCCGTGTCAGCCAGGGGAAATACGAGCTTCTGATGGAGGTCGTGGACGGTCAGGAAAAGGTACATATCTACATAGTAAGGAAAGGGGAGACAGTTACCGACTTCATGATGCTTTCTGACGAAGGTGCTTCGGTGTCTGTCATATCCATCACCGGCAATATGCCGATGGCGGAGCTGCAGAAGATCATGGCCGCGGCTGCCTCTTGAGGTCCTGTCCATCGGGATTTGCCGGGACAATAAATTTTACGGGCTGTTGCTCTTTTGCTCATGATTTATTATCTTTGAAAGATTTTGAATCTGTGGCTTCTGAACCAACTTAACAAAAACAGATATGATGAATCAATTTGTCCAGAACTACGTTGACGGCTTCATGGCCGATCTCGTCGCCAAGAATCCCGGTGAAAAGGAATTCCACCAGGCAGTGAAAGAAGTGCTTGACAGTGTTGCCCCGTATATTGTGGAGCATCCTTACCTCATGGACCAGAAGATCCTGGAGAGGATAGTGGAGCCGGAGCGGGTGATAATCTTCCGTGTCCCATGGCTGGACGATGAAGGGGAAATCCACATCAACAGGGGATTCCGTGTGCAGATGAACAGCGCCATCGGCCCTTATAAAGGGGGGCTGCGCTTCCATCCGAGTGTGAACCTCAGCATCATGAAGTTCCTTGCTTTTGAGCAGACTTTCAAGAACAGCCTTACGACCCTTCCGATGGGTGCCGCGAAAGGAGGGTCGGACTTCAACCCTAAAGGGAAGTCGGACAATGAGGTGATGCGCTTCTGCCAGAGCTTCATGACCGAGCTTCAGCGCCATGTCGGGCAGGATACTGATGTCCCGGCAGGTGATATCGGGGTCGGCAGCCGTGAGATAGGCTTCCTTTTCGGCCAATACAAGCGTTTGCGCAATGAGTTCACCGGTGTCCTCACAGGCAAGGGCCTGAACTGGGGCGGCAGCCCTCTCCGTCCTGAAGCAACGGGGTACGGGACCTGCTATTTCGCTTCCGCGATGCTTGCTACGCGCGGCGACAGCTTTAAGGGCAAGACCGTGGCTATCTCCGGATCCGGGAACGTTGCCCAGTATGCGGCGCAGAAGGCACTGCAGCTCGGCGCCAAGGTGGTTACCCTTTCGGATTCGAACGGTTTTGTGTATGATCCGGACGGCATCGACGAGGAGAAGCTCGCGTATGTATTTGAGCTCAAGAATATCTACAGGGGACGTATCAGGGAGTATGCGGAGAAATATCCGGGAGCGCAGTATTTCGAGAACCGGCGCCCGTGGGGTATCAAATGCGATATAGCCCTTCCTTGCGCCACCCAGAACGAGATCAATGCGCAGGAGGCACAGACGCTTGTAGACAACGGATGTATCTGCGTGGCTGAAGGCGCCAACATGCCTTCGGAGCCGGAGGCTATCGAGATTTTCCAGAAGGCGAAGCTCCTCTATTCCCCTGGCAAGGCGTCCAACGCGGGCGGCGTGGCTACTTCTGGTCTGGAGATGACCCAGAACTCCATAAGGCTCAAATGGACCGAGGAAGAAGTCGACGCCCAGCTCCACAGGATCATGACCGACATCCATGAAGCATGTGTGAAGTACGGCACAGAACCGGACGGCTATGTCAACTATGTGAAAGGCGCAAATATCGCCTCCTTCATCAAGATAGCCGACGCCATGATGGCGCAGGGGCTGGTATAAGCTGCTACTATATAATGATTTACATACAAAGATTTGCAGACGGCCAGTGCGGCTGCTGCAAATCTTTTTTTAGATTTTGTCCATCCATTTTTTCCTGAACAGGCGGATGAGGAATATGGTGCCCCTGAAGCAGAGTTCTATGCACATGGCTATCCAGACGCCTTTAAGTCCGTGGGCAGGGGCGAGGACGGCGGCTATGCTCAGTCGCACGGCCCAGATGCTCCCGAGGTTCATGATGCATGGCACGAGCGTTGAGCCTGCCCCGACGAAGATTCCGTAGCATACTATCGCTGCGGCATACATCGGCTCGGCAAATGCCTCTATCCTGAGTACAGAGGCTCCGAGTTCAGTGACCTCAGGGACAGGGGTCATTATCCCTATAATTGCCGGAGCTGCAATATACATCACCACGCCCATTACAGCCATGACTGCCATACCCATGAAGACAGTGATTCTCGCGAACCTCCATGTCAGTTCCTTGCGCCTGGCCCCGATGCTCTGGCCTACAAGCGTGGTGGCGGCATCGGCTATACCGTATCCAGGCATATAGCAGAGGCTTTCTGCCGTGATGGCGAACGAGTTGGCCGCTATGGCAACAGTACCCAGTGGAGCGACTATCACCGTAGACATGATCTGGGCCCCGCACATGATTACCCTTTCCAGCCCCATAGGAATGCCTATCCCTACAGCATTCTTCAGACACTTGGACGTGAGCCTGAAACTGCCCTTATGGTGTGCTATGTCAAGCTCCTGCGACCTGAAACAAAGATAGTATAGCATCATTGATGCAGTCACCGCCATGGCAAGCGCGGTACCGAGGGCCGCACCTTCGACCCCCATGCCTGCTCCTGGGGCACGGATATCCATACCGAATATGCTTATATCCCTGGTAGGGAAAATCAGGAAGAAGTTGAAGATTACATCCAGAAAGCACATCATGATGTTCAGGATGCTCGGTATCTTCATGTTGCCGCTGCTGCGGAGCATCCCGCTGCCAAGTACATTCAGCTGCATCGCGGGCAGGGAGAGGATGAAAATCAGGAAATAGCCGCTTGCGTCCCCGAGGATGCTTTCCCCTCCGCCGAGCCATCCTGGCAGCGGGCCGCTGATCGCGCAGCCTATGGCGGTCAGGATGAGACTGAAAGTGATTACTGTGGAAAGTGCCTGTCTGAGAACCGATCTGGCCGATTCCGGGTCCTTTGCCCCCAGAAGATGGGCCACCTGTACGGAGAATCCTGTGGCGGCTGCGGAACACAGCCCCATGAAAAGCCACGTGGTGGTGGAGACCAGCCCTATTGACGCCGAAGCTTCTGCCCCGAGGCTCCCGACCATCGACGCGTCGATGAACTGCATCAGGATTGATGACAGCTGGGCAAGGATTGACGGTATGCTGAGCTGGACCGTGAGGTTCAGCTGCTGCCCCAAAGTCATCGGCTCGCCGTTCCTTATGAGTTTCAGAAGGTCGTTTTTCCCTGTTGCAGGCATTTTTCTTGTCTAAAATTTAATCTATAGCCGGTGTTTCACCTGTGGAATACACCCCGGTTCCACTTTCCCGGCTTCGAACAGGTGACAGCCTTTCTATGTCCGGGCTCCGGTGTGAGGGTCACTGCCGTGGTACCACGGCAAGGAACTCCAGGTCTTCCCCGGAATCGTTTATCAGGCTATGTGTATGTCCTTCAGGACAATAGTGGCAAAGCCCCGCATATACCGGCGTGCGTTCCCCGTCAAATATCACCGAACCGTTCCCGGAAGTGATGAAAATGATTTCGCAGCTGCCTTCATGGGTGTGCATCCCGATTGATGCCCCGGGTGCCAGCTTCGCTTTCATGATGCGGTTTGTCCCGTCAAAGAACATTTTTGCCTCCAGTTCCTTTTCCCCTCCTTTGAAATTGGGGAGCACTGAAAGGTCGATCTTCTTGAAATCTATGTTCATATATTTTCTGTTGTAATATTCTGTGCCTTACGGCAATAGCATTGTTCTTCCCGGAAAGGCGCCATTCCTGCCTTTTTTCCGGGGCGTAAATTTAGATAATTTCGCCGAATCCGCATTATTTATCATTTGTAAACCTTAGTTATGGTAAACATGGCTATCTTTGCACCCTTGAAAAAACAATGTAGTCATGAACTGGTTGATGCTTATAATCGCCGGCTGCTTCGAGGCCGGCTTCGCCTTCTGTCTCGGAAAAATGAAAGAGGTGAGCGGAACGGAGTATTTTCTTTGGGGTGCAGGCTTCCTGCTCTGCCTGGTGCTCAGCATGTTCCTTCTGGCCAAGGCTGTACAGACGCTGCCTATAGGGATGGCTTACCCCGTGTGGACCGGGATAGGGGCTGTGGGGACGGTGCTCCTGGGGATCTTTTTTTTCCACGAGCCTGTGACATTCTGGCGTATTTTCTTCATTTCCACCCTCATAATCTCGGTTATAGGTCTGAAGATGGTCTCGTCGCACTGAACTGTGCATAATCCGGATAATATTTCGTGTTTCCGGCCGGAATATTTACCTTTGCCGGCGACGGAATTGAAACTGATAAGACAACTATGGCAGACAACATCAAAGACACGCGTATCGCCGCCGCGCTTTTCGACCTGGACGGGGTGATTGTGGATACCGAGGGGTACTACTCGGATTTCTGGGACAGGATCGGAGCCGGGGAGTTCGGCTATACGCACTTCGGAAGCTCCATAAAGGGGCAGACGCTTGAAAATATCTTTTCCACATATTTCAGCTGCAGGACTGACCTGCAGAAGAAGATTACGGACGATATCGATGTATTCGAGCGTGAGATGCCTTATGAATATGTACCGGGTGTGATGGATTTCATTGCGGAGCTCAAGGCGAAAGGTGTGCCGAGGGCTGTGGTCACAAGCTCCAACAGAAAGAAGATGGAGAACGTGTATGCACGCCATCCGGAGTTCAGGTCAATGTTTGACAGGATTTTCACCGGGGAGGACTTCGCCAGGTCAAAGCCGGCCCCGGACTGCTATCTTCTGGGTATGGACACATTCGGCGCCGCGAAGAAGTCGACTGTGATTTTCGAGGACTCATTCTCAGGCCTGAAGTCAGCAAGGGATTCAGGAGGTTTTGTAGTGGGGCTTGCCACTACCAACAGCCGGGAGGCGATAACACCGTTGGCCGATCTGGTCATTGATGATTTTACAGGGATAGATACAGAAAGACTGCTGGCCTCGATGTCCTGACGGGCCAGCAGTCCGCTGTTCTGATATATGCTTTCTTCGGGTACGGCCTATTCAAGGCAGTCATCCAGGTCGCGGATGATCTGCTCCTTGTCCATATTCTGCCCGATGAACACAATCTTCTGCATCCTGTCACCGTATTTTTCGTCCCAGTCCTTGAAGAAATTCGGGTCCTGGCGCATGAGCTGGATCCTGTCTTCTTCCGGGGCGGCGGCATACCACAGCCCGGCTTCACGCAGGGTCTTCTGCCTTCCTGCCTGCTCGAACATGTAGGACATGTCCCTGTTGTCGGTAAAGTAGCAGATTCCTTTTGCCCTGATGACGCTTGAAGGCCACTTCTTCGCTACGAAATGGTCGAATTTGTTGATGTCCAGTGCGGGACGCCGGTAGTAGACGAATGTCCCTATGCCGTATTCCTCGACTTCCCCTCCTTCATGGTGATGGTGGTGATGATGGCCGTCCCCGCTATCATGATGATGCCCTTCTTCATGTTCATGATGATGGTGTTCATCATCATGATGGCTGCCGTGCGCCCTGGCTTCGATTTCTTCCTCTTCAGTGGCCTGGCTGTCTATCCCGCGGACCCACCCGGCGGAAGTGGCCACGCGGTCGAAATTGAACAGTCCGGTGTTGATGAGCCTGTCGAGGTCTACATCTGCATAGTCGCACTCGATAATCTCGGCACCCGGCTGCAGTGTATGGATTATACGCTTTATCCGGGACAGCTCCTCCGGCTTCACTTCGGAAGCCTTGTTCAGCAGAATGATGTTGCAGAACTCTATCTGCTGGATGATGAGGTTTTCGATGTCTTCCTCGTCTATTTGCCTGCCTGTCAATGCCTCCCCGCAGCTGAATTCATCCTGCATCCTCAGTGCGTCCACTACTGTGACGATGCAGTCAAGGCGGCATACCCCGTGCTTTACGTATGCTTCACCCAATGTCGGTATCATGCTGATGGTCTGTGCTATAGGGTCAGGCTCGCATATACCGCTGGCTTCTATCACGATGTAGTCGAATCTCTCCATGGCCAGCAGCTCGTATATCTGTTCCACCAGGTCTGCTTTCAGGGTACAGCAGATGCACCCGTTCTGCAAGGCCACGAGACTTTCGTCCTTCTTGCCTACCACTCCGCCTTTCTGTATGAGGTCGGCATCTATGTTCACCTCTCCTATGTCGTTGACTATGACGGCGAACCGTATTCCTTTCCTGTTTGCCAGGATACGGTTAAGCAAAGTGGTCTTCCCGCTGCCGAGGTAGCCCGTCAGCAGCAGGACCGGTATTTCTTTCCTGTCCATGCCGTACTGTCATTTCAGCTGTTTGCCGTCGGAGAATGCGTTGCCGACTTTTTCGCCTACCTTAAGATAGTCATTGTTGAACGGGTCGAATACGATAGGGGCGACCTTCGATGCGTCTACCTTGCCGTTGCTGTCAAGCACACGTTCATCGACACTTACATTGACGATTTCCCCGCGCAGTATGCATGTCTCCGGATTGTAGTCCTTGAGCCTGCATTCCATAGCGACAGACAGCTCCTCTATCAGCGGGGCGTCCACGAACCCGGACTTCACTGCGTGGAATCCGGCCTTTGCGAACTTGTCCGTCACGCTGTTGCCTGACACAAGGCCTACATAGTCGCAGCCCACCACGTGCCCGGCGTCAGCCATGCTCACAGTGAATGCGCCTCTCTTGAGTATGTTCTTGACAGTCTTGTGGCCTGCGCTGAGGCAAAGGCTGATTTCGTTTGATTCGCTTATGCCGCCCCATGCCGCGTTCATTGCGTCAGGGGTCCCGTCTTCGCCGTATGTCGCGATGATGAACACCGGCTGCGGGTAGGAAAGGGGTCTTGCCCCGAAATTCTTTCTCATGATCAATGGAATTTTATCTGCGCGCGGCGTGCTGCAAAAACTGTACACTACTGCGTGGCTCTGTCAAAATGTCATTTTCTGCTGACCTTCCTGCAGATTTCCTCCAGATAGAGGGCGTCGGTCGCATCGAAAGTGCCTGTTTCGCTGCTGTCTATGTCGAGGACGGCTATGACATCCCCGCCAGCCGAAAACACGGGGACAACGATTTCCGACCTGGCCATCGAACTGCACCTTATGTGCCCGGGAAACTCCTCTACATTAGGTACTACCACTGTCCTGGCCTCTTTCCAGGCCGTTCCGCATACCCCTTTCCCGTACGCTATCCTTGAACAGGCTGCCGGCCCCTGGAAAGGACCGACGGAAAGCTCGCTTCCTGACGGTGCCGTCACCACTCTGTAGAAGCCGGTCCAAAGGAACCCGAATGCCCCGTGTATCGCGGCCGCTGTATTTGACATCCTTGCCACCATGTCCTGCTCTCCTTCGAGCAGTGCCTCTATCTGCGGGACCAGGGAGCGGTATCTCTCCTCTTTCGTATTCCCTTCTATTGTTATAGAATGTGCCATAAATAACGTTAGTTCGACGAATTAAATGTTTAATAATATTATTCTAAAAATCAATATTTTGCCTTTTACAATCGAACTCCATGTCATCCCGAGCATCCTTTTGTCATCCCGAGCGAAGTCGAGGGATCTGTTTATTTCTTCTACAGATTTCTCCACTCACTTCGTTCGGTCGAAATGACAATTTCTGTTAGTCCACCCCCAGTCACCTGACGGGCCTTACCATCTTGTTTCAGAATTTTCCGGACTGTATACCGCCGCAGACAGGGACCCAGTCAGTATAGGCGGAGTTCCCGCTTGAAAAGCATCCCGACCCTGCCCTTATGTTGGTATAGGCGAATGTCACCGGTGCAAGGCCTATGAAACCGAGGGCGTTGCTGCCTTTGTCTGTGATTGCTGTCTCGTAGTTGATTCTTTCAGGGGAGATCCGCTGTATTTCAATCCGTAAATAGGTCGTCCCGCCGGATGGGAGCTCGAACGGAGTAGAAATTTCGAATTCCTTGCGCTTGCCGTTGAATGATTCGTCGTTGATCCCATAATACCGGATCCCGTCCTCCCATGTCACATCAAACGGGCCCGGGTCCGCTAACGTGGAGCCGGGCCGGGTTCCGAACGACAGGTCGAGAGAGTAGCCGGTTTCATTTTCTCCAGGTATCCGGTCTGTAGTCATGGTCATGAAGCGGAAGGCGTAGGCATCTGCCGTGGTTGCATCGTCCTCGAATGAAAACCTTATGTCAAGATTGCCCCCGGACACCGAGCAGGAGGTCTCTGCCACGGGAGGGGCCTGCGGGATTACTGTCCTGGACGATGCCGTCGGGAAACCGTCGGATTCCGCTGTGATCAGGATTTCATCCCCCGGGGCTACCTGATAATCGTCGGCAATCAGTCCGAAAAAGTCTTTTATTGTAATATAGTCCTTGGTATCTATCAGTTCCGAATTCTTGTACACTTTCAGGGTACATCTGGCCTCTTCGCTGAATTCCCGTTCTCCTGCGGCGGACGGTACGCCATACAGATACATCTGCAGGTTTCCTGTTCCAGGGCTGTATGCTTCAGTCCTGATATAGCCGTCTATCAGGAACAGCGGGTCTCCGTCCAGTTCCTTGAAATCGAACTCTACTTCACAGGAGGAAAGCACCGTGAGGCAGAGGGCAGAGGCTATTATCGTGCTGTATAAATTTTTCATTGTCAAAATTTTAAAGTGTAGCTGAAAGAAGGTATGATAGGGAATATTGCGCGGCCTGTGCCGTAGAGGCTTTTGTCCTCGCGCTCGTTGACGGCCACGAATACCACGTTTTTCCTGCAATATGCGTTGTAAATCCCTATGTTCCAGATGTGTTCTTTCCCTCCCTTCGATGTTTTCCTGAAATTTGCCCCGAGGTCAAGCCGGTGATAATCAGGGAGGTTGACGTTGTTTGGTTTCGTATATATGCGGTCGAATACCTCCCCGGGGTTGTAGATGTGGGTGGCGACGGTCATCCATCCGCCGCTGTTGTAGTTCCAGGATGCGTAAAGGTCCACTGTATTGCTGACTTTCCAGTTGCCCATAAGGGTGAGCTTGTGCCTGTTGTCATGCCTGTGCGAGTACCAGTCGTGCCATACGGCATTGAATTTCCTCTGGCTCCAGGAGAGGGTGTAATATGCTGTCAGCGCGAGCTTTTCTGTCCGCCATCCGAACTCGGTCTCGAGTCCGTATGACCTGCCTCTGCCTTTGTTGAACGATGTCTCCCATCTGTCGAGGGGAGGGAAAAGGGAATTCGCCCCTGAATACTCCAGAAGGTTGTCCATGGTCTTGTACCATCCTTCGATGTTCAACCGGAGATTGTGCGGAAGTCTGCAATATACCCCGCCGGCCACCTGTCTGGAGTGCATCGGGGCCACCTTTGATGTGGAAGGGAGCCAGCAGTTTGTGGGGATGTCGAGATATGTGGTGGAGACCAGATGGGCGAACTGGTTCATCTCCGTGTACGATACCTTGAAGTCTATCCCGTCGGCACATTCCACATCCAGTGCAGCCCTCGGTTCCAGGCGGTTCCAGACCTTTCCCGGGACGGCAGACATTGCATATCTCAGCCCGAGGTCCAGATATACCCTTTCATGCAGGGCTATCTCGTCCTCGGCATACAGGGAGAATTCGTTCCCGTTATAGTGCTGTGATGAACTTTCCGTGTTCTGTGCGGTGTTTTCGGAGGAAACACTATGTCTTGACGGGTTGTATATATGGAACTGGTATGACACGCCGAACCTGGCGTTATGAGATGGACGGGGCTGCCAGCTGAAATCGGTCTTTAATGCTATGTCGTTGATTCTGGAATAGTTGGTCTCGTCAAGTGAGTAACTGTACTCGGTCCCGTCGAATTCCCAGTCGTGCCAGTAGTACTGGACATCGGCATTGCTGCCGGTATAGTACAGGACAGTCTGCATCTTCAGGTTGTCGAGTATCCTGTATTTCCAGTTCAGCGAGACGAGGGTATTCCCCCAGGCTATGTCCGTATTGAGGTTGTCGGTGCCGGATGCGGTTACCGCATCTCCGCCTTCACCGGAGGAACCGGTCTGGGGCGTATCCAGTTTCAGCTTCAGATGGTCCCTCCCGTGGTAGAACTTCAGGGAGAAGATATTGTCATTGCTGAACTTATGTGTGACGGAGGCGTTTATGTCATAGAAGGCGTAGGTGCCCCCGACGGTCTCGCCGTCTTTGTTTTTCCTGTTGACTATGGCGATGGCCGGGGCGAGGACAGCGTCCATCCAGCTCCTGCGTACTGCGACATTGAAAGAAGTCTTCCCCCTGGCTATCGGCCCTTCAAACTGCAGGCGCCCGTCAATCACCCCGATCATGAAAGTACCGTGGTATTCATCGAAGTTCCCGTCGCTCGTGGTGACGTCCACCACGGAGCTCATCCTTCCTCCGTACCTGGCCGGGAATCCGCTCTTGTAGAAGTCCAGGTGCTCTACGACATCGGTGTTGAACGATGAAAAAAGTCCGCCGAGATGGCTGATCTGGTACATCGGCACTCCGTCGAGAAGGAAAAGGTTGTCGGAGCCCTCCCCGCCGTGGACGTAGAGTCCTGACATCAGTTCTGTCCCGGAGCTTACGCCAGGGAGGTTCTGGATGGCCTTGATCAGGTCCGGGGAACTGAATACGACATTCCCGTATATGAAGTCCATTTCGTTCAGGCGCTTGTGCCCGGTCTGGCTCCGGGTTGCCTCCTTTATGTATTTGTCGGCTGTTACGGTAGCTTCAACTATGCTGTCCCTCTTTTCCGCCGTGGCCAGTGAGTCACGGACAGGGGCGGCCGCACATAACGTGCTGCAGAATACAAACGCCATAGAAGCAAAAATCCCCTTCACGGTCCTTGTCATGGTCAGGACAGATTTAACACTCTTTTCGAAAAACATTTATGACATCTGTTGATATGGCATTTCTGACAATTTCACATTCGGGGCGTAAAGGTACTATTTTATTTTGGAATTGTCCGGCCTGAGGCAGGGATTTCGCGGAGCCCTTTCCCCTCGCCCCTCTCTGAATATCTGTCTATCATTGACTCCTGTTCGTCCGCCATCAGCAGGAGCTCCGGGAATCTTTTCTTGCCGGTATGTATCCTGTCGATTTTCATAATGTGATTTCCGGTAAACGGCGGCATAGCGGGATGCCGGCCTTACGGTGCAAAATTATGGATAAAAATGGAAGTATTGATAAATTTACGTGAATTCGATGAATTTAATTCATTAAATAACATCGAATTACCTATTAAGGAGCAGGCCCGTGGCCTGCGACAGGGCCCCCGGCGAGGTCGCGAGCGGAGAGTGAAATCATCCTGTGGATGTTTCACAGTGAGCAGAGATGGGGATGGCGCCCCTTAACAAGGGGCTGTCACGAAGTGACTGGGGATTAAGATGGGAAGGCCCTTCAGGGCCGCACCGGAGCGTCAGCGAGGTTTCC
>CALVDL010000017.1 GCA_944326305.1 uncultured Bacteroidales bacterium
GTTCTACCGAACCTACTTTGTTTTAATTGTTAAACTTTTTAATAACTAGTCCGGAATTTTACCGGACACGAGTGATATTTGCCCTAATCAATAATCCGCACAATATGAAAAAGATAATGACCATGCTGGCAATCATTGCCGCTGTCCTGTCAATCTCGGCCTGCAAAAACCAGAACAGGAAACCCATTCTCCCGAGCATAAGCGGAAAAGCCGGAGAGGTGCTTATTGTCATAAACAAAGAATACTGGGAAGGCGACACCGGCAACACCCTCAGGGAGTTGCTCGCCAGCGATTTCCCTTATCTGCCGCAGAGGGAGCCGCTATATACCCTCATCAATATCACACCGGGGGCATTTACAGACATCTTCCAGATTCACAGGAACATACTCATAGTGAACATCGACGGGAGCGTCACACAGCCCGGGGTGATTTACCGCAATGATGTCTGGGCCAGCCCGCAGTGCGTCATCGGCGTAAACGCACCTGACGTGGAGACCGCATGCCAGCTGATAGAGGACAACGGGGAGAAACTGCTGACCACACTCGAGCAGGCGGAAAGGGACAGGGTGGTAGCCAACTCGGTGCGGTATGAAGAAGTCACGCTGAGGCCAGCCATGGCAGCCCTGACCGGAGGCATACTCCACTTCCCTGTCGGCTATTCCCTAAAGAAGCAGACGGACGACTTCCTGTGGATAAGCTACGACACACAGTACACCAACCAGAACTTCATCGTATTCAAATACCCTGCGACAGGAACCGAGGCGGACTTCTCTCTTGACACCCTGATGACCAGGAGCAACGAGGCCATGAAGGCCAATGTTCCAGGCATGTTCGAAAACACATACATGATTATAAGCAACGCCGTCACACCGGATGTGCAGTATCTCAAGTACCGTGGCCGGGAATTCGCCCAGATGCGCGGGCTCTGGGAAGTCCACAAGGACTATATGGGCGGGCCTTTCGTATCGCACGCCTTCTACAGCCAGGACGGAAAGGAGATCATAGTCATCGAGGCTTTCGTATATGCTCCGAAGTACGATAAACGCCACTACCTCAGGCAGGTGGAATCAATACTGTACTCTTTCGAATGGGCCTCTGATGTGACAAAATAGGGAGGAATAACGAAAAATATTTTGCACGATAAAAAATATTATATACCTTTGCACTCCCTTTTAGGGGAAATGGAAATTTTCGGTGGGTTCGTATAACGGTTAGTACTCAAGATTTTCATTCTTGCAATAGGGGTTCGATTCCCCTACCCACTACAAGAAATATAAAAAGATAAAAAATGGCAAATCACGCATCAGCAGACAAGCGTACTCGCCAAAGCGAAAGACGCAGATTGCATAATAAGTATTATGCAAAGACTACAAGGAACGCGATCCGCGCCCTGAGGAACACTACAGACAAGAGCGAAGCACAGGCAAGTGCCCCTAAGGTATATGCCATGATCGACAAGCTCGCCAAGATCGGTGTAATCCACAAGAACAAGGCAGCCAACCTCAAAAGCGGTATTGCTGTCTATATCAACAAACTTTCGTAAAGGAAGCAGCCTTTTAAAGGTTTTCTTATAGCTGGAGAAGCTGACACAACTTCCATGTGCAGCTTCTTTGTTTTTAAAGTTTTTTTGCCGAGAACAAGGAAGGCAAGCGAGGAAGACGGGAGTTTACTCTCGTAAACGACCAATGACGAGCGAAGACTGACGAAGTTATCGGCAAAAAGAAACGAAAAATCGGGATGTAGCGCAGTTGGTAGCGCACTACGTTCGGGACGTAGGGGTCGGGCGTTCGAGTCGCCTCATCCCGACAGAGCCGGAAGCAGAAAACCTGCCTCCGGCTTTTTCCTTATGGCAAATTCCGGCCAGACACATAAACTGTTTTCGAAAAAAATATAACAGATTTTCCTGTTTCTGTCAAAAAAAATGTAAATTTGGGACGCTTCAGACGAAGCAGGATCAAATTTGCTTAATTTTTAACAGGATGGCATTTAAAGGAATCATTGAAGTAGACACACAGAAGTGCAAAGGCTGCTCAGTGTGTATAGCCAACTGTCCGACCCAGAGCATACAGCTTTCTAAGATGGTCAACAGTAAGGGATATCATTATGCCGAAATGGCCGGGGAAGGCTGCATAGGCTGCGCAAATTGTGCGGCAGTCTGCCCGGATTCGGTAATTACCGTTTACAGAGTAAAAATATAAGGATATGGCAGAGAAGATTTTGATGAAAGGAAACGAAGCGATTGCCATATCGGCAATCCGCAACGGTGTCGACGGGTACTTCGGCTACCCTATCACTCCCCAGTCCGAGGTGATGGAGACCCTCATGAAAGAAAAGCCGTGGGAGACAACCGGAATGGTAGTCCTCCAGGCAGAAAGCGAAACATCCTCCATCAACATGGTATACGGAGGAGCCAGCTGCGGCAAAAAAGTAATGACCTCATCCAGCAGCCCGGGCGTCAGCCTCATGTGCGAAGGCATAAGCTACATGGCAGGAGCCGAACTCCCATGCGTTATCGTGGATGTGATGAGGGGAGGCCCCGGACTCGGGACCATCCAGCCGAGCCAGAGCGACTACAACCAGATTGTCAAAGGCGGCGGGCACGGAGACTACCACAACATCGTCATCGCACCGGCATCCGCACAGGACATGTACGACTTCATCGACTGGGGTTTCGAGCTGGCATTCAAATACCGCAACCCGGTAGTAGTCCTCGCGGACGGCATCATTGGCCAGATGATGGAAAAAGTGGAGCTCCACCCGATGAAACCTCGCAGGACAGACGAGGAAATCCTTCAGGCGGCACCATGGGCAACAACAGGCAAACCGGCCACACGCTCAAGGAACATCATCACATCTCTGTCCCTTGACGCCGACATCCAGGAAGAATTCAACAGGAAGCTCAAGCACAAATACCAGCTCATCGAAGATACCGAAGTCAAATACAGCGAATACATGTGCGATGACGCAGAGTATGTATTCGTGGCGTTCGGGTGCTCTTCCCGCATCTGCGAAGCCGTCGTTGACGAGCTCAGGGCAGAAGGCATCAAGGCAGGGCTGCTCCGTCCGATTACCCTGTACCCTTTCCTGGCAAAAGAGATAGCACGTTTAGGCAGGCAGGCCAGAAGCATGATGAGCGTCGAGCTCAACCTCGGCCAGATGGTGGATGACGTGCGTCTGGCGGTATCCGGCTCATGTCCGGTGTATTTCTACGGAAGACAGGGAGGGAACATATTCACCCCAGAGGAGATTGTCAGGGAGTTCAAGAAAGCCAACTCGCTGGAATAGCCAGTCCCGGAGTAGATTAACAAATTAGCTTAGAAGAAAATGAGTATCAGCATAGAAGAAATCAAAAAGCCGGAAAACATTATCTACAGGAAACCGGCTCTGCTCACAGACACCGTGATGCACTACTGCCCGGGCTGCTCCCATGGCACAGTGCACAAGATAATAGCTGAAGTAATCGGAGAGATGGGCATCCAGGACCAGACCATAGGCGTATGCCCGGTCGGCTGTTCCGTCTTTGCCTACAACTATATCGACATAGACTGGCAGGAGGCCGCACACGGACGGGCTCCGGCCCTGGCCACCGCCACCAAGAGACTCTGCCCTGACAAATATGTGTTCACATACCAGGGTGACGGAGACCTTGCGTCTATAGGTACAGCCGAAATCATCCATGCCTGCGGACGCGGCGAAAATATCGTCGTAATCTTCATCAACAACGGCATATACGGCATGACCGGAGGCCAGATGGCACCTACGACCCTCATCGGAATGAAGACATCGACCACCCCTTACGGGCGCGACCCGAAGCTGAACGGATTCCCGCTGGTGATAGCTGACATGCTGGCGCATCTCGACGGCACGGCATATATCACCAGGCAGTCAGTACATACGGCACCGGCAGTGCGGAAAGCCAAGGCAGCCATACGCAAAGCGTTCGAATACAGCCAGAAAGGGATAGGACTCTCATTCGTTGAGATCGTCTCCACATGCAACTCCGGATGGAAGATGACCCCTGTAGACGCGAACAAATGGATGGTGGAGCACATGTTCGAGAAATACCCTGTCGGAGACATAAAGGATGTCCTGGCAGCCAAATAAGGAACGGAGGCCGCAAGGCCCGGACCCGCGTCTTCATAGCGGGAAAGTCCCTTTTGACGATATAAAAGCACTATATTAAACGATATTCCAGATGAAAGAAGAAATAATCATAGCAGGATTCGGGGGGCAGGGAGTCCTTTCCATGGGGAAGATCCTGGCATACTCCGCTATCATGCAGGACATGGAAGTCACATGGATGCCTTCCTACGGCCCGGAAATGAGAGGTGGCACTGCCAATGTCTGCGTCATCCTGAGCGACAGGAAGATAGGCTCCCCTATTGTAACGAAATACGATACGGTCATAGCGCTCAACCAGCAGTCGCTCGACAAGTTCGAAAAAACGGTAAAGCCGGGTGGGCTCCTCCTGTATGACCCGAACGGAATCACACGCGCCCCGGAGCGGACAGACATAGACATCCACAGGATTGACGCTATCGAAGTGGCCGCAAAGCTCGGCAACTCGAAAGTCTACAACATGGCCGTCCTCGGTGCCTTCCTCAAGCTGCGCCCGGTGGTGGACATGGAGAACGTAGACAAAGGGCTCGCAAAATCCATCCCGGCACGCTACGGCAACCTCATTCCTATGAACAAGGCCGCCATAGAGGAAGGGATGGAGGCTGTAGAGTAAATTTGAGTACAGATTTACAGTGCTGCGATTTTGATTTGTCCGGGAAAAAACTTATCTTCGCGGTGTAAGTTTCAAAACTGCCGGAATGCATGCTCGAGAATATCAGAAAAGATATCGAACGGCTGGTAGCCGCATATGAAGCGGAAAAGGAGCTGAGGATGAATCTTGAAGAAGAGCTCAGGCACTGCAAGGCGGAGAACGGGGCTTACAGGAAGCAGATCGCAGAACTATACAGACTGACAGATAACTTGAAACTGAAAAACACCCTCCTCGGGGCATCCGGCGATGCAGACGAGGCCCGGAGCAGGATTGACAGGATGATTAAAGATATCGACAGATGCATCTCATTGATGGAGAAGTAGTTGAATGAAAAGGACCATAACAGTTCCCACATTGGGAGGAATCTACAAGTTCACTGCCAACTCTCCTGAAGATGAGGAGATAATACGTAAAGTAGCCAAGGCTGTAAACAGCAAGGCGGAAGGGCTGCAGAAGATGTATCCCTGGAAGAATGAAGCAGAGATAAGCCGCATGATTGCGCTGAACGAGGGCATAAAGGCGGCACGCCTGCAGAAACAGCTGGAAGATATCGGTGCCGAAGCGGGTGTGTTGGAGAAAGAACTTGAGAGTTATCTTGACAATATTTGAAAATATAGCCGTTAGTTACTTATTTTGCTGAAATCATCAATTTATTTTAAGTAACCGAGTGTACTCGAATGGCGATGACGGACCTATTTTACCCTTACGGGGATTCCGCTTTGCGGGACGGAGGATGTCAAAACCAACTTTTCGGAGCTCAAATCTTATTTATTTAAGATTTCCTGAAAATCTGGCTAACGGCTTTTTAATATTCAATGTTTAATCTGGCCGGTCAGCTTCAATGCTGTCCGGCCTTTTATTGTGCCCAAGACAGAGAACGGAACTGTTGATTATTAATTATATATAAAAAACTATGAGTATTTTATTCTATTTTCTCACGGCTTTCTTAGGGGCGATAATTGCTCTGGGTACATATATATATGTCCGAAAACTTACGCTCAACGGGCGCAAAGAGGAAATTATCCAGAAGGCCGAGGTAGAGGCCGAGAAAATCAAGTCCGAAAAGATCCTTCAGGCGAAAGAGAAGTTTATCCAGCTCAAAAGCGAGCACGAACAGTATATCAACGAGAAGAACAGCCAGATACGCGAGATTGAAAGCAGGCTGAAGCAGAAGGAGAACACACTGAACCAGCAGAACGCCGAACTCTCCAGAAAGAACAAGGATGCAGAGGCAATCAGGGAGAACCTGAAGAACCAGATGGAGATAGTGAACCGCAAATCAGAAGAATACGACAGGCTCCGCAACCAGGCCATCCAGCAGATAGAAAATATCGCCGGCATGACGGCCAACGAGGCGAAAAACCAGCTGATGGAAAACATGAAAGCCGAGGCGAGATCCCAGGCGCAGTCATACATCAACGACGCGATGGACGAAGCCAGGCTCACTGCCAGCAAAGAGGCGAAACGAATCATCATCAATACAATCCAGAGAACAGCCACCGAGACCGCCATTGAAAATGCAGTGACGGTGTTCAATATCGAGAGCGACGAGATCAAGGGCCGCATCATCGGACGTGAAGGACGTAACATACGCGCACTCGAGGCTGCGACCGGAGTAGAAATCGTAGTTGATGACACTCCGGAAGCCATACTGCTGTCAGCATTCGACCCTGTCAGGAGGGAAGTCGCCAGGCTTGCGCTCCACCAGCTGGTGATAGACGGAAGGATACATCCGGCCCGCATCGAAGAAGTCGTTGCCAAGGTACAGAAGCAGCTCGAGGACGAAATCATGGAGACGGGAAAGAGGACCTGCATCGACCTCGGCATACACGGGATGCACATAGAGCTTGTAAAGCTGATAGGACGAATGAAATACCGTTCATCATACGGGCAGAACCTTCTCCAGCACTCACGCGAAGTGGCGAACATCTGTGCCACGATGGCTTCAGAGCTCGGGCTCAACCCGAAGATAGCAAAGCGTGCCGGGCTGCTGCATGACATCGGCAAGGTATCCGACGAGGATCCGGAGCTTCCACACGCAATCCTCGGAATGAAGCTGGCAGAGAAATACAAAGAGAAACCGGAGGTATGCAACGCCATCGGTGCACACCATGAAGAAATCGAAATGACCTCAATCATCTCCCCTATCGTCATGGTAGGCGACGCAATATCAGGGGCACGTCCGGGTGCACGCCGCGAGGTGATAGAATCATACATCAAGAGGCTAAAGGACATGGAGAACATCGCCCAGTCCTACGCCGGTGTCACCAAGACATACGCCATCCAGGCCGGAAGGGAGCTGCGGGTGATTGTAGGGGCGAACCAGGTAAGCGACAGCGATGCGGAAACACTGTCAAGGGATATAGCCAAGAAAATCCAGGAGGAGATGGTATATCCGGGACAGGTAAAGATTACAGTGATACGCGAAACAAGATCAGTTGCGTTTGCAAAATAAGCGTTATCCCCAACCATGTCCAATCTCATGAAATACATCAGGTACATACTGTTGCTGGCAGCATTCGCTGCCAGCACTGTGCTTTACGGCCAGGGGTTCGTAATGCCGGAGAATACCGTAAGCTGGAAGGTCTCCGCCGAACCTGTCAATGACAGCACCTATAAGGTGGTGTTCACCGGGAAGATTGCCGACGGATGGCACACATACGGCATCGGGAGCGACCTCTATCCGACATCCGTTGAATTCGGTGAGCCGTCCGGGTTCAGACTTTCAGGCGGGCTGAAGGAACTGTCCGCCTCTACAGACTATGACGGGACGAAAGTGTTTTTCAACACGATTGTCATAGGGCAGGAGATAATACGCACGACACCGGAGCCGTTCGATGTCAAGGGAGAGCTCACTTGGATGTCCTGCACCGATACACAGTGCGCATCTCCTGAATACAAGACATTCTCCGTCAGCATAGAAGCGGCGCAGGATTCAGGCATCGCCATATCCGCCTCTGACAACAGTACACCGACAGAAAAGAAAGGCTTTAACTGGGGGCTCATAATCGAGGCCATCCTGTGGGGATTCGCCGCCCTCCTTACGCCTTGCGTATTCCCAATGGTGCCGATGACGATTTCCTTCTTCATGAAAGGGTCGTCCACCCCTGCAGCAGGAAGGTTCAAGGCCATAATGTACGGAGTATTCATCGTACTGCTCTATACAGTACCAATATCGCTGATTATCCTCATCACATGGCTCGCCGGCGGGGATGCCGTCACGGCGGACATATTCAACTGGCTGGCGACACACTGGCTGCCTAATATCATATTCTTTATCGTATTCATGATATTCGCAGCCTCGTTCTTCGGAGCGTTCGAGATAGTGCTCCCTTCATCCATTGTCAACAAGAGCGACAGGAAAGCCGATAAAGGAGGTCTCGTAGGGGTATTCTTCATGGCCCTTACCCTCGTGCTCGTATCATTCTCATGCACAGGGCCTATCGTCGGGACAGTGCTGATAAAGTCCACGGAAGGGGAATTCTGGTCTCCGATGATCACGATGCTGGCATTCTCCATAGCATTCGCACTCCCGTTCACCATACTGGCACTCTTCCCTTCACTGCTGAAAAATCTGCCGAAGAGCGGCGGGTGGCTCAATTCAGTAAAAGTGGTGCTCGGGTTCATCGAGGTGGCCCTGGGATTCAAGTTCCTGAGCGTTGCGGACCAGACCTACCACTGGGGACTGCTTGACAGGGAAGTATATCTCGCGATATGGATTGTAGTATTCACACTGCTCGGATTCTATTTGCTTGGCAAGATACGTTTCGCCAACGACGAGAAAGTGGAGCACCTGTCAGTAAAGAGGCTTGCGCTGGCAATTGCCGTGTTCTCTTTCGTAGTGTATATGATTCCGGGCATGTTCGGAGCACCGCTGAAAGCGCTCTCAGGCTATCTGCCGCCTATCACGACGCAGGATTTCGTAATCGGCCAGGGCGGCACCTCCACTGTCAATGCCGCAGCTTCCACTGATGTGGCGCAAGGGAGCAAGTCGGAGAAATACGGACTGCACCTCCCTCTGGGGCTGAGCGGATATTTCGACCTTGAAGAAGGTCTCGCTGCCGCGAAGGAAGCAGGGAAACCGGTATTTGTGGACATCACCGGGCACGGATGCGTGAACTGCCGCGAGATGGAGTCCAGGGTATGGAGCGACCCGCAGGTGCTGGAAATTCTGCAGAACGACTATATCATAGTGGCCCTGTATACCGACGACAAACAAAAGCTTGACAGGAGCGAATGGGTGACGACAGAAAACGGCGATGTCCTCAAGGACCTCGGAAGGGTCAACTCCTACATAGCACGGACCCGTTTCGGTGTGAACGCACAGCCGAACTACGTTCTTCTCTCCCCTGACGGCGAGATGCTCGCCCCGGTCAGAGGCTATGACCTGAGCATACCGGGATTTGTGGAGTTCCTGGAGAGCGGGCTGAAGAAATAACTGGAAATGTAAAAATACAGGACAAGAGCACCTATACCTGCCATATTGTCCTGTATTTTATTTATCCCTTTTTCACAAAATCTTTGGGCAGGACTCCGAATTGCCTATAGAAACACTTCGAGAAGTACGACGGAGACTTGAACCCGACTGCATAACACACTTCATTAATTCTATAACTGTTATTTCCAATCAGTTCGGCTGCTTTCTTCAATCTAATAAACCGGATAAAATCATTTGGAGTAAGAGACGTCACCTCTTTAATCCGACGATGAAGTGTCGACCGGCTGACATTCAGCAAATCAGCAAGCTGGTCTATAGAAAAATTCTCATCATCAAGATGCTCCAATATGATCTGGTTTATCTTCTCAAGAAATTCCTCATCAGATTTATTCGTAATATGGTTATTTTGATAAGCTAACGGATTACTTGAGAAAGCATTTTTCAACAAATCCTTATTACTAAACAGATTGTCTATGTAAGCCAATAAATATTCAGAAGAAAATGGCTTTTCAATATACGCATCAGCCTTCGCCTCTATACCTGCAATTTTTGCAGTCAAATTAGTTTTAGCGGTTAAAAGAACAACCGGAATATAGCTATAAACAGGATGGGTTTTAATATACCGACATAAACTGATACCGTCCATTCCCGGCATCATGACATCGGACAGCACCAAATCAATACACTCCCTCTCCATAATCTCCATTGCACACTTACCGTTCACCGCGAAATAAAGACCATAAGCATCTGACAATATCTTTTTAAGCCATACGCGCATTTCCGCATCATCCTCAACTATCAATATCTGCTGTTTTCCTGCATCGGACATCCGGCCACAGACATCAGACGTATCATGTTCACATACTCTCGCTTCCGTCTCATCCGGACGCTCAGGACCTGTACATCCGGTCTGTTCAAGCGCAGGCAATTCCACAATGAAAGTATTATACATTGTATCCGATTCATCCAGATAGACTCTTCCCTTGTGAAGCGACACAAGATGCCTGACCAAAGGCAATCCTATCCCTGTCCCGTATGTATTATCCTGTTGTTCCCGGAAAAATATATCAAATACATGTTCTCTGTTTTCCGGTTGAATCCTTCTTCCGTCATTTTTAATTATGACAGAGAAAAAGCCGCCTTGCGGAATATCGGACTGCAGCTTGACAATAATTGTTTTTTCAGCAAACTTCGATGCGTTGCCTATCAGATTCGTAAAAATCTTGATAAGGGATTCTTTGTCAGCCATCACGATTAGCTGCGGAGACACAAAGTCCGCTTGCACTTCGAGCCCCTTCAATTTAAATTCAATCTTGAACTGGTGAAGAACAGAAGACAGGAGATCATTGATATTCACAGGAGTAAAGTCAAGGGCAAAACCACCCTTCTCAACCTCCCGAAAATCCAGGAACTGATTTGTAAGATTCATCAGTCTGTTTATATTACTGCCCATTATTTCCAGATTATCATCATAATCTTCTTTTGTCAGATCACCTTTCAATATCTGTGCATACGGTCCCGCAATAAGAGTCAGGGGAGTACGTATTTCATGTGCGATATTTGTAAAGAAATCTACTTTTGACTTATATGCAAGTTTCTCTTTTTCCGTCTCATACTTCTTCAGATTCCTTATATGTTTCACCCTCATTCTCTTTTTATAGGAAACATGACAACGGTACAGCAGGATTCCGGACAAAAATATCCATGTCATGATTCCTGCAAATGAAGAATAGAACGGAGGACGGACAATAATCTCTATCGAAACTCCTTCGCCTGTAACCTTTCCACTGCTGTCAGGCACCCCAGCCCTGAAAGAATAGCGGCCGGGGCGTATATTAAAATAACTTACCTTATAATTCCCTTTCTGGATATTCCAGTCTTTATCATGATTCTCCAGCTTATACGCAAAAACAGGTTCTGAAAGTCCGTAATTAAGAATAGCAACATCAAAACTGAACGAATTCTGGTAATGTTTCAATTTCATTCTGTCAGTGAATGTTATGGATTGCTTCAACGGGGCAGAACTTCCAATTTCGACATTGTCGTCAAAAATACTGAACCCGGTCAAGACAACTGACGGATGCTCCGTTCTGGCAATGATCTTCTCAGGCCTGAATCCAATCAACCCGTTTATTGAGCCGAAATACAGCTTCCCGTCACCTGTCTTTATTCCTGACTTATAATTAAACTGGTTGGTCAACAGACCGTCCGCCTGGGTATAGGTCCTGAATTTTCCTGTCCTGGCATTCATACAGGCCAATCCCCTGTTAGTCGTTATCCAGATATTACCAGCCTCATCTTCAAGTATCTTATAAACCACATCGTTCGGAAGCCCGTCATCTACAGTATACGTTCTGAAACATTCTTCTTCCGGCAGCCACACAGACACTCCGCCACCTTCAGTAGATACCCATATTCTCTTACTGCTGTCTTCAAACAGACCGATTACCTTATCATAGCCAAGTGAGGTCGAATCTCCTTTTACATTGCGGCTATTCCACCATTTCTTGATTCTAGGGTTGTAACGGAAAATTCCGTCATTATATGTAGCGAACCAGATGATCCCGTTACTATCCTCAATAATATCATATATAAAAGCATCTCTGCCAACCTCCGGGACCTGATGAATCCCACCTGTTTCTGGAGAACAGACATCCAGGCCACTTGTCGTTCCGATCCATATATTACCACGTCTGTCCTTATATAAGGAAAACACACTATCATCGCTTAACTCGCCTCCATCATCATATGAAGAAAAATGTGTAACATTTCCTGATGGAAGATCAACCATATCAAGTCCCTGCGAAAAATAACCAATCCACAAAGTTTCCCCATCCAACAAAAGTGCATGTATATTATGATATTTGAGCTTATCCCGGAAAGCATATCTGACAGACCTGTTCTCTGACACATCAAAATAAAACAAACCCGCATCCTCAGTCCCTATCCACAGATTCCCGGCAGCATCCTCTTGAAATTCCCTGACAGCATTCCCGTTTATACCGTCAGTTCCAGGAATATGGTACCACTTTTCAAACGGATATGACATCGACAGGCAGTTCACTCCACCGAAATAGGTTCCCACCCAAACATTACCGTCACGATCTTTGTAAATCGAATAAACAGCATTGTCCGAAAGAGAATACTGGTCAGCCGTATTCTGGGTGAATTTCTGCAGCAAGCCAGCACCGGTATTGTACACATAAAGGCCCGACTCTGTCCCGATCCACAATTCTGAATCCTTTATCCAGGCCAGTTCCCTGACAAACAGCGGCTGGTCCAGTCCATAGATATAAGGTTCTATTTTCCCCGAGGTGCGGTCAAGGACCAGGATGCCACGGTCTGATGTACCCAATAAAATGGAATGTACGTCCGACTCTATGATAGTATATACATCCCCCGGTTTGCGGCCATCGCCGACATCATAGCTTATAAAGTCATTGGTCGCAGGCTGATATCGGTTGATACCCCCCCCCTAAAGTTCCGGCCCAGATGATGTTATCCGAATCAACACATACACTCAATACCTGATTACTGCTCAGACTAGTACTGACATCCGGATCATGGCCGAAATGGAAAAGTTGGCGGCTTATGGTATTGTATTTAAAAAGCCCCTGCCAGTTTCCAATCCATATATTGCCGGACTTGTCAGATTTTATATCGTTCACCTCCTTTTCTATAACAGTACCGTCATCAGCTTTCTCCCCAAAAAAGGAAAAAGATTCAGTTTTAGGATCGTATATATACACCCCGGAATTCGTACCGGCCCATATCCTGCCTTCACTATCTTCATGAAGAGCCCGGATGAAATTATCCCCGATACCATTCCCTGGAGCTGAAGGTTCACTTCTGAACGATCTGAATTCATGACCGTCGAACCTGTTCAGGCCATCTTTGGTTCCGAACCAGATAAAACCAGTATCATCCTGCAAGATGCACCACACTGTATTCTGGGTCAAACCGTCTTCCTGTTTCAGATGCCGGAAATGAAACTGGGAGACATCCCGTCCGGAATTATCTTCAGCAGCATAAATCCAGACATGAAAAAACATGAAAAGGAAAATAAAAAAATGTTTCATAGGAATGTTTTAACAACGGTTATAAATACGATATAAATATAAAAAAATATTATCAAACAATAGCAAAACCTGATATTTCCAATTGAAAATATAACCATTTTGCATATTATGACAATATCCTGTCAAGCAAATTCATTCTGAAAAACTTTTTTTGCAATACCAATTACAACCACACTAAACCTAATAATTTTATTATGAGGAGACACGACAAGGCTTCAACATCAAAATCATCCCGTGCAAAACCCGGGTGGTTATGTATCTTTCTATGTCTGTTCTGCCTATCCGCAATACTACAAGAGGCCAAGGCTAACAGACAGACAACGCCTGAGCTACAGCAAAAGGTCAAGCGTATTACCGGTACTGTAATTGCGGCAGATGACAACAATCCTTTGCCTGGTGCAGCAATTACAATCTTGAATTCCACAAAAGGTGTCCTTACAGACCTGGACGGTAAATTCAGTATGGAAGATGTCCCTGAGGACGCATCAATTGTCATTGAGTTCGTAGGGTATGAAAAACAGGTCATACCAGTTGCAGAGAAAGATATTTTCGACATCAAACTGGAGGTGAAGGCCAATGTATTGGATGAGGTGGCCGTAGTTGCATTCGCCACCCAGAAAAAAGAGAGTGTCCTCGCCTCCGTCACAGCAGTTGACGTAAATGATCTGCGAGTACCTTCCAGTAACCTGACAACATCATTTGCCGGCCGTATTGCTGGATTGATTTCATACCAGAGATCCGGGGAACCTGGAGCGGATGACGCAGAATTCTTTATCCGAGGTATCACAACCTTCGGCACAGGAAAAGCTGACCCTCTGATACTTATTGACGGAGTAGAATCCACACAAAGCCAGCTGGCGAGGCTGACAGCAGACAACATTGCCAGTTTCTCTGTCATGAAAGACGCCAACGCAACAGCCCTGTACGGTGCACGCGGAGCAAACGGGGTCATCCTGGTCAACACTAAAGAAGGAAAAGAAGGAAAGACGCAGGTATCATTCCGTGCCGAAATGTCAATCTCAAGCCCGACAAAAATGGTCGACATAGCCGACCCTGTGACATTCATGAGGTTACAGAATGAAGCAACCAGAACGCGCGACCCTCTTTCACCCCGTCCGTTCAGTGAAGAAAAAATCTACAACACGGAAAGAGGGACAGACCCAATTCTGTATCCTGCTGTAGATTGGGAGGATTACCTGCTGAAAAAGACCACCATCAACCAACGCTACAACTTTACGGTCAGCGGAGGCGGGAAAGTGGCAAGATTCTTTGTCGGAGGAGCCTATACCCGCGATGAAGGCATATTCAAAGAGAACAACAAGAATGATTTCCACAACAATTCCATCGTAAACCGATACAATCTTTTCTCTAATGTAAACATGAATCTTACAGAGAGCACGGAAGCAATAATCCGCCTCTCCGGCACTTTTGACGAGAGTTCAGGACCGCTGCAGGGCGGAGACGAAATGTTCTCCAACACAAGGAACGCGACCCCAGTACTCTTTCTTCCGTACTATGAACCGGACGAAAACACCAAATATCTGAACCACATATTGTTCGGAAATGCAGGAACGACAGGAACATATCTGAACCCATACGCAGAACTTGTAAAAGGATATAAACACAGTTCATATTCCGTCATGTCTGCCCAGCTGGAACTGAAACAGAAATTCGACATGATTACTGAAGGCCTGTCTGCCAGAGCAATGTTCAATATCAAAAGGACATCATCATATACTTACGGACGAAGCATGAAGCCATACTGGTACAGGTATACGAAAGATCCTGTGACAGGAGAAGGACGACTGCAGGCACTTAACACCGACGGAGAGGAATTTCTCAGCTTCGACCCGTATCCAAAAGAAATAATAGCCCAGATGTACCTGGAGGCAGCAGTACAATATCAAAGAATGTTCGGGAAGCACAATGTAGGAGCGCTCCTGGTATATACCATGACCGAATTCGTAAACGGCAATGCAGAAAATGCAAGCGGGAACAGGCTTTTGGCTTCCTTGCCGAGCAGAAACATAGGACTGGCCGGAAGGGTATCATATGACTATGATTCCCGCTATTTCATAGAAGGCAACTTCGGGTATAACGGTTCCGAACGCTTCTCCAAGTCTCAGCGATGGGGATTCTTTCCTTCCGCTGGCATAGGATGGATAATATCTAATGAAGCATTCTGGGACGGAAACCTGAAAAAAGTAATCGACAAGCTGAAACTTAAAGCAACATACGGGCTTGTCGGGAATGACCAGATTGGCGACATCAATGACAGATTCTTCTACCTTTCACAAGTGAATATCAATTCTGCATCCAATCCTGTTCCCGGATATACATTTGGATCACAATGGGGAGAATATATACCTGGGGTGAATATCGTGCGCTATGCAGACCCGAATATCACATGGGAGGTTTCGCGCAAACTGAATGCCGGCATAGAACTAAACCTGTTCAAAAAGCTGGAGATACAGGCGGACTATTTCCATGAAATCCGGTCAAAAATCTTGCAATACCGTTCATATATCCCTCCTACAATGGGACTGCAGACTATCCCTACCGCAAATATCGGCGTAGCCAAAGGAAGCGGTATGGAAGTGTCCGTAGACTACAGCCAAGCTTTCAACAAGGATTTCTGGATAAACGCCAGGGGCAATTTCACCTATAGTGTTGCCCGTTATGAAAAATACGAGGAGCCGGACTATTCCAAAACCACACCATGGAAGGCCCAGACAGGGCAGAAGCTGTCCCAACTGTACGGACTGGTAGCAGAAAGGCTCTTTATAGATGAAGAGGAAGTAAAGAACAGCCCGGTACAGACTTTCGGAGAATACATGGCAGGAGACATCAAATACAAAGACATCAATGATGATGGCAGGATAAATGATCTTGATATGGTACCTATTGGCTACCCGTCAATGCCTGAGATAATCTACGGATTCGGGGCAAGTCTCGGATTCAGGAATTTTGACTTCTCGTTCTTCATGCAGGGTTCAGGACGCTCTTCTTTCTTTATTGATGCATCTGCAACACAGCCGTTTGTAAACGGGACAAGGGCAATCCTGCAGGCATACGCCGATGACCACTGGTCAGAAGACAACAGAAACTCGTATGCTTTATGGCCTAGACTGTCAACCACTGCACTGGAAAACAACACACAACCAAGCACATGGTGGCTGCGGGACGGATCATTCCTCAGATTAAAGACTATCGAGATAGGCTATTCGCTGCCAGACAGGATAATACGCAAGGCAGGCATGACCAGACTGCGCATCTATGTAACCGGAGACAATCTCGCGGTATTCTCACCTTTCAAGATGTGGGATCCAGAACAGGCTGACGGACTGGGATATCCTTTACAAAGGGTGTTCAATATCGGTTTGAACGTAGAATTTTAAATACAGGCAACATGAAAACTCATCATATCATCCTTTTTGCCGCATACACTTCCATGCTCATCAGCTGCGGTAAATTCCTGGATATAGTGCCAGACGGGACACCAACACTGGAGCACGCGTTTGCCGACAGGGAGCGAGCAAAAGAATTTCTCGCGACCTGCTACAGGTATCTGCCTGATCCGACGGACTGCTGGACCTATCCGGGCTATGCAGGGAACGAATTTGTATGGAGCGAACTACAGACATACGACACGCGATTCGACGAGCAGGAAATGACACTGCTCTCTAGAGGACACCAGAATTCAAGCTCCCCATATCTCAATTTCTGGGGAGGCGGAGGAGGTAAAAAAGTAGTAAACCTGTTCGAGGGCATACGCATGTGCAACATATTCCTTGAAAACATTGACAAACCTTACGATCTAAAGGCCGGAGAAAGGGCCCAATGGATAGGAGAAGTCAAATTCCTCAAGGCCTACTACCATTATTTCCTTCTCCAGCTTTACGGCCCGATACCTCTTATAAAGGAGAATCTCCCTGTAGACGCCAGTCCGGAAGAAGTCCGTGTATTCAGGGACCCTTTTGATGACTGTGTCGAATATATCGTGCAATTACTGGATGAAGCAGCAGCAGACCTTCCACCTACAGTAGGTAACGAACTTGAGGAAATGGGAAGGATAACTTCCCCTATTGCCCTTGCCCTCAAGACTAAAGTCCTTGCTCTTGCAGCAAGCGACCTTTTTAATGGCAATCCAGATTTCGCAATGTGCGTAGACAAAAAGGGTAGACATCTTTTCCCTTTGGAAAAAGATCCGGACAAATGGAGGCTGGTGGCAGAAAGCGCAAAAGAAGCCATTGAGCTGGCCGAGACACAAGGGAATATTCGGCTTTTCGAAAGTAAGCCACTAAACCAGATGCCCGAACAGCTGCAGCATCTCTTGACCCTACGCGGAGTAGTGACAGAAAGCTGGAATGAAGAAATAATCTGGGGCACAACCCAGCGGTTCGACGCTGACAACAAAGGGAATCTCATGGCAATGGGATATCCGTGGTACGATCTTGCACGAGAGTGTCTCCCTAACCTCTATTCTTATGACATGCAGCTTTATCTGTCGGAATGTGGAGTCCCGATGCACATCGCAGAACTGTTTTATACAGACAAGGGCATACCGATTGAGAACGACCCCGACTGGAGCGGTGTAGACAGAAACGAGCTCCTGACGGCTACGGCAGAAGACAAATATATCATCAAAGAAGGAGAAAGGACCGCCAGATTCAATTTCAACAGAGAACCACGATTTTATGCAGATCTAGCTTTCGACAGCTCCATATTCCAGATGAAAGTCACGGAAGTACCTGGAGACCCTCTAAATCCCGTCCATCCATATGTACAGGGACTGAAGGGGCAGATAAGCGGCAATTCCTCAAACAGGGGTACTAACCCTACAGGATATTGGGCAAAGAAACTTGTATCATACGGAACATCAGGCAGTTATCAAGGCACAGGTCCTTCTTTGGTGCAAGAGCCATACGCCCTTCCACTCATCCGGCTGGCAGACCTGTACCTGCTTTACAGCGAAGCATTGAATGAAATAAAAGATACTCCGGATGATGAAGTATATTATTGGATAGACAAAGTACGGGAAAGGGCCGGATTAGATGGAGTCGTGGAGTCTTGGAAAAAATCAAATATGCCGGACAAGCCATTGACCCAGTCCGGTATGAGAGAAATCATACGCCGGGAAAGAATGATAGAACTCGTATTTGAAGGACAGATGTTCTTCGACCTCAGACGCTGGAAATGGGAAGCCTATACATACCTGAATAAACCAATAATGGGATGGACAATATTCGGCGAGACAAAAGAAGCATACTATGTTCCTGTCACAATATTTAACCAGAGGAATTTCAGTGTAAAGGACTTTCTGTGGCCTATAAGCGACTATTACCTCACTACAAACAACAACCTTGTACAGAACCCTGGATGGGAATAGAAAACACCGGTACCGGTCCAATATTTTTAAACACAAAGCTATGAAAAAAAGTTTCTTATCATATATGCTTGTCCCTGTACTCATGATACTGGCAGGTTGCCAGGAAGAGTTCATCGGACAAACCCCGACAGATGATATTCCTCCCGGTCAGATATCGAACCCGGTAGTAGAGAATACTTACGGTGGAGCCATAATCACTTATGATATCCCAACGGATAAAGATCTATGTTTTATACGTGCGGAATATATACGAAACGGGAATTTCTGTACGGACCACTCATCTGTCTACAAAAACAGCATACGGGTTGAGGGCTTCGGGACTACTGATCCTGTAGAGGTTTCCCTTTATGCAGTAGATTTCAGCATGAACCGGTCTGAACCGGTTGTCGTGACCATACACCCTAAAGAGGCTTTTGTCCATGAAATATTCAGGACTCTGGAGCCTATGAATGATTTTGCCGGTATTACCCTTAAGTGGAAAAACGACATTGAACTCCCAATCGGGATTACGCTCATGTCTGAAGAAAACGGTGTCTTCATAGAAAAAGAGACATATTTCTCCGACATAAAAGACGGGGAACATGCTTTCCGTGGATTCGCCAATGAACCGACCAAATTCAAAGCCTTTATCAAAGACCAGTGGGGCAACAGCTCCGACACCCTCTCTTTCGAATTCACTCCTATGTATGAAGTCAGCCTCGACAGGAATCTCTATAGGGAGGTCAAATTGCCGTTTGACTGCACATCTGCCAGATATGGAGCGGCCTGGGCACTATGGGACAACTGCCATGACGGGGATACATTCGACCTCGGATGGGTTACAGAGCTTGACAACAATCCGGAGAATGACGGACGCTTCCCTATAATGACAACATTCGACCTCGGAGTAGAGGCCCAGCTGAGCAGGGTCACCATGTGGATGAGAGGACTGGTTGAATACGGCACCGGAGCATTCAAGAATGTAGAATTCTGGGGGACCGATGAACTGGCAACAGACATGCCGAATGAATACTGGGCATCGGATGACAGGGGATCATGGAAGAACGACTGGATAAACCTGGGAGAATTCGAAACTACCAAACCTTCGGGACCAAGCGGAGCCGCAACCGAAGACGATAAACTATGGGCGAGAGAAAACGGATTTGAATTCAGGTTCAATGTAGCTCCGAAAGTCCGCTATGTAAGGTTGCTGGTCAACTCTACCTGGTCTGGAGCAAAATGTCTGGAATTATGCGAAATAGCCTTCATGGGTAATGATAAAGACTCTGAAACTAACAACTAATGCCATGAAAACAATATACACTTCCGCAATAGTACTTTTGATACTGTCTGCTATGACCGGCTGCGAAGACATGAACAGCCTCCATCAGAAGTATCTCGATGCCGGCCCGAGAGTATATCTCGGGAAACCGGATTCAGTGACAGTAAAACCTGGATACAACTGTCTCCGGATTGTATGGACCAATAATGCTGATTCAAAAATCCAGAAAACACGTATCGTGTACAATTATGGAAACGACACACTATTCGTCCCGTTCGAACGAAAGACCCCAGGATTCCAGAGGGACTCAGTAACCCTTGATCTGGAGCCAGGAGACTATATATTCGAACTCTGCAATATGTCTGAAGACGAAGAACTACAATCAATCCCTGTCACAGGCATCATCGGCAAGGTGTATGGAGAAAGCTATAAAGCCCAGCTGGCAACAAGATCATTCGAGACCAGTATTGACCAGAACACAGTAACAATCAATTGGGGAGACATAACATCAGATTATCTCTATTCAATCGTAAGGTATACAGACCGCTCCGGAGACACCCCTGTCGAAAAGATGAAAACATGCGGAAACAACAGTTATACTACAATAATCGAAAATGTGCAAGACGGTGATGTAATAACCGTGACATCCGCATACAAGCCAGAATCCAACTATATGGATGTCATAGAATCCATACCTGTAACAGCACGCTTTGTCCAGAAAAACGGACAGGTGGACAGCAAGCCGTTTGTCCGCTGTACAGACATCCCGTTCGACAACACAACTGACCATGCGACATGGGCACAGTTCTGGACCCTTTTCGACACCAAGCCTACAGATGCATGGTTGACAAGCATCCCGGACGAAAACTCGCAGAACAACCATCAGTTCCCTATCTCTTTCACGATAGACCTCGGAGCAAGCATCGAGCTCGACCGTCTCGTGATGTTCATGGTCACTGGATGGGAATACCAGAATTCCAGCCCTAAAAGATTTGACGTCTGGGGTACGGACATGATCGCAAAGGACAAGCCGTATGAATACTGGAGCACAACTGATCTGGGAGGATGGTCCCTCGACTGGGAAAAGCTTGCGTCTTGTGAAACTCTACAGCCATCCGGAGGAGGAATCGGGTCCATAACAGAAGAAGACATTGCATATGCCCAAAAAGGATTCTCGTTCAGTATCAACCCTAAAAAGTCAAAAATACGTTATGTACGTATACTGATATACGAGACATGGGACGGAAGTATAAATACTGGCATAGGAGAACTGGTCTTCTATGGCAATATGTTAATGAGAGAATAACCTGAAATAACCGATACATGATATGACCTGCAAATCAAATAAACCGCTTCTGATTTTATTCCTGCTGGCCTGTACTGCTACAATGCATGCGAAGCCTGTAATTTTCTGCGGACATGAAGACAATGACCTCTACGGATTGATGGTGGACGAAGGCCTGGAAGTAAAACTGTTCAAGTCCCTTGACGATGCCCTGGATGCCGCTCCGAGAAATTCGGGATTGTTCGTCGCAGCAGAAGGATACCCGGAGGACAGGACACAGATATCCGCAGAACAGTATTCCATCGCCCGGAAAAAGAAGGTGAGGATGTTCATCGAATTTCCGTCTTCAATACCGGGGATGAGCCTCCCTGACGAATGCTACCACGGGGCGCTGGAGAGGGCGGTGGTCACTTCGGACATATTCGGCGCAGGCCTCCCGGAAATGAGTCTGCTGACTGTCAATGACTGCCATATAATCCCCGCCGAGGCCGAAAACCCGGTAATGGTATATGCAAAGGTTGCCGGATTCGACAGGGCAGAATACGGGCTGACAGACACCGACGTATACCCTCTCCTGTTCATGCACGACAATATGACAATGGCCGCCATGTCGGCACTCTCGAACTTCAGGACCGCACGGTTCGGTCCCGGACTCAGTTGGAGACTGGTCTGGGAGACCCTGCTGGGCTGGCTGACTGGAGAAGATGTCTCACTGGACTCATGGGAACCGGACCCGAGGCCTATGTTCAGCAGGGACGAGCCCCTGCCTGAAAACGCAAGACTTAATGCCGTGATGAAGGGAACGGAATGGCTCTACAACGCACGGTTCTTCATTCACCCATCATGGAAGCAGAAGGCAATGGAATACCAGTCGGACATCAACAATCCATCCGGACCGCCCGTGCCGCAGCAATGCCTGAACGGGGACGGATGCCACGGTGTGCTGGAGGGGCACCAGTCCTATATCTACCATGACGGCTCTCAGAGGTACAGGTACTGGAGACGCTGTGACGTGCAGGGGGAAGTGGCATTCCTACTCGCCGCTTCCTCTGACCTGACCGGGTCAGACAAGTACAGGCAGTGCTCCGAGAACCTCCTGGACTTCATGTTCTACGAGGCTGAATACAGGCAGGGGACACACAACGACAGGAACAGCCCGGTATACGGGCTGCTCGGATGGGGAGACAATGCGAACTGGGTGTTCTACAGTGACGACAATGCCAGGGCCGTCCTAGGCGCGATAGGGGCTTCCGCCTTGATAGACTCCCAGAGATGGAACACGATGATCACGGAGAACATCCTCGCGAACTTCAGGACAAGCAGCAGACAGGGGTTCCACGGGGAGAGATTGCATGAGCAGGACATAATTGACAACGGATGGCAATTCTATGCAAACAGGGATTATACTTTCATTAACATGAATTTTGAATCATATTGCTGGGCACTTTACCTATGGCTGTATGACAAGACAGGATACAGGCCACTCCTTGACAAAGCCAAGACTGCCATAAAGATTACAATGGAGGCTTATCCCGATAACTGGCATTTCCTGCAGGGAATACAATCTGAAAAAGCAAGGCTACTGCTTCCTCTTTCATGGCTTGTCCGAGCCGAGGATACTCCAGAACACCGCAAATGGCTGGACACCATCATATCTGACCTACTCAAGGAGCAGGATGCGTGCGGTGCATTCAAGGAGAACCTCGGGGAAGGGACAGGGGGAAGCTTTGGCAGGACTCCATCCAATGCTGCATACGGAACCGCAGAGTCCCCGCTGAACTTCAGCAACAGGGACAAGGTGTCCGACCTGCTGTACACCAGCAACTTCATCCTCCTGGGACTGAACGAGGCGGCCCACGCAACAGGAAACCACGTGTACCGGGACGCAGTGCAGAGGCTGGCCGACTTCATAGTCAGGATACAGGTTGACAGTGAAGACCATCCGGACATCGACGGGGCCTGGTTCAGGGCGTTCGATTTCGGCAGGTGGGACTACTGGGCCGAAAACGCTGACATGGGATGGGGCGCCTGGAGCACACTGACCGGATGGAGCCAGTCCTGGATCGTCGGGACTCTCGCACTGATGGAGAAGGGGTCCTGCTTCTGGGATGAGACCAGGGACATGGATATGGAAAAGGATTTCAACGCAGCTTTATGGATGCTTGAACAGTAACTTTAACCGTTTTTACTATGAATAATAAAATCATTTTATCGGTAATGTCCCTTTTCCTGATATTTCCGGCTTTAGGAATATATGCGAAACCTGTAATTTTCTGCGGTCACGAAGACAATGACCTCTACGGATTGATGGTGGACGAAGGCCTGGAAGTAAAACTGTTCAAGTCCCTTGACGATGCCCTGGATGCCGCTCCGAGAAATTCGGGATTGTTCGTCGCAGCAGAAGGATACCCGGAGGACAGGACACAGATATCCGCAGAACAGTATTCCATCGCCCGGAAAAAGAAGGTGAGGATGTTCATCGAATTTCCGTCTTCAATACCGGGGATGAGCCTCCCTGACGAATGCTACCACGGGGCGCTGGAGAGGGCGGTGGTCACTTCGGACATATTCGGCGCAGGCCTCCCGGAAATGAGTCTGCTGACTGTCAATGACTGCCATATAATCCCCGCCGAGGCCGAAAACCCGGTAATGGTATATGCAAAGGTTGCCGGATTCGACAGGGCAGAATACGGGCTGACAGACACCGACGTATACCCTCTCCTGTTCATGCACGACAATATGACAATGGCCGCCATGTCGGCACTCTCGAACTTCAGGACCGCACGGTTCGGTCCCGGACTCAGTTGGAGACTGGTCTGGGAGACCCTGCTGGGCTGGCTGACTGGAGAAGATGTCTCACTGGACTCATGGGAACCGGACCCGAGGCCTATGTTCAGCAGGGACGAGCCCCTGCCTGAAAACGCAAGACTTAATGCCGTGATGAAGGGAACGGAATGGCTCTACAACGCACGGTTCTTCATTCACCCATCATGGAAGCAGAAGGCAATGGAATACCAGTCGGACATCAACAATCCATCCGGACCGCCCGTGCCGCAGCAATGCCTGAACGGGGACGGATGCCACGGTGTGCTGGAGGGGCACCAGTCCTATATCTACCATGACGGCTCTCAGAGGTACAGGTACTGGAGACGCTGTGACGTGCAGGGGGAAGTGGCATTCCTACTCGCCGCTTCCTCTGACCTGACCGGGTCAGACAAGTACAGGCAGTGCTCCGAGAACCTCCTGGACTTCATGTTCTACGAGGCTGAATACAGGCAGGGGACACACAACGACAGGAACAGCCCGGTATACGGGCTGCTCGGATGGGGAGACAATGCGAACTGGGTGTTCTACAGTGACGACAATGCCAGGGCCGTCCTAGGCGCGATAGGGGCTTCCGCCTTGATAGACTCCCAGAGATGGAACACGATGATCACGGAGAACATCCTCGCGAACTTCAGGACAAGCAGCAGACAGGGGTTCCACGGGGAGAGATTGCATGAGCAGGACATAATTGACAACGGATGGCAATTCTATGCAAACAGGGATTATACTTTCATTAACATGAATTTTGAATCATATTGCTGGGCACTTTACCTATGGCTGTATGACAAGACAGGATACAGGCCACTCCTTGACAAAGCCAAGACTGCCATAAAGATTACAATGGAGGCTTATCCCGATAACTGGCATTTCCTGCAGGGAATACAATCTGAAAAAGCAAGGCTACTGCTTCCTCTTTCATGGCTTGTCCGAGCCGAGGATACTCCAGAACACCGCAAATGGCTGGACACCATCATATCTGACCTACTCAAGGAGCAGGATGCGTGCGGTGCATTCAAGGAGAACCTCGGGGAAGGGACAGGGGGAAGCTTTGGCAGGACTCCATCCAATGCTGCATACGGAACCGCAGAGTCCCCGCTGAACTTCAGCAACAGGGACAAGGTGTCCGACCTGCTGTACACCAGCAACTTCATCCTCCTGGGACTGAACGAGGCGGCCCACGCAACAGGAAACCACGTGTACCGGGACGCAGTGCAGAGGCTGGCCGACTTCATAGTCAGGATACAGGTTGACAGTGAAGACCATCCGGACATCGACGGGGCCTGGTTCAGGGCGTTCGATTTCGGCAGGTGGGACTACTGGGCCGAAAACGCTGACATGGGATGGGGCGCCTGGAGCACACTGACCGGATGGAGCCAGTCCTGGATCGTCGGGACTCTCGCACTGATGGAGAAGGGGTCCTGCTTCTGGGATGAGACCAGGGACATGGATATGGAAAAGGATTTCAACGAAGCTTTATGGATGCTTGAACAGTAACTTATTATACAATATGAAAAAAATATCATTATTTATACTCTTGTTTGTAAGTTTCAGTTGTAGGCCTGACAGTCCGGGAAACAAGAACGAACATGTGCCGCTTGCCGACCCGTTCATAATGCTGTATGAAGACACCTATTATGCATACGGGACTTATAGCGACAATGGGATAGCGGTGTTCACTTCAGATGATTTGAAGACCTGGGAAAAACTTCCGGCATTGGCTCTTGATAAAAGCAACTCTTTCGGAGAAAAATGGTTCTGGGCACCGGAAGTATACCATATCGGAGACAAGTTCTATATGTACTATTCTGCCGAAGAACACATATGTGCTGCCGTATCAAGCTCTCCAGCAGGACCCTTCATTCAGGAAACACAACAACCGATAATACCTGATGAAAGATGTATAGACAACTCCCTGTTCATAGATGACGACGGGACACCATACCTTTTCTTCTGCCGTTTCAATGACGGTCTCAACATATGGGTCGCAGAACTTAATGAGGATCTGATTTCCATAAAGCCAGAGACGATGCACCCATGCATCCATACCTCCCAGCAATGGGAACAGGTCTGGCCTCGTGTGAACGAAGGGCCGTTCGTAATAAAACACGACAACCTTTACTATATGACTTATTCAGCAAACAGCTTCGAGAGCCAATACTACGGAATCGGGTGCGCAGTCGCAAATGACATCATGGGCGAATGGACGAAATATGACAACAATCCTCTGCTGCAAAAACCCGGCAACTTGAACGGTACTGGACACCACTGCATTTTCAGAGACAAGAACGGAAATATGAAACTGGCATTCCATGCACATAAGGATACGAGCAATATACATCCAAGGGAAATGTACATTACAGACGTAAGATTCAAGACAATAAACAATGAAAAACGACTGACTATCGACAATGAATTCATGACACCTGTTCTGAAAAAATGAATCGTTGCCATAAAATGTAATAATAGGGGACAAAATGCCAGATAACCGGTATATTGTCCCCTATTATAATATCAAAAGTTCCCTGCCCGTTAAATCACCGCCGTAGTAGCGGCCGCCCTGGCTGCGGCCGAGGCGAAGTCCTTGCCGGAAGAGGCGTAAAGGATGCCGCGGGAAGAGTTTATGAGAAGGCCGCCCTTGTCGTTGGCCCCATATTTTATCACCTCCTCGGCCGATCCGCCCTGTGCCCCGACCCCAGGGACAAGAAGGAAATTGTCCGGACAGAACGACCTTATCTCAGTCAGCCTGTCCGCCTTGGTGGCACCTACGACGAACATCATGTTGTCCGGTGTCGATATCGACATCATCTCCTCCATGACAGCCTGATAGAGGGGCTTGCCGTCTTTTGTGGCTGTCTGGAACTGGTATGCGGATGCATTGGATGTAAGGGCAAGGACTATGGCCCATTTATCCTTGTATCCGAGGAACGGGGTAACGCTGTCGGCTCCCATGTAAGGTGCAAGGGTGACTGCGTCGAAGTCCATCGTCTCGAAAAAGGCCTTGGCGTACATCCTGGCGGTATTCCCGATGTCGCCGCGCTTGGCGTCGGCAATCAGGAATATTTCAGGATAACGGCTGCGGATATAGTCTACAGTGGCTTCCAGGGCCCTTATACCGTCTGTCCCATAACATTCGTAGAATGCAAGGTTGGGCTTGTAGGCCACGCAGTACGGTGCCGTGGCATCTATGACAGCCTTGTTGAACTCCACCACGGAACGGGCACGCCCCTTGAACAAGGTCCCGTTCACCGCAATGGGCTCATCTTCCGCAAGGGCCTTGATATGGTCTGGCATCTTATCGAAATCCACGTCCAGGCCCACACAGAGCATGGATTTCTTCTTCCTGATCTGCTGATACAATTCTTCTCTGTTCATGATTGCTGGTATTTTGTCAGGCCGCCGGAAACATCCATCTGAGGGATGCGTCCGGGGCATGTCTGATCAATAGTATCTGTAAAACAACGCTATGGCTTCCATCCCCCTGAAAAGCTGGCTGAGGAGATAGCTTTCGTTCGGTGAATGTATCGTATCCCTTTCAAGGCCGAATCCCATCAGCAGAGGGTCGATGCCCAAGATACGCTGCAGGTCTGCAAGGACAGGGATGCTGCCGCCTCCGCGGCTCGGGACAGGCTCGATGCCGTAGACATCCGTCATGGCCCTTGACGCAGCCTGATATGCAGGCGAGGATATAGGTATCAGGAAACCGTTTCCCCCGTGGCAAGGCCTGACATCAACCTTTACATAATCCGGAGCAATGGACTTGAAATGCTCCATGAAAAGACGGGTGACGGTCTCGCTGTCCTGGTTCGGCACCAGCCGCATGGAGATTTTCGCATGGGCCTCTGAAGGAAGCACGGTCTTGGCCCCTTCCCCGGTATACCCTCCCCAGATGCCGTTCACATCCAGGCACGGCCTGATGCCGGTGCGCTCGAGTGTAGTGTAGCCGGCCTCGCCTTTAAGCTCCCTGACACCGAGGAAAGACTTGTATTCCTCTATATCGAACGGCGCCCGTGCAAGTTTCGCCCTGTCCTCATCTGAAAGCTCCACCACATCGTCATAGAATCCCTTGACCGTTATATGGCCGTCCTTGTCGATAAGGGTGGAGATCATGTCGCACAGGACATTGATCGGGTTCGCCACCGCACCGCCGTAATGGCCTGAATGCAGGTCCTTGTCCGGGCCCGTAACCTTGACCTCAACGTACGAGAGACCGCGCATGCCGCAATTGATGGAAGGTACGCTCTCTGAAATCATGGTAGTGTCCGACACGAGTATGATGTCGGCTTTCAGCAGGTCCTTGTGCTCCCTGGCCCATGAGGCAAGCGAAGGGCTTCCGATTTCCTCCTCGCCTTCGAAGATGAACTTCACGTTGTGGCGGAGTCCGGCTTCACGGACCATGTATTCGAAGGCCTTGAGATGCATGAAAAGCTGCCCCTTGTCATCGTTGGCCCCTCTCGCGTATATGGCCCCGTCCCTGATCTCCGGCTCGAAAGGGTCTGACTTCCAAAGCTCCAGAGGGTCAACAGGCTGTACATCATAATGCCCGTAGACAAGCACCGTCTTCAATGCCGGGTCGACAATCTTCTCGCCGAATACCACCGGATGCCCCTCTGTCGGATAGACTGATGCCGTATCTGCACCTGCTTCAAGAAGGAGCTCTACCAGACGGTCCGCACATTTCTTCATGTCCGGCTTATGTTCATCAAGGGAACTCACTGAAGGAATCCTGAGGAGCGAGTAAAGCTCATCCAGGAACCTTTCCCTGTTCTTTTCGATATAATGTTTCATGTGGTCTATGATTTTAATGCCAATCTTTACAAAGATAGCATTATTTTCCTCATAACCAATAAAACGGAGGGCAAGGGAAGCAGATTTCTCCGCTCGCTGCGCTCGGTAGAAATGACAGGAAAGCGGAGGTTAACTGTCACCATGAGGGCGGTTTTTGTCATCCCGAGCGGAGGCGCAGCCGCAGCCGAGGGATCTGACGGGAAAATCGGATGAAAAAAGGCCGCCCCGAAGGACAGCCTAAGGATAATACATGCGGTTTTCCGGATTACTGTTCCGGATACCGGAGTGTCATGTAAGGTAAGGTTTTAGTAAACCCACTCGAAGTCGTCTACCCAGAGTTTGTTGGTTGAGCAGCCGGTGAGATAGTCACCTAAAGAACTTGCGGCACAAGAAATCACAATAGAATAATTCCCTTCTGTCGGTTTAGCTGCAGTATCATACCAATTAAACGGTATAACAAGTTCTACGAATGATTCTCCTGTTGTGGATTCAGTAATATACTGAGATGCGTACCCCAAAATAGCACCCTCTTCTAATTTATTAGCATCCTCCGGATCCCACATTCCAGATGGTTCTCCCCAGCCAGATTTCACCATATGCATAGCATTCCAATCTGTTACTACAGCAAATATCCTCGCCTTATCAATTGTTTCTCCCTTTACAACACCACTATCTTCTGGAAGAGTAGATGAAACAAAGTCAATAACTCCAATATTTGCCTTATACTTAACTTTCAATGCCTTTGGTCTAGCACTCCAATCATAAGTTTGACCAAAGCTTGCTTCTGCTGGGAGAGTGTAATTGAATGTGCCTGTATATAAATTACCTGCTGCAAAAACATCCATTATAATAACAAAGTCTTGTATAGAGGATAATTTCGCAGCCCCATTATCATTTACACAAAGTTCTGGTGTTGCGCCATTATTACCGCTTGTCCAGAATGTATCACCTTCTGCATTAGGATAAGGCAGAGGCTCAACATCATCAGTGGTTGACCACTGAGACATATCCCCATTCGGAATCACATCACCGGAGTCAGTAGTAAGTTCTGCATCGGCTACAGTCTCACCGTTAAGCTGGAACTCGTATGTCTTGCCAGCGAATATACCAGTGCCAGTTTCTGGAGTATAAACAGTAAGCCCCGCATCATTTTTTCCTTCATTCCATACCGGAGCGACAATGTATTCGCCGTTATCATCAGCCTTTACCTCTATCCATGTTTCAGTATCTTTCTCACGGTAGGCGACGGAGGTTACCTCCCCCGATACGTTAAGTTTCACTGTGTTGGCCCAGAGGTCTACGCTTGATTCATCTACCGAAAGGGTAGGTGTTGTTTCGCCGGTATAGTGGAAAGTACATGCCTGTTCAAGATCCTGACCTGCCTTGTCCGTCAGTTTCACGGTAAACACATGATCACTGTCCGGTGTCAAGGTCGGAAGCTTAAGAAGCATAGGCATCAGAGTTGACAAATCCAAAGTAAGGATGGTTGCAGTCGTAATATCCTGATCTCCAAGAATCCCTGTTACTACACCAGCAAGCATATCGTTGTTATTTTCAACATTTACAAAATCAAGCGAAGAAATGCCAATAGGATTCAATGCAGATGAATTTATATCTACAACAAGGGATTCTATACCAGCAGGTACATTTATTGTGAATTTCACTATCATCCCTTCTTCTATTTCCTCAACATCAAAACTCTCATTCCCTTCCCATGTCATAGTAGGCGCAGCATACGAAGGAGTATCAGATGCAACTCTGCGGAATGTACAGGTCTCGGTCGCAGTCTTGGCATTATTGTCCGTCACATTTATAGTGAACTCGTGGAGAGATTCCTCAGTCTCATTCTGTGTAAGAAGCAGGATAAGAGGGACAAGGCTGGAAATATTGAAATCAATGGATGTCTGGTTGAGAATGGCGTCTCCAGTTGGCAGGTCTGCCAAACCTTCATAGCCTTCCATTGAAGCCATAGTTTTCAGACCTTCTATAAGTTTGGTATCATTGATAAGGTCAAGAGTAGAACCGTTGGAAGAAATCGCTCCAAGGACCTGTTCAAGTGCATCAGACTTTACGTCTACTGTAAATGATTTGATTCCAGCAGGAGCTTTGATCGTAAGGTTGACATCCATAGTTTCGGTGATGTCGACTGTGCTGAAATCAGAATTGGATTTCCATTCGATTGAAGGGCCGTCTTCAACAGGAGTGTCCTCCGTACATGAGTTGAGTGCGAAAATGGCAGATGCTGCCATCAGGGCGGTTAAAAATCTTTTCATTGTATTAAATTGTTAATTATACATTCCCCTTTTAAAGGGGTTTTACTATTTTCTTAATTTACAGATCCCTCGGCTTCGCTCGGGATGACAGCTCCGAGACAGATTCTCCGGCTTAATCCTGGATGACAGGTCCGAGACAGATCTTCCGGCTTAGCCCGGGATGGCAGGTCAAACAGTAGACCCTTCGGATGCGAGCCGCACACGTTGTCCGGAATGACATCATTGCAGTCCGGGGCGGCAGACAGGAGAATCAATGTCCCGGCACGGCTCCCAAATGGGCCTTGGCATAGTCGAGCGTGAGGTCAAAGGTCTTCTTCCTGGATGACGGTGCCTCATACATCGCATCCGTCATGATCTGCTCGCAGATGGAACGCAGTCCCCTGGCCCCCAGCTTGTTCTCTATCGCAGTGTCCACTATCAGGTCAAGCACTCCCGGCTCAATCTTCAGCTGTATACCGTCCAGTTCGAACATCTTCTCATACTGGCGGATGATGGCATTCTTCGGCTCGGTCAGGATTCTCAGGAGAGCAGCCCTGTCAAGCTGGTCCAGATAGGTGATGACCGGCAGACGCCCTATGATCTCCGGAATGAGGCCGTATGCACGCAGGTCCTGGGCGGACACATACTGCAGGAGGTTTTCCTTGTCTACAGTCTGCCTGTTCGCCGCACCGTATCCTATCACCTGCGTATTGAGCCTCTGGGCGATGCGCCTCTCTATCCCCTCGAATGCGCCTCCGCAGATGAAAAGGATGCTTTGCGTATTGACCTGTATGAACTCCTGCTCGGGATGCTTGCGTCCCCCTTTCGGCGGGACGTTGACCACATTGCCCTCAAGGAGCTTCAGCATGGCCTGCTGGACGCCCTCCCCGGAGACATCACGGGTGATGGACGGGTTGTCGCTTTTGCGGGCTATCTTGTCAATCTCGTCGATGAACACGATACCGCGCTCGGCAAGGGCGACATCATAGTCCGCCTCCTGGAGCAGCCTGGTAAGGATGCTCTCCACATCCTCCCCCACATATCCTGCCTCTGTGAGGACAGTGGCATCAACTATGGTGAACGGGACTTCAAGCAGCCTTGCTATGGTCTTCGCCAGCAGGGTCTTTCCCGTACCTGTCGGGCCGACCATGAGGATGTTCGACTTCTCTATCTCGAGGTCCCTGGATTCGTCAAGGTTGTGGTTGATGCGCTTGTAATGGTTGTAGACAGCTACCGAAAGAAGTTTCTTGGCCCTGTCCTGGCCTATGACATACTGGTCGAGATAGGCATGTATCTCCTTGGGCTTCAGGATTTTCTCCAGTTTGCCATGCTTGTGCGGGGCAGCAGGCGCCATGTTCGATATATAGTCATGGCACAGCTTCACGCAGTCGCTGCAGATGCAGGAATCAAGGCCCTGCAGCAGGAGGGGCACTTCAGCCTCGCTCCTGCCGCAGAACATGCAATACCTCTGTTCGTTGTTCTTCCCTTTAGCCATTATTTCCTTTTCCTGGTAAGGATTTCATCTATCATCCCGTACTCAAGGGCCTCGGATGATGTCATCCAGTGGTCCCTGTCACCGTCGGCCACAATCTGTTCGAGAGGCCTCCCGGTATGCTCCGAGATGATGCCGTAAAGCTCGTTCTTTATCTTCACTATCTCACGGGCGGCAATCTCTATATCCGAAGCCTGCCCCTGTGCGCCGCCGAGCGGCTGGTGGATCATCACCCTTGAATGAGGCAGGGCGGAACGCTTGCCCGCAGCACCCGCGCAGAGCAGCACCGCACCCATGGATGCGGCCATGCCGGTACAGATGGTGGCGACATCAGGCTCTATGAGCTGCATGGTGTCATATATGCCGAGGCCGGAAGACACAGACCCGCCCGGAGTGTTGATATACAATGATATGTCAGCAGAGCTGTCGGTAGAGGCCAGATACAGCAGCTGCGCCTGGATGATATTGGCCACATCGTCATCGATAGGGACACCCAGAAAGATGATCCGGTCCATCATCAGACGGCTGAACACATCCATCGAAGCCACATTCAGCTTGCGTTCCTCGATGATGGTGGGATTGATATATGCATCGTAGACAGAATGGTAACGGTGCATAGTCATCGAGCTTATGCCATGCTCCAGACGGGCATATCTGTCGAAATCCTTCTCCATATCAGCTTATTTCAGCTCCCTGAACTCTTCTACAGAAACGGTCTTCGTGTCGAGGGTCACGACTGCGCGCACGGCCTCGAGAGTCTTCTGGTCCTCGACCTGCTCAAGGACCCTGCGGCCCTCCTTCTCCTGCGAGAGGATGCTCTTCGCGTATGTCTCGAGCTGGTCCTCAGGGACATTCCCTATACCGTACATGGCGAACTGGTAAGCGGCGAAAGCCTTCGCGCTGGCAAGGAGGTCGGCCTCCTCTACCTTCACCTGATACTTGTCCATCAGGTAGCCGCGCACCATGTTCCACCTGAAGTCCTCGAGGAAAAGAGGGAAATCCTTCTCGATCTCCTCCATGGTGAACTTCCCGTCATTGGCCACGAAAACCCATCTCTTGAGGAACTTCTCCGGAAGTACTATACCTGCCTTCTTCAGAAGGTAGTCCTTGGCATCCTTCGTGAAACGGAACTCCGACTCCTGCGCGTACTCCGAACGGAGCCTCTCGTCCACTTTGGCATCGAACTCCTCTTCGCTCTTTACATTGCCCTCGCCGAAGATCTTGTCAAAGGTCTCCTGCACCATAGGGGCAGGCACGAATGTCTTGACAGTCTTGACGGTCATGGTGAACATAGGGTCCAGGGAGGCAAGGTCCTCTTTCTTTACCTTGAGCATGGAAGCGCGGTCGGACTCGTTTGTGAATGCCTCGTTGACATTGACCTGGCGTGTCTCGCCCGGCTTGATGCCGATGAACGAGCCGCGCACGGCCTCGTCAATGTTGCGGATAGCTACATAGGTACCCTCTACCTTAGTGTCACCCTGCTCGAAATCGACGATGATGAAATCGTCAGCACCAGCCTCCTGGCCGTCCTCGAGCGACCCGTACTGCTTCAGGAGGTTGTCCTTCATTTCAGTCTTGGCAGCATCCTTCACTTCTATATTGTAATAAGGTATACTGTCATCCTTGGAAAGCTCGAAAGAGACTTCCGGAGTGGTGGCAAGGTCGAACTTGAATGTGAAGTCATTGCCGTTCACCCACTCTGTCTGCGGCTGGTCCTCGCTCGGCAGCGGCTCGCCCACAAGCTTGAGGCTGTTCTCCTTTATGAAGCCGTTCAGCGAATCGGCGATGATGTCGTTCACGGCGTCCACGAGGGCTGACTGTCCATATATCCTCTCGACAAGGGACATAGGCACCATGCCTTTCCTGAATCCCTTGAATTCAGCTGTCCTCTTGTGCTCGTTAAGTTTCTTCCTGCGGCGGTCCGCATAGTCATCCTTTCCGATTGAAAGGGTCAATTCCAAGTTGAGATCGTCAACCTTGTTCTGTGTTATGTTCATATATATTAATTATTTATATTTTTTCTTTTCAACTGCAAAGGGTGCAAATATAGCAATTCCCCGGATATTATCAAAATCAGGCATCCGGACGGGAATGGCGGTCCGGGAGGTTGCGTTTCGGGTACACCACCCTCGCATGGTGAATCTGCTGGATGTAGTCCTTCATCACTTCCTTGATGGTATTCAGGTCCTTCATGGTAATATCGGCATTCTCGAACTGGCCGGCTTCCATCTTGGACCGGACTACGCCTTCAACCAGGTCCGAGATGCTCTTCGGAGTATAATCCTTCAAGGTCCTGGACGCGGCCTCAAGGGTGTCGCACAGCATGACGATCACCTGTTCAGGGGTCTTCGGCTTGGTACCCTTGTAGTAGAAGTCATCGGCATTGGCAGGGTCGCCTCCTGCATTGAGATATTTATTGTAGAAATACGCGGTGCATGTAGTACCGTGGTGGGTCACGATGAACTGCTTGATCTCCTCCGGCAGCTTGTACTTGTCGGCAAGGGCGAGGCCGTCAGGGACATGCTTGATGATCTCTTTCGCACTCTCCTGCGGGGAAAGTCCCTGGTGGTAGTTCGTACCAGTGGAGTCATTCTCTATGAAGCACTGCGGATTCACAGTCTTGCCTATGTCATGGTAAAGCGCACCCGCACGCACCAGAGGTACGTCGGCGTCTATCGCCTTTGCGGCGGCATCCGCCATGTTCATCACCTGGAGACAGTGCTGGAACGTGCCCGGGGCCTTATGCGCCAGCTCCAGAAGCGGCTTGCTGTTGGTGTCGCAGAGGTCCACAAGCCTCGAACTGGAGACGAGCATGAATATCTTCTCGAAAAGGTAGACCAGAGGATAGCCGGCGACTATCAGGAAAGAGCCCAGGAACATGAAGAATACAGTCGTGTAGTCATTGAAGCCCTTTATCCCGTCTATGAACCTGAATCCCATGTACACCGTCAGCAGGGAGACAAAGACGCACAGCGCCGTGACGAACTGCTGCCATCCCTTGTTGAAGAACATGAACACATATATGGCGACCACCCCTGCGACAAGGTTCATGACGAACAGTTCCAGTCCGTTGTGCGAGAATACGAGCAGGGGAAGGAGCGATATGATATAGACAGGAAGGACTACCCTTTTCTTGAAGAACGCCCTCAGGTACAATGCAATGAGCACAAACGGCACCAGGTACAGGAAACTCGGGTCAGCCTTCTCGACGAATATCGCCATCAGGAACGAGATCAGGAAAATGAGAAGCAGGTAGAGGTACTTGTTGAAAGCCCCGGGACTGAAGATGGTCCAGTTCGTATAATAAATGGAGAGGAACAGGATGACCACGAGGGCAAGGGCAATGAGGGTATTCCCGATCCACAGCAGGACACGTGGGCCGGAATAGCCGAAACTGCTCTCGTATTCAGCCTTGTAGGAGTCAAGCAGCTGCTCGATTTCAGAGGTTATCATCTCCCCTTTCGCCACAATCAGCTGGCCGGAATTGACCACACCGGAGGTAGGCGACACATAGTTCACGGACTCCTCGTGCACCAGGTCGGTGGTCTGCCTGTCGAAAATCAGGTTCGGGATAAGGAGGTCGTATATCCCGGAATAGCGGCAGAGGGAGTCCGCATTGCATGTCCCGTCCAGCATGGAGACCTCCTGCGCAAAACGCTGTTTCGCCGACTCGGCTGTATACACCTCGGTCACGGGGACCTCGGCAGCCCGTTTCGCCCTCTGTACGAAGATCACGTTATCCGCATCCAGGGCGGCTTCGGAAGCCGATATGTTCTCGACAATGCCCTTCTCGTATATGGCGGACATTATCCTTGGAAGTTCAGGCTTAAGGCTATCATACTTTCCGAGGGAGGTGGCCCTGAGGGCCGAAAGGGCGTCATTGACGATGTTCTCGGAATACCTGTAATACGGGATGACATTCGCACTCGCCTGCTCCTTTTCAATCTGAAGCTGCTCGCTTGTCTTTAGCACCGGGAAGTCGAACTGCGCGACAAGGGTCTCGTACATCCACGGCATGCCCTTCTTGTAGTCATAGTTGAACTTCCCGCTCCTCGGCATCAGGAGCACGAAAATCGCCAGGAGCACAAGCAGAGGCGCATATACCTTCCACCCGTGAGGTAAATTGGTCTTATCCATTGTCTGCGATTTTTTCAGGTAGGTATCTTATCTGTGTAAACCAGTATTCATCAGAGATGAAGGCCGGGATGTCGTGACTGTTGAGGAGCTCGACAAACCTGGATGTGACGGACATATCATCCTCCGGCCTGCCGGTCACTGTCACCACAAGGTCTCCCCTGAAATTCACGATAGAGAGAGCCCCGGCATAGCTTCCGGACGGCACGACCGGATAGAATTCCACGATATACTGCTGCAGGGACTCCGGCATGGCGATCTTCCCTACATTGCATATGGAAAACGAGGCTGAACGCTCGGCAGTATCGAGGCAGCTGCCGCACAGCCGCAGTTTCTCTCCGAACGGTATGCCCTCCCCGCATGAGCGCTCCACCGTCTTCATCATGCGCTTGGCGCTGTATGCAAGAGCGTCCTGCCTGAGCTGGGCGTCAAGGAGCTTCTTCTGGGACATGAGGACGGTCCCGAAAGGATATTCGTCCACCTTCCTGTTGTAGGCAAGGGTCACCGGAGAGAAAAAGGTGCGGAGCGAGGCCGTAGGGAAATGCGGACGGAGGTTTTCCTTTATGGATGACACAATGTATTCCCCCTGCCGGATCTGCCCGCGGAAACGTTCATACAGCGCATGGGAGAACAGCGGGGAGATGAACGACTCCGGGAGGGAGAGATATTCCTTCACCTGGCCCTTGACCCTTGCAAGCGGGATCCGGACCTGCTGCACATGCACCTTCTCCGCGGCGCTGCCGTCCTCTGCGGGAGGGATGCTGAATGCAGCCGCGTCCATATACCATACAGGCCGGGATGCCGGTATGTCATCCAGCCTTTCGTACGGGTCGATACCCTCTATGGCATTCGACGGGTCGTCAAACTCCTTGACCGTGCCGTCGTTCCTGACAGGGAAGCCGCACAGGCGGACATAACGGAATATCACGGCCTTGATGAATTCGAGCATGCCTTTCCCGTCAGATAGGGAAAGGTGCCAGTCGAAGAATATGGATTTCTGCGAATACGATATCCTGAACAGGTATCCGCCGAGTTCGGCGCTGCCCATTTCCGGCAGTGTGTCGCTCACCAGGTCGTCCCTTGATTCGAATACGGGCACTCCTGCATCCAGCGGGGAAAAAACGATAGACTCCCCCTCCTTCCTGACGCCTGCGGCGAAATGCCTGAACCTCGGCATCAGGTCAGCCACCGCCTGCTCCAGCTGGGGCCTGCGCACATGCATCGTAAGGGTAGTGACGAAACGGTGCACCGACCCTGATTTCCTGCTGTCCTGGTAAAGGAAGATTTCCCCGGCGGAACCCGGTGTGAGATTGTTCTGCATAAGACTGGATGTAGAAAAAGTCATTTCCTGTGGAACGGGCTGTCAGGCTCCTTGGCCATGTAACTGAACTCAAGACGGTCGGTAAGACGGGGGAATATATTGTGCATGAGCACCGTCAGTTTCCCTATCGGGGTAAGTATCATCTCTGACCTGCGCTTTTCCAGGCCTTTTGCCATATACATTGCCACCTTTTCGGCAGTCATCATCTTGCCTTCGTCCCTCGGCGTCTTGCCCTGCCTGCTCCCGTCCGCGGTAAGGGCGGCGTTGCGCACATTGGAGGCAGTGAACCCGGGGGCAAACACCATCACATGGAGACCGTCATACAGATGCTCTATCCTGAGCGTATCGAGGAAGCCCCTGATGGCGTACTTGGAAGATGCGTAGCCGGTGCGCCCAGGCAGTCCGGCGAATCCGGCGATGGAAATCACACCCACTACAGAGCCTTTGGACTGCAGAAGGAAAGGAAGTGCATATTTGGTGCAGTAGACTGTCCCCCAGAAGTTTACGTCCATGAGAGTCTTTATCACGGACAGGTCCAGGTCGCGGAACATGGCCCTCATGGAAAGCCCTGCGTTGTTCACCAGGATATCTATCCTGCCGAACTTCTCCACGGTCCTGTCAACCAGATTCCTGCAGTCCTCCTCAACCGACACGTCGGTCTTTACGCACAGGATATCCCTGTCAGGGTCAGGCGAAATCCGCCCGGCAAGCTCTTTCAGCTTGTCCTCCGAGCGAGCCGCCAGGGAAAGTTTCGCGCCCAGTGACGCGAATAATTCGGCAGAAGCCAACCCGATTCCCGAGCTGGCTCCCGTAATGACAATCACTTTCCCTTTGAAGTAATCGCGTTTCATAATCAACGTCAGTCCGACGAATTAAATTGTAGTTTATTATCCTAAAAGCCAATACTTTCTTTTATGACCGGAATACGTCATACTGACGTTAGGGATTTCCTGCAGAAATCCGGTCAGTCCACCCCCAGTCGCCTGACGGCGACAGCCCCAGTGGGGCATGCGGCTCCGCTGTGCTACGCCGGCACCTTCGCTGCTTCGGCTTCCCTCCCGGAAGCCTCGCTGACGCTCCGGTGCGGCCCTGACGGGCCTTGCCATCTTAATCAGCCTTTGTCTGCCATGTCTATAACGTCATCCCCGTCATACTCGCCCCTGTTGAGCTTGTCGCGCATCTCGGTGAAAGCCTTCAGGGTGTATTCCACATCCTCCATGGAATGTGCCGCAGTGGATATGATACGGAAAATGACCATGCCCTTAGGGATGACCGGATAGACAACGATTGAACAGAATATCCCGTAGTTCTCGCGGAGGTCGACCGCCATACGTGTAGCCTGGCCGACGCCGCCCTTGATGGCTACAGGAGTGACACATGCCTGTGCCGGGCCTATGTCGAAACCGAGCCTGCGGAAGCCGTCCTGCAGTGTACGGGTGATGGTGAAGAGCTTCTTGCGGAGCTCGTCGCCCTCGGCGCTGCGGATAATCTCAAGACGTTTGAGACCGCCTTCCACGAAAGCCATCGGGAGGGACTTGGCATAGATCTGCGAACGGAGGTTGTAGCGCAGGTAGTCGATAATCACCTTCGGGCCTGCCACGAAACCGCCGATGCTCGCCATGGACTTTGCATACGCACCTATATAAAGGTCCACATCGTCCATCACGCCGAAATGCTCCGAGGTACCCCTACCGGTAGGCCCCATATTGCCGAAGCCGTGCGCATCGTCTATGAGTATCCTGAATTTGTATTTCTTCTTGAGTGCAACAATCTCGTCAAGGTTTCCAAGGGCGCCGGTCATCCCGTACACACCCTCAGTGATAAGAAGGATTCCGCCGCCTGTCTCCTCGCAGAGCTTGGTCGCACGCTTGAGGGTGGCCTCGCAGCTCTCGATGTCGTTGTGGCGGTAGGTCATGCGCTTGCCCATGTGCAGGCGCGCCCCGTCAATAAGACATGCATGTGCCTCTGAATCATAGACTATCACATCGTGCCTGTCCATCAGGGCGTCGATGGTGGAGATGATTCCCTGATAGCCGAAGTTGAACAGGAAGGCATCCTCTTTCCTCTCGAACTCGGCAAGTTCCCTTTCGAATTTCTCGTGGAGGGAGGTGTGGCCTGTCATCATGCGGCTGCCCATAGGGTATGCAAGGCCCCATTTTGCAGCAGCTTCAGCATCGGTCTTCCTCACCTCGGGATGGTTTGCCAGGCCGAGATAATTGTTCAGGCTCCAGTTCAGCACTTTCTTGCCCCTGAAGGTCATGTGAGGGCCGAGCTCGCCTTCGAGCTTTGGAAACATGTAGTATCCGAACGCCTTCTGCCTGTATTGGCCGAGAGGGCCGCCTGAATCTCTTGCGATTCTATCGAAAATATCCATAATATTTAAATTTTAGTACAAATTTCACAACGGTTCCTAAAATCAGACAAGACGGGGGATTTCAAGGCGGACGAAGTCCTGAACACCGGAGTTACCTTAAAATATGAGGAACAAGTCCGACGCCGAAATCACGGTCTTATTTGGTTTTAAGCGTCAATGTTGGCGTAATGGGCATTCGCCTCGATGAATTCCCGGCGTGGCGGCACATCATCACCCATGAGCATGGAGAAGGTGCGCTCGGCCTCGGCCGCATTGTCTATGGTAATCTGACGGAGGAGCCTCTTTGACGGGTCCATGGTAGTGTCCCAGAGCTGCTCGTCGCTCATCTCTCCAAGACCTTTGTACCTCTGGACGGTAACGCCCTTGTCGGAGCCCTTGCCGAGCTTCATGGTGGCGTCCTTGCGCTGCTCCTCAGTCCAGCAGTATATCTCCTCCTTTCCTTTCTTCACCAAATAGAGAGGCGGGGTAGCCAGATATACATAGCCGTTCCTGATGAGGTCAAGCATATAGCGGAAGAAGAACGTCAGGATAAGTGTGGCGATATGGCTGCCGTCCACATCGGCATCGGTCATGATGATCACCTTGTGGTACCTGAGCTTGGAAAGGTTCAGCGCCTTGCTGTCCTCCTCGGTGCCCACGGTTACGCCCAGGGCAGTGTATATGTTGCGTATCTCCTCGCTCTCGAACACCCTGTGCTCCATGGCCTTCTCCACATTCAGGATCTTACCCCTGAGCGGGAGGATGGCCTGGGTCATACGGTCGCGGCCCTGCTTTGCGGTACCGCCTGCGGAGTCTCCCTCGACGAGGAAGAGCTCGCATTTCTCCGGGTCGCGCTCCGAGCAGTCAGCCAGCTTGCCGGGCATCCCGGCCCCCGACATGACGGTCTTGCGCTGCACCATCTCCCGCGCCTTGCGGGCGGCGTGGCGGGCCGTGGCGGCAAGGATAACCTTGTCTACGATGGCCTTAGCATCCTTAGGGTTCTCCTCAAGGTAGGACTCCAGCGCATTGGCCGTGGCCTGTGACACGGCAGAAACGACCTCCCCGTTACCGAGCTTGGTCTTTGTCTGGCCCTCGAACTGCGGCTCGGCCACTTTCACGGACACCACAGCAGTGAGCCCCTCGCGGAAGTCGGACGCGTCAAGGTCGAATTTAAGCTTGGCGAGCATGCCGTTCTTCTCGGCATAGTTCTTCAGCGTCCTGGTGAGGCCCATCCTGAAGCCCTGGAGGTGGGTACCTCCTTCTATTGTATTGATATTGTTTACGTAAGAGTAGATTTTTTCGGTGAAGCCAGTGTTGTACTGCATGGCTATCTCGATAGGGATGATCTTGTCGGTCTCCAGGCAGATAGGAGTCTCGATCAGCTTCTCGGAGTCGGCATCGAGATACTGCACGAACTCTTTAAGACCATCCTTGGAATAGAACACCTCTTTCTTGTAGGCCTCTGTCTCGACCCCGTTGTCATCTGTGTCCTTGATGAGCTCGCGCCTGTCGGTGAGAGTGAGGGTTATTCCCTTGTTCAGATACGCCAGCTCGCGCAGACGGCCTGCAAGCGTATCGTAATCATATACGGTAGTGGTGGTGAATATCTCCGCATCCGGATGGAAGGTTATGATGGTCCCGGTGTCAGGGGCCTCGCCTGTCACGGCTACGTCACCGAGCGGCTTTCCCTTGGAATACTCCTGGACGAACACCTTGCCTTCCCTGTGGATCTCCGCCTTGAGATAGTCGGAGAGCGCATTGACGCAGGATACGCCCACGCCGTGCAGACCTCCGGAGACCTTGTAGCTGTCCTTGCTGAACTTTCCTCCTGCATGGAGGACGGTGAGGACAACCTCCAGGGCCGAGCGGTGCTCCTTTTCGTGCATCCCTGTAGGGATACCTCGCCCGTTGTCCCTGACTGTTATTGAGTTGTCTTCGTTTATCGAGACTTCGATATGGGTACAGTACCCGGCCAGGGCCTCGTCTATACTGTTGTCCACCACCTCATAGACCAGATGGTGCAATCCCCTCTTTCCTACATCGCCTATATACATGGACGGCCTTTTCCTGACGGCCTCAAGCCCTTCGAGGACCTGTATGCTGTTGGCTGAATACTGGTTCGCGTCGTGATTGATATTTTCGCTCATACAATAATGACAATTAAATGGGCAAAATTAATAATTTTATCACAAATTCAAGCAGATTCCGGCGGTAAAGTTTATTCCGCTGTCGGCGTACATAGGCATGTGCTGGACGGTCATATTGAGGAGGTTCCCGCCGCGAATCCAGAAGGAGAACAGCCTGGCTGTCCTGACTTCCAGGTAGATGCCGACATCAGCATAGCCGTCCATAAGGCACAGTGCGCTTTCGCGCGCGAGGGAGAAGCCGCAGTCTGCCCCGGCATAGATACGGCTGCGCCAGTTGTACAGCGCACGGACATCCCCGGAGAAAGCGGCAGGCCGGAAGAACGACATCCATGTGCCGTAGCCGGCAGGGAGGACACCGTCCGACGACAGGTCGGAATGCCTGTATGTGAAATTCCCGTCAAGGGAGAAGTCCGCCGAACTCCACCCGTAGTCAAGGGAGGCGTAGAATATCTGCATCCCTGTATATCCAAGGGCAGGAGAAGGGCTGTCCACTGATGCTCCGGAAGACGAGAGGACGGCGTACACCGGAGCGCTGGCGAAATTCCTGTAGCCGGCCCTGAGGTCGTAGCTGAACCGTGAGGCGATGTTCCCGCGTATGCCCAACGAAGCGGAAATGCGCTCAACCGTATTGTCTATCAGAGGGGTACCTGCCATGAGAGTGAACAGGGGATGTATGAAATGGCCCTTCTCGAGCATGGAGGAATACCGCCCTATGCTCTCGCCGCCTCCGACAAGGGCATAGATACGCATATAGTCCCGGATAACGTCATAGCTTATATTTATGTCAGGGTAGACATACTGGCCCCTCTCCGTGTTCTGGGCAGGCAGCAGACCGTCCTCTCCTCCGCTGAACATGGCAGAGAACACGAGGCCGAGCCCCAGATTCCACCGTCCTTTGGCAAAGGTATACTTCGGAGATACGCTGACCTTCCCGGCAGTGGTTCCGAAGGCTCTGGAGTATGACACCATATCCAGTCCAAGCCCTACAGTGAGCCTCTGGCTCCTGGAGAACACCGGCCCGAATGCCGAAGACAATGAAAACTCATGTCCGGAAAGGCCCCGGGAGCCTGCAAAGCCTGTATATTCAAGGTTGTCGGCACCGTACATGTAGTCCGCGGCCACATCATAGAGGAAATAGCGGTCCCTGCTTTCGGATGAACGGACCCTGAGCCCGGCGGTAAAGGCATTGTACCCCCTTGTCAGCAGCGAATCCTTAGTGGCCAGGCCCCTGTAGCCGGCATCGAAAGTAAATTCACCCTTGTCCCAGCCGAGGCGGCCCTCAACCCCTGCCGTCGTCAGAAGGTCGTAGCCCTTCCATCCGTTGCTCCCCGAGGCGTCTCCCGAGGGGGAGCCGAGGCTTATATCACCGGAAGACTCGTCCAGCACAGGGGTTATCGACCTGTATCTCCCGACATAAGACCTGTGGGTGGCGTATGCGGACATACGGAACCTGCCCTTCAGGTCAGGGGACCACACGAAATCGAAAACCGGATGCAGGGGATAACCGGCACCGGCCCTGAGGAACAGCCTCCTGCCCGTCCATGCAGCCGGGTGCGGCTTCATGTCCTGGAGATAGGGGTTGAACTCGTATGTTCCCTTATACGGACTGTCGAAGACCGAATAGTCGAAATCCAGGTCGAATTGCATCACGCTGTCAGGGATCTGCATGGATATCATCGGCTTGTGTACCTCCATCATCTTTCCCTGGTAGGTGCGGGACACCTCGACCGTAGGGTCTATGTCCTGCGCGGAAGCGCATATTGCCGCCGGCAGGAGGATAAGAATTGTGAATAATCTGTTGCGGTGCATATCTTCGGTCTTATTACAGTTCATCCGTCATCGTAGCTGTGGTGTCTGCCGGGGCGGACATCAGTTCTTCGAGCTTCGAGAGCCTCATCTTCACATTGTCCTGGACATCATCGCCTCCGGCAGGAGGGGCATATCCGTCCAGGATGCTCTGGAATGTAGCCTTGGCCTGCTCAAGCTCCCCTCTCTCGGCGAATGCGTCGCCCAGGACTATGAACGACTTGGCAAGCCAGTAGGTCTGCGGAGTCTTCGAGTCGGAAAGGCTGTAGACCTTGTTCTCGACCCCGGTGAAATCGCCCCTGTCATAGCAGTCCTGGATTATCAGCCATGCGGCTTCGGCACCTTCAGGCGTACCGGGATCCGCGGCAAGGGTCTCCAGTATCGCGAAGGCCTCGTCCCTGCGGCTCGTGGCGATATAGGACTTGGCAGTGATCCTGTCCGCCTCCCTCGCGATGTCCCCGTCAGCCCCGGCCTTCACCTCGGCGGCATACGCTATCGCATCGGTATAGCGGTGCGCCATATACGCGGAGCGCATCATGCCCACGAGGGCCTGGTACCTGTTGTTCTCGAGCAGGGCCGAATTCCTGAGGGACTCATAGCCGCCGAGCGCGTCCTCATACCGCTGGAGGTCGTACGAAATATTGGAGTAGTTGAGCAGTGCCAGCTCGCGGAAAGAGCCGGAGCCGCTGCCAGCCACTTTGGAATAGTAGTCGCAGGCCTTTTCAAGCTGCCCGGTATTGCGGTAGCTGTCAGCCATATAGAATTCGGCCTGGCTGAACATCCTGCCCATAGGGTATTTATCCATATATGACTGCAGGGAGACCAGGGCCTTCTGGTAGTTGCCGGACATGTATATCTGCTCGGCGGCATTGAAGATCATCATCTCTTTCTCTTCTTCGGTCTTGAGCGCACCCTTTCCAATCTTCTCGATATAGGCGAGGTATATCTCCGGCTCCCCGGCGGACTGGTAGACGGACTCGATGGCCAGAAGGGCATCGTCCGCATATCCGGACAGAGGGAACTCCTCCACGACCTTCTTGAAATAGCCCAGTGCCTTGTCATTGTCCCCGGCATTCCTGTCGATCATCCCGAGCTCTATCATCGACCTTGCTATGTAGGTGCTGTCCTTGACCGTTCCGACGAGCTTGTCGAATACGGCCCTTGCCCTGGCAGGGTCCTCTGCCACCACATACGAGCGCCCCAGCTCGAAAAGGGCCTCTGGATAGAAGGCGGATGAAGGGGAGGCCTTGTTTACATTGTCGAGAAGGGCTATCTTCCTGGCATTCTCACCTTCAAGGCCGTACGAGATGGCCGCGCGGTAGTAAGGGTATATGTCATCAGGGTCGAAAAAGTCCTTCAGTACGGCATTGTACGCATCGATAGCCCCGGCATAGTCGGCAGTCATGAAAAAGCAGTCGGCATACCTGAGGGCAGCCTCCTTCCTGTATTTCACCGAATCTCCGGAAAGGTACTCCCTGAACCACTTCGCCGCCTTCGGGTAGTCCCCCTGCTTGAAGTGGCAGTATGCTATATTATAAGGTATGAGATAACCTTCTTCCATGTGGTAGAGGGCGGAGATATTGTACAGTTCGGTATACAGTCCGACAGCCTCGGCATACTGGTCGTTCATATAGTATGATTCGGCAATCCAGAACCGGGAAAGCTGGTTGAACATCGAAAGCCTGTCCGAATAGTACGCTGCGGCCTTCAGGTAAGGTACGGCCGCACGGTATGAGCCGCTGGAGATGAGCTGAGACGCACGCAGATAATTGGCCTTCATATAGTTGAGCGTCATGTCGGAATCCATGTCGTCTATCTTCCCATAGGCTTCGATAGCCGTCTCGTAGTCATGCCCGTATAGGGCCGCAACGGCAATGTAGCTGTTGATCTTGTCCCCCCTTTCCTTATCTGCATAGAGTTTCAGGTACTCGTCGAAAACGGATGAATCATTGTTCAGGTCAAACGCCAGCTTCGCGTAGTTGAAATACGCATCCTCCGTAATGTCGGGGTCGAAATAAACCTTCGAGGCATCGCGGAACGCCTCCATCGCGGCCACCTTGTTCTTGGTCTGGATGTAGCTGTAGCCCAGATGGTAGTTTGCTATCTGCCCTATGGAGTCCGTCCGCTCTGTCATCATGGAGTATTTGTCGATGGCGCCCTGGTAATCATCCACCGCATAGAGCACAGACCCGGCATAGAAATAGTCGCTGCGGGAGCGCAGCTCGGACGAATCCGCATTACGGTCAAACCAGTAGCGGGCCTTGTCCGCATCGCCGAGCACGAGCCAGGACTCGGAGATGAGCCTGACGACATGCGGCCTGCGCTCCTGCGGCACCCGATCCAGCATTTCCGGGGCGCGTTCGCACACGGCCTTATGGTCCCCGAGCATGAAAAGGCATTCAATGATATAGTAGTCCGACATGGAGGCGAACCGCGCATCCTTCGCCGCAAGGGTGAACCACTGCAGGGCCTCGCTGAAATTCTTCTGGCCGTAGCAGATGTACCCGGCCGCATACCTTGCAGGCGCAGTGTAGTCCGACACCGGACGGTTTTCGAACTCCTTGAACCTTAAAAGCGCCCGGTCATAGTTTCCCGTGCTGAAGTCACAGTACGCCCTCTTGAACAGGAACTCCGGGACCTGGCCCTTGGGGAGCCTGTAGCGGGATATGGCATCGAACTCCGCCAGGGCACCCGCATAATCATCGTCGTCGAACAGGTTCAGGGCATGGCGGAACCGTATCCCGGGCACAAGCCATGAATACGGGTGGTCCGCAATATATTTCCTGACACGGTGCCCGTATCCGTCAGTCCGGAGATTCGCCTCACAAAGGACGGAATAACCTTCGGCCTCGTAATCCCCGTATCCCTCTGACAGCGAGCGGAACAAGGAAAGCGCCCTGTCGTACATGCCCCTGTCGTACAGGGAAACCGCATGCCTGAACTCCTTCCTGGCCTCCCCGTCCATATCACGGGTCCGGGCCGAGGCTGCCATGTCCGCACCGGAGAGCTGGAGCAGGGCCCCGAGGCACAATGCCGCAAAAACCTTTTTCATCATCTTCCACCAATTTTTCTGCAAATGTAGCAATTAATGATTAATTTTGTAGATTAGCCTGCAATAAGCGGGAAAGGCCCGTTTCAGGGCCAGAGAAAACATTGGAATAAACATTGTACCGGCTGGGCCAGCCAAAAGTCCCGCGCCGGGTAAAATCATTAGCAGATGGACGGCAGCAGGGATATCATCATCTCTTTCAGGAACGCGGAAATAGTCAACGGAGAGAACACTGTCATCTACGGGCTCGACATGGATGTGTACAGGGGCGACTTCGTCTACATAATCGGGCGGGTAGGCTCTGGAAAGACCTCCATAATAAGGACAATAATAGCCGAGAACCCGCTCTACAGCGGGGATGGCACGGCTTGCGGGTACGACCTCAGGACAATCCGGGAAAAGGACATCCCCTACCTGCGGCGGAAAATGGGGGTCGTGTTCCAGGATTTCCAGCTTCTCATGGACCGGAGCGTCGAGGACAACCTCACATTCGTGCTGAAGGCCACCGGCTGGAAAGACCGGGGAAGGATCTCGGACAGGATCTCCGAGGTGCTGGAGGCAGTAGGCATGTCGAGCAAGGCCCACAAGATGCCGCACCAGCTCTCGGGAGGTGAACAGCAGAGGATAGCAATAGCACGGTCGCTGCTCAACAGCCCCGAGGTAATCATCGCCGACGAGCCCACCGGGAACCTGGACCCCGACACGGCCGAAGGCATAATGCAGCTGCTCACAGGAATCAACCGGGACAGGGGCACGGCGGTCGTGATGGTCACACACAACAAGTCCATCGTCGAGAAATACCACGGGAGGGTGTTCGTCTGCGCTGACGAGGCATGCAGGGAACAGCTGCCGCAGGAACCGGAAGTTCAACAAGAAACAACAGGCCCGGAACATGAATAAGAAAGAAAGGGAAATCCTATATTCGGAAATACTGGCATGGTTCAGGGATAATGTCCCGTCCCCCACAACAGAGCTCCACTACGACACACCGTTCCACCTGCTCATATCCGTAATCCTGTCCGCCCAATGCACGGACAAGAGGGTTAACATGTATACTCCGCAGATTTTCAAGGAGTTCCCGGAGCCGGAGGACCTGGCCTCCGCCACATTCGAAAAAGTTTACGGGCTGATAAAGTCCATATCCTTTCCGAACAACAAGGCGAAGCACCTCATCGGGATGGCCAATATGCTGGTAAACGAATTCGGGGGCAAAGTGCCGGAGGACCCCGACGAGCTGATGAAGCTCCCCGGGGTGGGGCGCAAGACAGCCAATGTCATAGCCTCCGTGATATACGACAAGCCGGTAATCGCGGTGGACACACATGTGTTCAGGGTATCCAGACGGCTCGGGCTCTCGGAGGGCAGGACAGTGGAAGCGGTGGAGAAGGACCTGACGGAGAACATCCCCGCAGAGCTCCGGGCGACAGCCCACCACTGGCTTATCCTGCACGGGAGATACACATGCACGGCCCGCAAGCCCAAATGCGGTATATGCGGACTGAAAGACATGTGCATGGAATACAGGACAGAAAATGTCAGGATACCATAGATAAGATAACAGATATAAGTCAACGATAAGATTTTTAACACACCGGAAACATGCACTTCACTTCAGAAAACGTACTCCTCATCAGTTCCATACTGATATTCTGCAGCATCCTCATAAGCAAGGCCGGCTACCGGTTCGGGCTGCCGTCCCTGCTCCTGTTCCTGGTGGCGGGAATGCTGTTCGGCAGCGACGGGCTCGGCCTCCAGTTCAACAACATGAACCACGCCCAGTTCATCGGCATGATCGCCCTGTGCATCATCCTGTTCACAGGCGGCATGGAAACGAAGATAAAAGAAATCAGGCCCGTACTCGGAGAGGGCATAGCACTGTCGACGGTCGGTGTCCTGCTCACCACGGTCCTGACCGGACTATTCATATTCATGCTCTCCGAATGGGACATGGTTCCCATATCGCTTCCATTCGTGACATGCATACTTCTGGCTGCGACAATGTCCTCCACAGATTCGGCCTCGGTATTCAACATATTGAGGAACAGCCGCATGCGTCTGAAGAACAATCTGCAGCCGCTTCTGGAGCTCGAAAGCGGGAGCAACGACCCGATGGCATATATCCTCACGATTGTCCTCATCCAGATAGCCAACAGCCTGTCAGGGGCCGGGCTGGAAAGCATAAATGCTTCAGCAATAGCCCTTGACGCCATCAAGACGCTCGTCCTGCAGTTCGGGGTCGGCATCATAGCCGGTGTGGTGATGGGGTTCTTCTCCGTATGGATACTCAACAAGATACACCTTACCAACACCCCGCTGTACGCCATCCTGCTCATCAGCATCGTATTCTTCACATTCACCGTGACGACCAAGCTCTACGGCAACGGCTACCTTGCCGTATATCTCGCCGGTATTGTCATAGGAAACCACAAGATCACTTTCCGCAAGGAGATATTCTCCTTCCTTGACGGGATGACATGGATGGTACAGATAGTGATGTTCGTCGCACTGGGCCTGCTGGTAAACCCTCACGAGATGCTCAAAGTCGCCCCTGTAGCACTTCTGATAGGCATATTCATGATACTGGCAGGAAGGCCGCTGGCAGTATTCCTGACACTGGCGCCGTTCAGGAAAATCTCATTGGCATCCAAGACATATATCTCATGGGTCGGACTCCGCGGGGCCGTCCCTATAATCTTTGCCACGTACCCCGTGATTGCCGAGGTGGAAGGCTCGAGCCTTATCTTCAATATCGTATTCTTCATCACACTGCTCTCCCTGGTAATCCAGGGAAGTTCCATCACCTTTGCCGCGCGCAAGCTCAAGCTGGACCTCCCTGTCCCTGATGATGACAACAAGTTCGGGATAGAAGTCCCGGAGGAGGCCGGCAAGCTCGCCGAAGTGACACTTACGGAGGAGACACTGAAGATCGGTGACACGCTCAAGGAGGTCAAGCTGCCGGAAGGGATGCTCGTGATGATGATCAAACGCGGGGACAAGTTCATCGTACCGAACGGCAGCGTAAAACTGCATGCCGGGGACAGGCTGCTGATAATCTCCGAAAACGATGATGACTGACGGTCCGCTCATACACAGACTGGATCCGGCCCCGGAAGGAGGCCATCCGCTGCCGGAGAAATTCAACAACCCTTTCCGCTACACCCCTGACCCCGCCACCATAGAGGCCTCTACAGCAGTCCTCAGGCACATCGTGGCTTCAGAAGAACTCACACAGGCATTCTCCGAAGGGAAAATGCTGGGAGTGCTGATTGTCAGGGATAAGGAAGGGAACCCGGGATTTCTTGCAGGGTTCTCGGGCCTGGCCGGAGGTAAAAGTGTCATACCGTATTTCGTTCCTCCGCTGCTTGACCTCACCGACCCGCAGGGCCATTTCAGGAAAGAGGAAGCGGAGATAGACCGTATCAGTCTGGTTATCAAAGAAAAGGAAAACAGTCAGGCCGTCATTGAAGCTGCCCGGGCAGCTTATGAGGTGAAAGAAAGATGCGAAGAAAGAATACGGAAATGGAAAGAGAGGATGCGAGAATCCAAGTCCAGGAGGGATGCCATGCGCCGCTGCGGTGCGGACGGGACCATGACAGCTGCAATGGCCAGGGAAAGCCAGTTCGAGAAAGCTGAACTGAAAAGGATTATGGCGGCATGCCGCGATGAGGCAGCGGCAGCCGAAGGGCGATACAGGGAGCTCGTGGACGAAATCGGGGCACTGAAAAAGGAGAGGCAGGAACGGTCTGAAAGGCTTCAGATGTGGATTTCGGAAAACATGGTGGTAGAGAACGCCGCAGGCGAAAGGAAAAGCGTGTGGCAGATATTCTCAGATGCGGGAGCAGTGCCGCCTGGAGGCACCGGGGAATGTGCCGCCCCGAAGCTGCTGCACTATGCCTATACGCACGGACTGGAACCTGTAGCGATGGGAGAGTTCTGGTACGGGGAAAGCCGGGGGCAGCAGGTCAGGCAGCACGGGAGGTTCTACCCTTCATGCACAGGAAAGTGCGGCCCGCTGCTGGGCTTCATGATGCAGGGGCTGGATGTAGAGAATGACAGCCCCTCAGCCTCACCTCCGGTCCCGGCACGGAAGGGCGGTGCCTACGGGAAAGCAGCCCGACCCCTCCAGGAGACGGATGGAAGGACATCCGGATACAATTTTTCAATATTGTATGAGGACAATGACATCATAGTGGCCGACAAGCCATCCGGAATACTCTCCGTCCCGGGCAGGACCGGGGAAAGATCCCTGCAGGAAATACTCTCTGAAAGGCTCGGGGCCAATGTGTCCGGTGTCCACAGGCTGGATATGGACACCTCCGGGATAATAGTATATGCAAAAAACCCGGAAGCGCACAGGAAAATGCAGCGGCAGTTCGAAAAAGGAGAGGTCAGGAAAGAATACATAGCCATAATAGATACCGGAAAGCCCTCCGGAGGCACGCCCGGGCATGGTGGAGGACTGGAGGCCGGCAGCCATGGGACAATCTCCCTGCCCATTGCCCCGGACTACCATGACAGGCCGCGCCAGAAAGTGGATTTCATGCACGGGAAAGAGGCCGAGACACAGTACAGCATCACCGCTTCCGGAGACGGCTGGGCGGAAGTGCTGTTCCGCCCCCTTACAGGCCGCACCCACCAGCTGCGCGTCCATGCGGCCCATCCACTGGGGCTCGGGGCACCGATAAAGGGCGACCGGCTGTACGGCAGCGCCCATACTGCGGACAGGCTCTGCCTCCATGCATCCAGGATAAAATTCAGGCATCCCGTAACGGGATGCCCATTAGAGTTTAAATCCCGGCCGGATTTTTGATTTCAACTACCAGCCGTCCGGGACTTCAAGAAACTTTTATGATAATGAATTTTTTGACAGATTCTGAAAATTTATGTAATTTCGGAATTGAATTCCAATTTTGCATAAAATGGATTATATAACCAGAAAAATAGAGCAGACTATTTCTGAAGCAGCGAAATATTTTCCTGTGATTGCAGTCACAGGCCCCCGGCAATCCGGGAAAAGTACACTGCTCAGCCATCTTTTCCCTGAGGCTGTCAAGTTTTCTCTAAAGGATGTAAATGTCAGGAGTTTTGCAGAAAGTGACCCTATTGCTTTCCTGAATCAGACAGACAAAGCACTTTTTATAGACGAGGTCCAGAAAGTGCCGGTGCTGCTGGAATACATCCAGGGTATTGCCGACAATCACCCTGACCGGAAATTTTTCCTGTCAGGCAGTTCGAATTTCGAACTTATGAAGTCCGTTTCAGAATCCCTTGCAGGAAGAGCAGGTGTTTATGAACTGCTGCCGATGTCATACCCGGAAATATCAGCGCACGCTTCGGAGAAAGACCTGGATACTTTTCTGTATGACGGTCTGTTTCCAGCGATATATTCAGGTAAAAATATCGCCAGGCTGTTTTATCCGTCGTACGTAAAGACATATATTGAAAAGGATATCCGGGACCTTATGCATATCAAGGACACCATGCAGTTCCTCCGTTTCCTGAAATTGTGTGCAGCAAGGATAGGTTCGGTATTCAACGCAAACGAATTGTCCGGCGAAGTGGGTGTCGACAGCAAGACCATAGCATCATGGCTATCCGTCCTGAGCGCTTCCTATATCATATATCTGCTGCCCCCATACTATGAAAACATTTCAAAACGTCTTGTAAAGCGTCCCAAACTGTATTTTACAGATCCCGGACTGGCATGCTGCATGCTCGATATCGAAAGTCCTGCGCAATTGTCCAAAGACAAGATGAGAGGAAATATTTTCGAAAATTATGTCGTCATGGAAGCCGTAAAACACAGGATGAACAAGGGAATGGAAGGCGGAGTGTACTTTTACAGGGACAGCAATGGCAACGAAGTTGATCTTCTTATCAAGGAAGAAGGTGAGCTGAAGGCATTTGAAATAAAGTCTTCAATGACATACATTCCGGAATTCGGAAAGACCCTGAAGAAACTGCCGGAGTGGATTACGACACCAGTCGTAAAAAAAGCAATAATATATAACGGGGATTTCGAAAATACGGCAGGCGATATTGAAATAATAAATTACAGAAATCTGAATTTTATGTAATTTCGGAGTTCAATTCCAATTTTGCATAAAATTCAGATAAAAGGTTAAATAATCCGATAAAAAAAACAAATAGAGCAATGCCGCTCTATTTGTTTTTTTTATTTCTCGTCCGGAGCGTAAAGATACTGGTTCAGCGGCGAAGGATACTCGCAGTAGTCCTCCGGGGAGAAGAACCTGTCAAGCTCTATCCTGGCGTTCTCCGGCGAGTCGGATGTATGAACGATATTCTCCTGGGCACTCAGGGCGTAGTCGCCGCGTATGGTGCCAGGGGCGGCCTTGCGGGCGTTGGTGGCACCTGCCATCTCGCGCACGACCTTCACGGCTTCGAAGCCTTCCCAGCAGCACAGGATCACAGGAGCGGCCATCATGCCGCTGCACAGCCACGGGAAGAACGGCTTGTCCTTCAGATGGGCATAATGCACGTCAAGGGTAGCCTGGTCAAGCTGCTTCATCTTCATGGCCACCAGCTTCAGCCCTCTTTTCTCGAAACGGGAGATTACCTCGCCTACCAGCCCGCGCTGGAGAGTTCCCGGTTTCAGTATTACCAATGTCCTTTCCATCATTGTTTTCTGTTTTTTATTATAAGAATCAGTCTGTCATCCACAGATTTCTCGTCTCCGCCTTTCAGCCTCCGCTCGAAATGACAGTCCGTATAGCAACAAGACCCGTCAGGTGACCGGGGCAGGCAAGGAAACGTGTCAGATTTCCCATTCTGACCTAAAGGGTGGTGAGGCGGAGATTCCTCCAGTATACCTTGATGCCGCCGCCGTCGTGGATCTGAAGGGCGATGCGCCCCTTTCCGCCGCCGATCCCGGCATCATTGATATTGACCATCTCCTGCCCGTTGAGCCATGTCTGCACGTTGTCCCCCTGTACTTTGATACGCAGGGTGTTCCAGTCCCCGTACTTGAGTATATTCTCCTTTTCCTGAGGTATCTGGACAAGCCATCCGCGTCCGTATGACTCATAGATTCCGCCGGTGTCATGGTCAGGAGGGGCCACCTCCACCTGCCATCCGTGCACCCTGGCCACAGGCTCCACCCATGAACGGATGAACACCCCGCTGTTTCCGTCCTTCTCCTGCCTGAACTCCACGCTCAGGTCGTAGTCATCATAGTATTCGCGCGTAGCGAGATAGCCATACTGCTTGTCGGGACCGCTCTCGCATACCAGAAGGCCGTCCTCCACATACCATTTCTCCGTGCCGTAAGCCTCCCATCCTGAAAGGTCCTTTCCGTTGAAGAGGTCAACTGTCTTGCCGGCCTTGCGAGGAAGCTCCTTGATCTTGATATTCTTGAATGATGCCGGATAGCCGTGGTCCTGAAGACATATCACGCCCTTGTGCCCCAGTCCGTACTCGGGTGCATGGGCCCATTTGCCGCTGTTCTTCCTGGCGAACCAGTCGTCGGTCCATGCCTCGAACTCGAGGATCTTCTCCCCGTTGAGCCAATGCTCGACATGTCCGTTGTCAAAGACAATCATGGAGTTGTTCCACTCCCCGCAAGGGTTCACCTTCATCTTCGACTTGTCAGGCAGATACATGGCGTAGTCCACGCCCAGCTTCTGCCATTCCTCGAGCTTCTCCGGAAAGTTCGGCTCGTCAATCAGCTGGTACTCGGGGCCAGTCACATAAGGGACATCGAACTCGGGTCTCTCCACCACATGGTAGAGCATACCGCTGTTGCCTCCCTTGGACAGCTTCCAGTCCCATGACAGGATAAAGTTCTCGTACTCCCTGTCTGTAACAATATAGCCGCTGGCATCGCTTCCGGTGCCCTTGGCCTGGATGCATCCGTCCACAACATGCCACGGAACTGTAAGCTCCGTACCGTTGTAATCACGCCAGCCGTCGAGGGTCTCTCCGTTGAACAGGAGCTCCCAACCGTCCTCTTTTTCCTTGTTTGTAAGGGTGTTGTCCTTGCCTGCACAGCAGTAAACGAGCATTGCGGATGCCCCTATCATGGCACCTGCAATGAATGATTTTTTCTTTATAGACATAACACAGGCTATTTGATGAACTGTTCGCGAAGTTTCTCGATCTTCGCGTCAGCCGAATCGCCTTTCGCGCCGAAGTAGAATTTGATTTTCGGCTCTGTACCTGAAGGTCTTACGGACACCACATCCCCTTCCTCGCTGAAGAACTGCAGGACATTTGACTTAGGAAGGCCAGTCTCCTCCGGCTTGTTGTAGTCGATAACCTTCACCACAGGTGAGCCGGCAAGCTCGGCAGGAGGGTTGTTCCTCATGTCAGTCATGATGGCAGCAATCTCCTCGACACCGGCCTTTCCCTTACGCACAAGCGAAGTGAGTGACTCTCTGTAGTATCCGAATTCCTTGTATATCTTCTGCATGAGCTGGTACAGGGTAAGCCCCTGCTCAGCCGCCCAGCATGCGCACTCGGCCACCATCGAGCAGGCGATGACAGCATCCTTGTCACGGACGTACTCGCCCACGTTGAAGCCGTAGCTCTCCTCTCCGCCGCAGATGAACTCGCCCTTGCCCTCATTCCGCTTGACTATTTCAGCGATATACTTGAATCCGGTGAGGACATTGTAGACCTTCACGCCGAACTTCTCGGCAATGGCGCGGATAAGCTCCGTGGTCACGATTGTCTTTACCACATATTTTGAAGGGTCGAGTTTCCCGAGTTCCTTCCAGCGGGTCAGGATGTAGTAGGTGAGCATGGCACCGGTCTGGTTCCCGTTGAAAAGCACCATCTTACCGTCATTGTCACGCACGGCGATACCCATACGGTCGGCATCCGGGTCAGTGGCCAGCACGATGTCTGCATGCTCCCTGTCGGCTGTTTCTACGGCCATCTTCAGGGCGGAAGGCTCCTCAGGGTTAGGAGACTGCACCGTAGGGAAATCCCCGTCGTTCACATCCTGCTCAGGCACATGGTATATGTTCTTGAAACCCAGCCTGTCCAGGGCCATAGGCACCAGACGGACACCTGTCCCGTGCAGAGGAGTATAGACTATCTTGATATCACTGTGCTTTGCACGCGCATCAGGGGAAAGCATGAGGGAAAGTATGTCATCAAGATATGCATTGTCCACTTCACTGCCCATGATCTCGATTTTCCCTGCCCCCTCGCCCGGGGTGAACTTCACCATGGAAGGGTCTGATATGGCATTGACCTCGGCCACGATATCCTTGTCCACAGGGGAGGTAATCTGTGCCCCGTCGGACCAGTAGACCTTGTATCCGTTGTATTCTTTAGGGTTGTGAGATGCCGTCACCATCACGCCTGACTGCGCGCCCTTCTTCCTGATGGAATAGCTCAGCTCCGGAGTAGGGCGGAGGCTCTCGAACAGGTAGACATGGAGGCCGTTGGCGGAGAACACATCAGCCGTGATTTTCGCGAATTCCTTGCTGTGGTTCCTGCAGTCGTATGATACACATACCTTTATGTCATCACCTGTGCAATGCTTCCTGATATAGTTCGCCAGGCCCTGGGTAGCCATCCCCACAGTGTATTTGTTCATGCGGTTGGTCCCGACACCCATCACGCCGCGGAGTCCGCCCGTACCGAACTCGAGGTTACGGTAGAACGCATCCTCCAGCGCCGTCTGGTCTCCGGCCATGAGAGCCCTGACCTCGTCTTTGGTCTGCTGGTCATAGTTCCCGTCGAGCCAGCTCTGGGCAACCTGTCTGAAATCTCTTGTAGTTTCCATTGCAATATTGTTTTAAACTTCGTTTACAATCACGCTGCGCCTCGGCATAGTCCGAACGAGTTCGTCCTCTACTCTCGGCTTGCAGTTTATTTTAAATTAAAGATTTTCCTTCCGTTTATAACAGTTTCTGTCACAAATCCTACAAATTTATAAAATTTTCCGGCATTTCATATGCGCGGCGGCACATCAGCAATAAAAAAGCGGGCGGCCCCCGTTTACGGAAGTCACCCGCCATATATCAAAACGCCCGGATGGGCACTTATTATCTTCCTTTTTTCATCATACGCGCCGGTGCAGATCCATTACCGTTCACGGGCTCATCATAATAATCATCACCAAAATCTTCTTCATGGTGCTCTACAGGTCCGGAGTAGCTGCATTTGAATGGCTTCGGGTCCGAGTATTCCCACTCGTTTGTCTCCTCATTATATACCTCCAGAACAGCCATACCGTCAAAACTGAAAGAATAGTTGTCGCCTTTCTTGCTGATTGTCAGGGTGCCGGATGTAAATTCCGCATACTCCTCTTTAGTTGCGCTATACAAGTAATAGTCGCCATTATCCAGGATTTCACCATTCCCGAGCCTGTAGGTTCCTTCAGGAAGTTCCGAAACTTCCCTATCGAAATACAGGTCGAAATAGACATTCGCACAATAGTCTTCTACCAGATAATCGTGCCAGGTATATCCGTCCAGCAGCAGATAAACTTCATAATTGGTTTCTTCCGGAGAACGGTCATAAAGGTTGATGACAGCTCCTGTTACCTCATGAGATTCCACCCCCCTCAAGCTTAAATTCGCTTGAGATTTCATCTTCCTTGTTGCATCCTGCCAGCAGGATTCCTGCGAATGCAAGTAAAAACAATTTTTTCATGACAAAATATTTTTAATGAATTAGAATGAAAAGTCCGTAAAATACGAAAAAAAGGTTAAGCAATCACTTAAATACAACACATTTACAAATCTAAGGCAAAGATACAATAATTTTGTAAATATGAAATCATATCCCGCTGTCATCCCGAGCGTCCTTATTTCCTAATTTTGCAGACCGAAAGACTTTTGACATGAGCACCCAAGCAACCGCACCGGACAAGTTTACAGAATTCGTGCTTGAGCACGAAAACGACGACACTGCCAGGCTCCTGCTTTCCAAAGGCAGGTGGAAGGACGTAGACATTGACCTGGCTGTCAACACCATACTCTCCCGCAGAAAACTCAGGGACAAAGTACCCGCATGGTACAGCCACGCCGGACTCGTCTACCCTGCAAAGCTCTCCGCCGAGCAGTGCAGCTCGCAGGATACGGCCGGATACAAGGCCGGCCTTGCGCTCCGGCTGCACAGGGGACAGGCAGAAAACTGCAGCCACCTGCACAGGTCATCCCGGGCAGTCTCTATCTTGGATGCCCCGGAAGACTGGAACAACCCCCTCCCGGCCCCGGACCTTCATATCGCCGACCTGACCGGAGGACTGGGAGTAGACAGCTGGGCCTTTTCAAAGGTAGCGGGAAGCGTATTCTACAACGAAATGGACCCGGCCCTCGCCCATGCCGCCCGGCACAATTTCCTGACTCTGGGCGCATCAGGCATATCTGTGCACAACTCGACACTCTCTCCCGGATCCGCTGCAGAACTCCTGGAAGGCTTCCGCCCAGGAATCATTTTCCTTGACCCTGCAAGACGGGCCGACGACGGGAAAAAAGTCTTCATGATAGAAGACTGCAGGCCGGATGTACTCGGGCTGAAAGACGAACTGCTGGATATATCGAAATACCTGATGGTGAAGCTCTCCCCTATGGCCGACATCAGCATGGTGACAGAAAAGCTCGGCAGGCAGTGCCGCGAACTGCATGTCGTGGCCTCCGGAGGGGAATGCAAAGAGCTGCTCGCAGTACTTGACAGGGATTTCGGCGGGGAATGCCGCATAGTGGTGTGCAGCGATGCAGGCAGGGCAGACAGGGGCATATTCTCCTTCACGCGGACGGAGGAGCGGAGCGCATCAGCGTCCTTCATCTCCGGGAAGGACGAAGCTGCAGGCCATGCCTTCCTTTTCGAGCCGGGGAAAGCACTCATGAAATCCGGAGCATTCAACCTGATTTCAAGCAGGTTCGGCATAAAGAAAATCTCCCGCAGTACCCACCTTTACCTTTTCAGCGAAGAAACGCTTGCCGCCACTCTCAAGGACTACGGAAAGGTATTCAGGATACTTGAAGTACTGCCTATGAACGGACGCGGAATCCGTCTGGCCGGCGAAAAATATCCCGAGGCAGAGGTCTCCGCACGCAACATCCGCATGAGCAGCGACCTTCTGCGCAAGAAACTCGGCACCAGGCCCGGAGACCGCTACCACATATTCGGGGCGGAATACCTGTTTGTCACCTCGAAAATGAAATTTTTATGACAATACGGTCACAATACGCGAAAAAAATCATAAGTTTGCTGTTTTGTTGTGTAAAGTGAAAACCATTAAAAAGAGAAAAAGCATGAAAAAGATTCTTATATTCTCGCTGCCGGTACTGGCACTCTGCCTTGCCTCCTGCAAAAAAGACAAAGTAGACACATGGAGAGATGACAGCCCGATCATCGATTTCAACGACACAAGGCTGCTCAAGGCCCTCATTGAAATCTCCGACATGTACGGGGACTATCCGCACTCCGACGGGAACAGGGTCTACAGGACATTCAAGGACATGAACGGCGACGGGAAAGTCTCCGAGAAAGAGGCCTCCAGGGTGCAGTATCTCGACCTCAGCGGCTACAAAATCCGGAACTTCGATGAAATAGTCTATTTCTCCTCGCTCGAGATCCTTTACTGCCAGAACAACGAGCTGAAGGACATCGACATCAGCAAGAACACGGGACTCAAGGACCTGAACTGTATGGGCAACAGCCTCACCTCCCTCGACGTGAGCAAGAACTCCTCTCTCGAGAGCCTCAGCTGCAAGCTCAATGAACTCACCTCCCTCGATGTAAGCGGCTGCTCCAGACTCAAGAGCCTGAGCTGTGAGAACAACAAGCTCACCAGGCTTGTCATAAGCGGATGCGGCTCACTGGAAGAGCTCGACTGCAGCTCCAACAGCATATCGACCATAGACGTGTCGGAATGTACGGAGCTGAAGGAACTGGACTGCAGCTACAACGAGATCAAGACCCTCGACCTCAGCAACAACAAATACCTCGAGTCCGTGACATGCCATGAGAACCCCCTGGACGCGATCATCCTCTATGAATATGCCGACCTTCCGGAAACATTCCTGGAGACATACAGAAATATAATCAAAGGCTACCAGTGGTAAGACGGCATGACCAATAAAACAATGATGCGGTCCGGAAAAATCCGGGCCGCATCATTGTTTTACCAGCAGACACCCGACCGCACTGGACTAAAGGCCGTCCACATGCACAGGCGGCATGAAAGCGTCATTGGCCCTGTAATGTGGGGCATAGACACATTCCGCTTCCATCACAGGTGATGAATAGACCCCTGCCCTCGTAACGAAGAATTCTTCTTCAATGACAGTGGTCTCCTCCGGGAGCACATCGAAATAGTATTCTGTCCTGTCCGGGAGGACATTCCTGTAAAAGGCCATTGCCGGAATGAATCCGGGTCCCGTCCTCCACCATCCCGACATTCCTGAAACCTGGTCTACAGGACGCATGGAGGCACTGCGCGGAACTGACAGCCTCACGAAGCTGCGGTTCTCGGTACTTTTGACAGTATAGCGGCAGACGATCTTGTCCCCTACCGAAACGGTATCCCAAGGCGAGAGGCTGACAAGATCCTTCGCGCCGGAGCCTTCCGCACGGAAGAAGCCGCGTGAGACCGAAAGGCCGTTTCCGGAGGCCTTTATCCCCTCATACGGCTTCTCATACCGCTTCGACATCACCACAATGACTGTCGACAGCACCTCCTGCGAGCCGTCGAGCACGGAAGCCATCGCCCTCACATAGGCTGGATCGGCATCCCACTGCTGGGTCTCCTTCTGGATCATCATCCACAGGCGCACTCCGTCAGCTATCCGGGAAGACTGTGAAGCGTACTCCCCTGTGCCGGAGCATGAATAGTCCTGCAGCACGTCACATATCAGGGAATGGGCATACAGCTCGCTGTCTATGAGGCCGCGCCACGGCAGCACGGCATTAGGATAGTACATCCCTCCGGAGGCATGCCCCACAGCATAGCTGCACAGCGATGCTGCATCATCGGCCATTGTCCTTGAAACCTTGCGCAGAGAAGAACCCTTCAGGCCAAGCCCCCCGGCGAGGGCCGCCCCGTCTCCGGACAGCAGGGACATTGCGGAGGAAATCCTCCTGGCCTTGTCGATAAGCCTGCCGTCGAACCTTTCCGAACCGGTAGGAAGCGTAAGGAATTCCTTTACATCTTTCCTGAAAGCGGAGAGGGCCTTCTTCCCGTAAGAATCATACGACCCCTGAAGCAGAGGAACAGAAGGGTACATTGTCCTGACGTACAGATACTGGGCAAGGGAAATCCCCGGCACGGACACCCGGGCGCTGTCAGTGTAGCCCGACAGCATCCCCCTGTCAAGATAGGCCAGGGCCTTTTCCACACTCCCGTCATCTATCACCTTGACATGGGTCCTGCTGCGAAGCTCGGCGACCCTTTCCAAAAGCAGGGCCGTAATCTGTCCGGAAGACTTCATGCCGGAGAACCACCCGAGGCCGCCGTCCGCATTCTGGCACGCAAGTATGTCTTCCACAAGCGCATCCACCTCTTTCCTGCCGTATATGCATCCTGTCAGCATCCTTACGAACAGGGCGTCGGAAACGGACACTACATCATTGCCCGTAACGGCACATTTCTCCGGGATGGACGACTTGACCATGTCCAGCAGCGAAATCTCTTTGGATTCGGCCCCGTACGGGAGTGTATTCACAAACATCCCCGACAATGCGGTCTTCAGCGAATCCCTGTCCATTCCCGGAAGCAGCACAGCAGAATGGGCCTCAGCAAGCACCTGGAAATCAGGTTCAACCGGCACCGTAAAGAAAATCCCGTCCGACCATCTGTCATCTTCAGGCTGTCCGGTTTCCGGAAGGGCACAGAAAACGAGCCTGAACCCGAGCACATCCCTGCCGGAAGGGACAGCCATCATGAATTCTTCCTTAGAAGTCCCGCCAGGAAGGACGGTCACAGGCCTGCTCTCAACCAGTTCCGGAGAAGTCCCGGCATAGTCGGCACTGCCGTACACATACAGGTCAAGCATCCCCGAAACCTCCTCCCCGGTCGAGTTCGATACCGCTGCGTCCAGGGTATACCTGTCACCCTCATGCAGGAACTGCGGGGCGGATACAGACACCATCACAGGCTTTGTCACCAGCATCTCCGCTCTGGCCACGCCGTTGCGCATGCCCCTGTCATGGGCGAAGACATTCACATTATACGTTGATACCTTGTCCGATGTCATGAACGTGAACGAAGCCGTGCTGTCGGCCCCTGTATCCAGGAACGGTATGAATGCAAGCGTATTGCTGAAGTCGCTACGGATATGCATCTGTCCGGTATCGTATGCCATGGCATCCGAAGTCCCGGCATACGATGTCTGCACTACGGATTCCTCCACCACTGCATCCGCGCGGGAAGCCGCAGGCGCAAGCTTTGCCATAAAGCTGTTATTGGAGCCCCTGACATATATCTCCTCACATCCGACAGAACCGCCGTGTGCATATACAGGGACATAAGGCAGCACTGCAGTACGGGACACCCGGCCCCAGATGTTAGGCATTATCTGCTCTGTCCCCTTGTCGAACACGGCCACCACACACTCGGCCCCCGGCGCGGCACGGACAGTCATGGTCACCTGCGTACCTGTGGAGGTGCTGTCCGTGAAAGAAACGAAGTCCAGAGGAAGGAGCATTTCATCGTTCTTCCTGTGGTAATCTGCGCTGTACCTGTAGTCGGACCCGTTCCTGAAATAAAATACGGTCAACCTCACATCGTCAGGATAAGTATCCTCATACCCGTATCTCAGGGTAACAGCCGACCCCGGTTCTCCCCTTTTTCCCTCCAGATATACCATTTCAGTGCGCAGAGGCGCAAGGGCATCGCTTCCCCATATCTCCACCACGGCCCAAAGCGGGCCGTTCCCTGTCGCCATCTGGAGCATTATGTCCTCATCATCCACCACCCTGAAAAGGTTCTCGACATCCGCATCCAGGGCAGTGTCCGTCCCGGAAATCTTTATAAGCTCATATATGTACCTGCCGACAAGGATAGAATCCTTCCCCTCCGGAAGCTCCAAACTTGCCGAAGCCTCTGCCTCTATCCTGTATAGCCCGGATGCCATTCCCGAAAGATCCACGTCCACAATGTCGCCCGGACTTGCATTCCCCTCCGTCACGAGCGTTTCTCCCGAATAGACAGAATACCTCACAGGCACGCATGTTATTTCCCTGTAATCGGCATTCCTGGCCACGAACCGCACCCTGGCCGTATCCCCGTCCATAATTGCCGTGCCATAGCCTGACATCGGGCGGTACTCCCGCCTCTGCGGCAGCGGTGTCACACTCCCTTCAGACGGGTTCACAAGCTCGGCGGACAGGTCAAAGCGAGGAGTAACAGTCACGCCTTTGCTGAACTCGAGCGTCTCTCCCGTAGCGTCAGAAACCCTCACCTCTATATTATAATAGGAATACGGCATCCCCTGCCCCCAGTCCGGCTTGTCGGTGAAACTGAAGCTGAAATGCCCGTCACTGTCAAGTTCAACAGTACCTTCATCCACGGTCTCCCCCCATTTGAACACCTTCCATCCGACCGATGCGGCTGACAGGCTGTGCCCCGTATAGCTGCTGACAGTCCCGCCCACAGTCACGGTATCCCCCGGGAAATAAAGGGTGTCGGAACTGTCAAACTCCAGGTCATAGGTAGGTATCTCTATATCGCCGACAATAAAGGAGGACGATGCCCCCTGCCCGCCTGGGCAGGAAACCAGCAGAGTATAGCGTCCGTTGATATTGCCTTCCGGAAGATGAAAGGCCCCGGCTACGGATCCGAAGGAGTTGGTGCGGAATGAAGCCGAATCCACCTTCTCGCCCCTCGGTCCTGAAAGCAGCACCTTGACCGCCCCGCCTTCAGGAAGGGCACTGTACCTTGTACCGGCATCCGACACCCGGAAAAGCACTGCCTTGAAGCGGACTGTATCCCCGGGAGAATATACGGACCTGTCCTTGAAGATGGAGGCGGACACGTTGTCCTGGAAAACGGCAGGATAATACGGACGGCTGCTCCCTATCGGGATATCCTTTGAACAGCGCAGCCTTCCTCCGTCTTCCCTGTACGAACACACCATACGGTATCCGTAGCTGTCTTTAGGGCCAGTATTGAACTTTACGGCAAGCGGCACGAATCCCCCGCTGAAATCAAGGGATTTGAACGAAGCCACGAGGCTGTCGCCCCTGAACACATCCACGTCGGCACTGCCGAGGGGCTTTCCGCTTTTCATGTCCGTGGCATAGACCGATATGCCGTCCCGGGACATCCGCCAGGCGGCAGACAGGCTGTTCTGCCGGTATGAGGACTCTGCCTTTTCCTTGCCTGAGGCACCCCGCAAGATATAAAGGCCGTCATCCAGGGCAGGCAGGTCCACCCTCAACGTATCATAAAGGAAATAGCTCCCGACTGGATTTTCGAGGTCTGTTTCGAACAGCGGGCTTACGCCGCCATCACTGACAAGCTCCACATGGCACCTGTCAATATTCCGGAGCAGGACACAGACAGTGTCGTCCATGCTAACTATACGTATGGATTCTGAATCCAGTGACCTGATAATTTCGGCAACTTTGCCGCAGTCTTCCGCCACTGCCTTCTCCGTGCCGGAAAAACGCTTTCTTGCCTTCTCGAATTCCCCGCATTCCTCCCTGAAAGACCTGTAGTCGTCAGAGGACAGGGCCCTGTCCGCCTGCATCCTGGAGAACCTGTCGGACATGAGCTCCTGGATGGCATAGCATGATACGGCCCGGCCGCAGTATTTTTCCGCGAACGCTTCAAGCGCGGCCTTGCGCTCTCCGCCGGATCCGGTCCTGGCCTTATAGAACTCCATGTACGCCCCGTTAGGATAGGAGCTGCCTAGATATCCGGAAAGCATCTCCCCTGCCACGGCGTCCCTTCCGCGGCTGCGGAGGAACAGGGACCAGAGGACATATTCGTAGTCATTGGAGATATTGTCAATTATGGCCTCCGGAAGTTCGCAGTAATATGAACTCCACATGGTATTGTAGCCCGTGCCATAGAACTGGGGGTTCCTCTCATTCTTCAGGCGGCCGCCGTTCTTTTCAAGGAACTCCCTGACCTCAGGCTCCAGCCCTGCGGCATACCTGAATTTCACCGTGTAGGTCACCACCGGCTCGCCGAAATCCTCAACGGCCCTGTTCATGGCGGAATCCAGGGCGGCATGCCGTTTCCAGTCCTTAGACACGGAGACATCAATATATCGCTGCCACCCGTCATAGAAATCCCACGGGAGATGACGTCTCCGGGCCTGTGAGATTATCTTCTCGAGCAGTTCCGCCTCCCGGTCCGGACGGTCATCATTTTCCGCCTGGCGGAATTCTTTCCAGAGAGGGACGAGCACATGCCCTTCCTCGTCTGTCCCTGAATCACCACGTAACGCGGCTTCTGCACCGGACAGAGGCACCGGCATGAGGGCTGCCGCAGCCAGGACAGCCGCAGCCAGCAAATTATAGAAAAACTTTCCCATTGTCAGAATAATAATTAACGTAAGTTTGACAATTTACTATAATTATATTTTTCTAATATCCAATATTATACCTTTTATGACCGGAATCCGTCGGATTTCTTCCAGAAATCCTGTATGTCCACCCCAAGTCGCCTGACGGCGACAGCCCCGGTGGGGCATGCGGCTCCGCTTCGCTCCACCGGCACCTGCACTGCTTCGGTGCGGCCCTGACGGGCATTGCCTGTCATCTTGAGCGGAGGGCGGAAAGGGCCTCGGCAACGACGTAGGTGCTTCCGCCGATATAGACCAGCGGCTTTACGGCACTGCCATTGCCCTCATCCTGAAGGCCATGCACAGTTCCGGAGCCGCCGGGGCACAGTTCCCCGTAAAGCTTGAGCGCCAAAGCAACGGCAGACGCGACATCATGGGAACTGTAGACATTGTCCGAAGAACGCCCGGAGCGGATGCAGAAACCGGTATATTTCTCTTTCAAGACGTCAGCAGGAAGGGCCCTTTTCCCGGACGCACTGGCGAAGACTATATACGCATCCTCAGGTATCAGCGGGAACACAGATTCATAGTCCTTGTCCGATACAGAGCCGTAGACGATTATCAATGAGGAACATTCCCCTCCGGAAAGCATACGGGAAAGCTGATGGAAATTGTATTTGAGGCCATGGCTGTTGTGCCCTATGTCACATATAATATAAGGGGCACCGGATACCGTCTCCCATCTCCCGTGGAACCCCGTCCTGGCGGCAGTGTGTATCAGGGCATCCCTCACCGCACCGGCACTGATACCCGGTTCCAGCACGTCTATGGCCGCAAGTGCCGTCCTGAGGTTTCTTGACTGATAATCCCCACGCAGATCCATGCTCCCGAGCATATCTTCATGGTCCTCCCAGAGAGGAGGTACTGTCTTGTCGGCAAAAACAAGCAGGGACATGATCTTTGTCCGGTCTCCCATATAGACAGGGGACGGCAGATTGGTATACAGCACCTTGCGTTCAAAGACAGGGTCGGTTTCCGGATCACTCTCCCCTACCACCACAGGGACTTCCGGTTTTATGATTCCGGCCTTCTCAAAAGCTATTTCAGGAAGTGTATTCCCGAGCATGTCGCAGTGGTCCAGGCCTATATTGGTAATGACGCTCAGCACCGGGGTGATGATGTTCGTACTGTCGAGACGTCCTCCCAGACCGGTCTCTATGACCGCCGCATCCACCTCCATATCGGCGAACCAACTGAATGCCATGGCGGTGGTTATCTCGAAAAACGACATCTCAAGATGGTCTAAAGTGCTGCCCCACGCAGAAATGAAGTCCCAGACCTCCCGCTCTGATATAAGCCTGACAGCGCCGTCCGCTCCCCCGCCGATAACCCGCATCCTTTCACGGAAATCCATGATATGCGGGGAGGTATACAGTCCGACACGCAGGCCGGAGGCCGCGAGCACAGAGGCGAGCATACTGGAGACGGAACCCTTCCCGTTGGTGCCGGCCACATGTATTGTCCTGTATCTCCTGTGCGGATGTCCGGCAAGGCTGTCGAAGAACTCCATCCTCTCGAGCCCCGGCTTGTAGGCTCCGGCCCCCACTTTCTGGAAAGACGGGAACCTGACGAAAAGCTCCCTTATCATATTATTGTATGTATCTTCCGAGAATATTTTCCCTTCCGTCAAACTTTCCATAATAAAATTATCGCAACAATACCGATTCCTGCCAGAAAAGAAACCCCTGAACTGTCATTCTGAACCTTTTTGCCATCCCGGGCGCAGTCGAGGGACCCGCACAGGCCTCCGCTCGAAATGACAGGACTAAGGCCATGAACCTCCAACCGGAATACAGAATAACAGCCATGATCTTCCCTTCCGGAATCTCTCACAAAATTTATTTCTTAAATCACGCCAAATTTAATTAAATTTACGGAGTTTATCCATTAACGGCCATTTGTAGTGGGGGACAACATGAAAAACACTGACGCCATCCTGCATTCAGATTATATCATAGACGGGATGAAGATGGAGGCCACACCGGCCCAGATGCTGAGCGAGTGCATGACGACCGGGGATACCGGACCTGCAGTAGACCGGGGATACCCGCCTGTGGTGGACGAGCCTTCGGACCCGGCCCCTGGAGCCGCAAGATACAGCGGGGAAAATATCCGGGAGTATCTCAGGGCCATGGAAGACACCCCGGACATGAAAAGGGACATCCCGGCGGAGTTCGCCGGAGCATACACGAGGGTAGCCATAGCAAGGACACTTATCGAAGCACTCTGGAGAGAAGGGCATTTCTCCCTCGAGGACATAGAGATGAGGGCGGTATGGGAATGGAACTGCTCACCGGTGGGGAACATGGCCGCATTCTACTTTTCGGCAGAGGCCGCCAGCCAGTATCTGTATGACCTCGGGGTCAGGCTTTCGGGCTATTCCATAGAAGACTCTCCCGACAGGAACAGGCTCCGTCTCGAGGATCTGGGAATAAGGCACGACGCACTTTTCACAGTTGAGGCAGAGGACCCCGAACCGGTGATAGAGGACGGAGGGGAGGACGCTGCCGGAGAATACCCGGAGCATTCGGAGACCATCGTCAGGCTTCCGGAAGCGCGGAAATGCCCCGACACCGCCGTCCCGGACAGGAGAAGCTGGCTGATATACATCCCGTTCGATACATGCCCGTTCAAGTTAGGGGGCTCGGTGTTCTCCGGAGAGTTCGGGAACAACGGGGACAACGCCCCCGACATCAAGGACCCTGACTATTTCATAGATTGCTACGAGGTACTCCGCGAGCTTGTGGAGGACGGCATCATAATCAGCGGGGTGACAATCTCTTACGGGGGCCTCGGCACCGCAGCGGAGCACCTGTGCAGAAAATCCGGATGCACTCTTGACCTCAAGGGGGTGGAGTCGGCCTACGTGGAAAAGGACCCCGTCCGGATACTTTTTTCCGAAATCCCGGGGGTGCTGGTACAGATACGGGACAGCGACTACGACTACGTGGATGCCCAGCTGCTCCTCCAGGAGATAGCCTACTACCCTTTAGGGCACCCGGACCCTGACATTAAAGGCATAAGCATATCGGAGAGCGGCAGGCCGGACGTATTCTCCATCCTGGAGGCCCTGCTCAACAACCCTTCCACTTCCGAAGGCGAAGACTGACACTTCAAAAACCACATAACCATGACACGGTACGCAAACATCCCCGACAAGGGGGGCAAAGGGAAACAGCCGAAGATATTCGTGCTGGATACAAACATCATACTGCATGACTACAAGGCCATCAGGCACTTCCAGGACAACGACATCGTCATCCCGGTCGCCGTGCTCGAAGAACTCGACAAATTCAAGAAAGGCAGCGACGCCCTGAGCTTCAACGCCCGCGGGTTCATGCGGGAGATAGACAGGCTCTCGGACAGGAGCCTGTTCGGGAAAGACGGAGTGCCGATCGGGCCGCATCTGGGCAATGTGAAAGTGGAACTGTACCACCCGTTCCCGGACGAGCTCAAGAACTGCTTCCTGGACGACACGCAGGACCACCGCATCCTCGCTACGGCTATATGGGTCAAGAAGGAGCACCCTGGGCGGTTCGTTGCCCTGGTCACAAAGGACATCAACCTGAGGATGAAGGCCAAGGCCGTCGGAATGGAGGCCCAGGACTACCTGACCGACAGGATAGAGGAATCGAGGGTGGAATACACCAGGAACGAGGTGAACATCATCCAGGACCTCCCGCAGGCTAAAATCCAGAGCCTTGCCTACGGGCAGGACGGGCTGGACTGGAAGGACGTTACGAAAGAGGAGCCCAAAGCAAACCAGCTGTACCAGTTCAGATGGGAAAAGGGAGACAGTTCCTATTGCACATGCGCACGGTATGACGCGGCAAGGCGGCGCATCGTACTCGTCAAAGAGAAGCACGCCTACGGCATCTCACCGCGCAATGACGAACAGAAGTTCGCCCTCGACGCCTGTCTGAACAAGGACATCAGGCTCGTGTCCCTCACAGGCGGAGCCGGGACTGGCAAGACGCTGCTTGCCCTCGCAGCCGCCCTCGAACAGGAGAAGGACTATGACCAGATCATCCTCTCACGCCCGACAGTTACGCTCGGCAACCAGGAAATCGGCTTCCTCCCGGGAGACCAGAAAAGCAAGATGGGGCCGTTCATACAGCCGCTTATGGACAACCTGAACGTCATCCGCAGCTGTTTCAAACAAGGCAGCAGGCAGGTGGACAGGATTGACGCCATGCTCAATGAGGAAAAGCTGCTGATCTCACCGCTGGCCTATATCAGGGGCCGCAGCCTCGGGAAGGTGTATTTCATCATAGACGAGGCCCAGAACCTCACCCCTCATGAGATAAAGACGATAATCACCCGCGCCGGGGAGGGCACAAAGATGGTATTCACCGGTGACATCTTCCAGATCGACCAGCCATACCTGGACATGTATTCCAACGGCCTCACCCACCTGGGAGAGAAAATGTCCGGACAACCGCTTTTCGAGCACATAAACCTCAGGAAAGGGGAAAGAAGTGAATTGTCCGAAATCGCAAGCAGATTGTTATAATTATTTCTGGAATCAAAGGAATTTTTTAGTAAATTCGCCTCGATTCTTCACAACCTGAATTTTCACAACAATTATAACAAGCATATATCATGGACACCAAGAAAAAACGAGTCTATCGCTTCGGCGGAAAGAGTGCCGAGGGCGACGGATCAATGAGGAACCTGTTAGGAGGGAAAGGGGCCAACCTGGCAGAAATGTGCCTCCTGGGCATCCCTGTCCCTGCAGGATTCACAATAACGACAGAATGCTGCGCCGAATATTATGAACTTTGCGGAGGCTACACCGACGCACTGAAAGAAGAGGTCGCGGAAGCTCTCAAGGCCACAGAGGCCATAATGGGCAAGAAATTCGGTGACAGGAACGACCCTCTCCTGGTGAGCTGCCGTTCAGGCGCACGCAGCTCAATGCCTGGAATGATGGATACCATCCTGAACATCGGACTGTGCTCCGACACCATCCCGGGAATGATAAAGAAGACAGGCAACCCGCGTTTCGTCTATGACGCATACCGCCGTCTCATCATGATGTACTCCGATGTCGTGATGGAGAAGGCCGAGGGTATAGAACCTGCCGACGGGCAGGGCATCCGCCAGCAGCTCGACAGGATGATGGAGAACCTGAAGAAGGAGAAAGGCTACGCATCCGACACCGACATCACCGCCGATGAGCTCAAGGAGCTCTGCGATATGTTCAAGGTGAAGGTCAAGGAAGTCCTCGGGGTAGACTTCCCGGATTCTGCCGAGGCCCAGCTGTGGGGCAGCATAGGAGGCGTGTTCAAGTCATGGAACGGCAAGAGGGCCATCGCATACAGGAAGATAGAGGGAATACCTGACGACTGGGGCACGGCTGTGAACGTACAGTCGATGGTATTCGGCAACATGGGCAACACCTCCGCCACCGGAGTCGCATTCTCACGCAACCCGGCCAACGGTGACAACAAATTCTACGGCGAGTGGCTCATCAACGCCCAGGGCGAGGATGTCGTGGCAGGAATCCGCACACCTAACCCTCTGAACGAAGCCACCAAGAACCCGCACAACGCACATCTCGAGTCCCTCGAGAAGGCTATGCCTGAAGTATATAAGGAGCTGGATGCCATCCGCCTGCATCTCGAGGACCATTTCAAGGACATGCAGGACATCGAATTCACCATACAGGACGGCAAGCTGTGGATGCTCCAGTGCCGCATCGGCAAGAGGACCGGAGTGGCTGCGCTGAACATGGCCATGGATATGATCAGTGAAGGCATGATCGACGAGAAGACAGCCGTAATGCGCATATCCCCGGCACAGCTCGATGAAATCCTCCACCCTATCCTCGACCCTGCATCCGAGAAGAAGGCCAAACCTGTAGCCACAGGACTTCCGGCAAGCCCGGGCGGGGCGGTCGGAAAGCTCGTGTTCACTTCCGAGGACGCCATGGAACTCAATGCCAGAGGCGAGAAGGCCATCCTCGTAAGGGAGGAGACATCCCCTGAGGACGTGGAAGGCATGAGGGCTGCAGCAGGAATCCTCACCGCCAGAGGCGGAATGACTTCACACGCCGCACTTGTGGCCCGCGGATGGGGCAAATGCTGCATCGTAGGATGCGACACCATGACCATCGACCTGGAGAACAAGACACTGAAATTCAAGAACACAGAATTCCACGAAGGTGATGTTCTGAGCCTCAACGGGTCCAAGGGACTTGTCTACGGATGCGCCATCGACACAATGGACGCCACCGAGAACCCCCGCTTCATCCAGTTCATGAAGATGGTCGACAAGTTCCGCAAACTCGGGGTCAGGACCAATGCCGACACCCCTGAAGATGCGGAACGGGCATTGAGCTTCGGCGCGGAAGGCATCGGGCTGTTCCGTATCGAGCACATGTTCTACGGCAAGAACTCCGAGACACCGCTCGCAAAGCTCCGCAAGATGATCCTCTCCAGGACAGACGACGAGAGGCGCAGCGCACTTGCCGAACTGGAGCCTTTCATCAAGGCGTCAGTAAAGAGCACCATGAGGGTGATGGACGGCAAGCCTGTGACATTCCGTCTACTCGACCCGCCTCTGCATGAGTTCGTCCCGCAGACTACAGAGAAACGTGAGGAGCTTGCGAAGGAGCTCGGCATTTCCGAGGTAGACATCGAGAAGAGGGGCGAATCCCTCCACGAGGTGAACCCTATGATGGGACACAGGGGCGTGCGTCTGCACATCACATACCCGATGATCTCGGAGACCCAGTTCAGAGCGATATTCACTGCCGCCGCCGAACTTATCGAGGAGGGCCTGCACCCTATGCCTGAGATCATGATCCCTGTGACAATCTCCGACAGGGAGCTGAATTTCCAGAAGGCTATCTGCGACAGGGTAAAGGCAGAAGTCGAGGGGGCTACCATCAGAAGGCCTATCGAATACAAATACGGTACGATGATCGAGATCCCTCGCGCCGCACTCATAGCGGACAGGATGGCCCGCACGGCAGAGTTCTTCTCGTTCGGGACCAACGACCTCACCCAGATGACATTCGGCTTCTCACGCGATGACGTCGGAACCTTCATGGGCGACTACCTCGGCAACAAGATCCTCGATGCGGACCCGTTCCAGACCATCGACAAGAAGGCCGTGGGCAAGCTTATCGAAATCGGCGTGACCGGAGGCCGCAGCACACGTCCTGACCTGAAGGTCGGTATCTGCGGCGAGCACGGCGGAGACCCTGCATCAGTAGAGTTCTGCTACAAGATCGGACTCAACTACGTCTCCTGCTCGCCGTTCCGCGTCCCTATCGCCCGCCTCGCCGCCGCCCAGGCCGCGATAAAGGAAGAAATGGGGAAATGACAGCACGATAAAAAAGACGAATTTCATAAAGATTCGTAAAACAGAAACCCCTGCATTCAAAAGCCCTAAAGGCCTTGAATGCAGGGTTTCTTTTGCATTAGATCCCTCGACGCGCTTCGCTTGTCCGGGATGACAGAGGAACGTATTATTTTGCAGTATTGTCATTTCAACCGACCGTAACTCTTTCTGTCATTTCGACCGAGCGAAGCGAGCGGAGAAATCTGCCGTATGACACATCAGAATTTCAGTCTCTGGGCAGTGAAATAGGCATTGGCCCACCTCTTTCGGATGCAGTTTTACCCAAAAGAGTTATTCCATCTCCAATTCTTTCTCGATTTCCTCAATCGTAGGCAGGCTACCCCGGAAATCTTTCGGCAAAGCCTGTCCTAATTCGTA
>CALVDL010000018.1:5000-71717 GCA_944326305.1 uncultured Bacteroidales bacterium
GATAGTTTTTGCAGTGCTGTTCCAGGTGCGGTCGAACCCTTTGATCATGTAGTAGAACAGGTAGTTGTCCCCGTCGATATAGTCCAGGGCGTCTGCATTTATTTCATACAGCCTTTCATTTGCCTTTACTGTCAGGATGCTTTCCCTGCTGATGTTCCTTCTGTGCTGTATGTCATCCTCTCCGTATTTTACGCTTGTGAACTGGATATCCGGGAAGAATGTCTTGCCTGTGTCTTGCCTGCTGTCCACGGTGACGAAGCCGTTTGTCCCGCCGAAGAATAGCAGGCTGTCCTGGATGTCGCAGAAATAGGCCCCGTCACTGTACTCTATTGTCCCGATACCATAGTTGTATGCATAGGTGATGGCCTTATTGTTCGCCGGGATGTATTTTATAAGTCCTCTGTTCGTACTCACCCACAGTTCCCCGTATCTTCCCTCCAGTATCCCGTGGACAGATTTCCTTACTGATGTTTCTTCTACTGTACCGTCATTTAAGGAAACTTTCAGGAGCCCGAAGCTTGTCCCGAGCCACAGGTCTCCTTGACTGCTTCTGCAGATTGACCATACATCATTTGCTATGTCGGATCGGTCTTTGTTGAATTTCAGTACTTTACGTATTCCGTTTGCTGGGTCGTACACTGCGAGCCCGCCTCCTCTGTTTCCGAAAAGCAGGGAACCGTCGCTGTCCATGTAGACGCAGAAGAACATATCCATGTTGCGCATCCTTTTGCCGAAATTGATCTGGCTGCTCTTTTTTACATACGGGCCAGATGCTCCTGTGCCTATCTCCAGCTTGAATACCCCGCATCCGACAGTGGCTATCCAAAGGGTGTCCCCGTCCTCGCATATGCCATGGATATATTTCAGTGATTCCGGTATATCACCTTTCAGTGTATGGATTTTTCCGCTCCTGTAGGAATAGTAGTTAAGCCCGTGCCCTTCGGACCCTATCCAGATGACACCGAGCCTGCTTTCTGCAAGGGCATATACACTTTTATCGGCGAGCTCGCTGTTTTCCGTGGTTATGAGCCTTGCCCTGTCTGCAGTGATCTTTCCTCCATTTGCAAATCCCGGAATCTGGAGGATGCCCTCTCCCTTCGTAGCCATCCACAGTGTGCCTTTCGAATCGACCAGGAGTGCCCGTACCGGCTTCGACAGGGAATGTGGCAGCTTGTCAAAAGTATATGATCTGAATGTGGTAGGGTTATACGAATACATCATGACGCCCTGCCCGTCTGTCCCTATCCATACAATATCCTGTCTCTTGTCATGCATCAGGGAGAATACACCGCAGTCTATGTCAAGCCTGCTTCTTTTGTACCCGTCCGGGTTTCTCCCCGGTGTCGTGGTCTTGCTCAGGCGCGTCACTCCATTATACAGATAGGAAATCATATAGCCGTCTCCGTATTCCGATATGTCGGAGACTGGACCATAGCTGTTTATATCGTCTTCAAGGTCTGCTATGGCTGTTATCTGTCCATTGCAGGTATTGAAAAAATGCAAGGTCTTGTCCTGTCCTATTATATAAACGCCGTTGTCTTTGCGGAATGCCGAGATCAGCGGCATGCTGCCTGTAGCCGGCTTCGCCTGGCCCAGACTGGCCATTTTACCGTCCTGCGGGAATGACGCATCGGCGTACCAGATACCGCTCTTGCAGAATATCCATGCTATATTCTCATCTGAAAGGCTTGTCTCGAGGATGTCCCGGAATGAAAATCTTCCAGGCCAGCTGATTTTCTCAAAGCTCCGTGTACATGGCTGGTATCCGTACAATTCATTCTCCGGAGCAAATATGAATGTCTCGTGGCTGCTCCTGGAGGCCACGAAATATATTCCCTGAAATTCTTCGTGGCGTTCTTCCACTCCGTTGTACCCGAAAAGGTCCAGCCCATAGTTTGTCCTGATCCAGAAAAGCGAATCTTTCGTGCAGATGATTTCTTCAATCAGGTTTCCTGAAAGCGGAAGCATCCCGGTGTCCTCTGCGGGGTATGCCGCTGCCCTGTCCCCGTCCCACATGTCCAGTCCGTCGCAAGTGCCGAACCAAATGTACCCGTCTTGCCCCTGGGCAAGGGAGAGGACGGAATTGTTCGAAATGCCTTCACGGCTGGATATGCTCCTGAGGTTGTCCGCATGTGTGTATATGCTTCCTGGCAGTATTGTCAAGATAAACAATATTAAGTGTCGCTTCATGTGGCAGCTTTGAAATATGGTTTACTGCGGCGAATATAGTTATTTTTTCACATTTCCATACTTGATGGATATGCAATCATTGTGAAACTTGTGCAAATACGTACCCGGGCAGTGTGCTTGGCTTCAGAAAATGATACATGCCGTCTTTGTCGAAAATTATACGGGGATGTACTAAAAATGCATTAAATCGTACATGGTTTTTATGAAATGGTGAATAATTTTGTAGCCGTCCGAAACAGAAAAAATGATTCGGACTGGTAAATCTCATATAACTAACCAAATGTTTTTATGTTTTTAATAAATTACCATTTCAAACAATTGTTCGTAGGGGGGGGTAAGCTATTTTTGTTGGCTTTGTCCATGGTTCTGTTTGCCATGCCTCTCTCCGCTCAGGAACATAGCGTTTCGGGTACGGTAACCGATGTTGACGGCAACCCTGTGATTGGGGCTGCTGTCATGATTCCCGGTTCGAATACCGGAGTTACTACCGATTTCGACGGTAGTTATACATTAGGAGGACTTGCTCCTGATACTGAAATCGAAGTATCCTGCCTTGGCTTTGCTACACAGAGGGTGAAGGTAGGAAACCGGTCCAGAATAGATTTCACCCTCGAGGTGGAGGCGACTTTCATGGATGAGGTGGTTGTGATAGGGTACGGCACCACGACACGCCGCCGCTCTGTCGGTGCTGTCGACCAGGTGAAAGCCGATATTCTTGAAAACAGGTCTGTCGCAAACCTGACACAGGCGCTTCAGGGTACCTCGCCTTCTCTCGTTATCCAGCAGAGGAGTTTCAATCCTAACGACCAGGGCCTGAATATCAACATCCGAGGGGTCGGGACCATGAACAACAATGACCCTCTTATCGTCATTGACGGTCTTGTTACGGACAATTCTGCTTTCAGCAAGCTCAACCCGCAGGACATCGAGTCCGTATCCGTCCTGAAAGATGCCGGTACTGCGGCCATCTACGGATCGCGTGCCGCCAACGGAGTCCTTCTTGTCACCACCAAGAAAGGAAAATACAACCAGGCTCCGGAGGTGAAAGTCTCTGCAATGGTCGGATGGCAGGATCCTTACTGCCTTTATACTCCGGTGGAAGGCTGGCAGAACGCCACACTGCTGAATGTGGCAAGGCGCAACCGCGGTCTTGATCCATCATTCACTGCTGCCGAGATACGTGACCTGTATGAGCACGGGAACGGAACGTTCTTCCTTGACGAGATCATGCAGACTGCTCTCCAGCAGAACTACAATGTAAGCATTTCAGGCGGCAGCCAGAATACTACATATATGGTTTCTGCCGGATACTTCAACCAGGGGAGCAACTTTGTAGGTCCTGACTATGGCGTAGAACGCTACAACATGAGGGCGAACGTTTCTACAGAGTACAAGAGACTGAAAGTCACCGCCCTGCTTTCCTACAACAGGAACGACAGCAAGAATACCATTGACGGCAACGCCATCGCGAATGCTACCCGTATTCCTACCTATTATTATTACAGGCAGCAGGACCCGGAGACGGGACGCTATCTTGTAAATGACCTTCTGACAGACTTCAACTCTCTCGGTCTGCTCGAGACAGGCGGATACGACAAGTACAACAATGACTATGTCAACGCCAACATCTCTCTCGAATACAAGATTATCGAAGGCCTGAAACTGCGTGCAGTCGGCGGTGCGGACATCTATTCGAACCACAGATACACCCGCACATTCACTACTCCGTTCTACAACTATCAGGATATCAACGGAGAACCTCGTCTTAACAATACCGACCGCAGGTCCGAGGACTGGAACGAGAAGGCATGGCTGATCAATACCCAGATCATGCTCGACTATGACAGGACTTTTGCCGAGAAGCATCACGTATATGCCATGGTCGGAGCATCCAACGAGTCCTACACCAAGCAGGGCAACCAGGTCAAGATCCTCAAGGTGGATGAAGATCTGGGAATCAAGGGCGACGGCTCCGAGGTAGACCCGTCAGGTTCGTACCTTACGCCGGAAAGCACCACACGTACCAGCCTCACTTCCATATTCGGAAGGGTAGGGTATGACTTTAAAGGCAAATACTTTGTCGAGGGAACCTTCCGTTATGACGGTTCGTCCAAGTTCGACAAAGACTACCGCTGGGGATTCTTCCCGTCCGTGTCTGTCGGCTGGACCATTTCGGAAGAGCCGTGGATGGCCGACTGGAACTACAATATGGGTATGTTGAAAGTACGTGCATCATACGGTACCCTCGGTAACCAGGCGACTGGCGACTACCAGTATTTCACTACATACGACCTGTATGCCAATACATACGGATTCAACAATGTAGGCGTGGCAGGAGCCGGCTTCCAGCTCGGTACCGACAATCTCCAGTGGGAGGTTTCCAAGACATTCAATGTCGGTTTCGACGCCTCTTTCTTCAAGAGCAAGCTCAATATAGGGTTCGACTACTTCAACAAGAACACTACCGGTATCCTTATCAAGCCTAAGACCCCGCTTCATCTGGGAACAGAGCTGAACAGCTATAATGCCGGTGCGATGAATACCCAGGGATGGGAACTTACCATCAATTTCTCACATGTAAAGAACGACTGGTCGCATAACCTGTCTTTCAACATCGGAGACTCATGGAACAGGGTTACCTCTTTTGAAGGCTTCGAGCAGATCAACAAGTCCGATGAGATATGGAGAATCATCAGGGAAGGCCTGCCTCTCTACTCATACTACGGATACAAGACCGACGGATTCTTCCAGAGCTATGAGGAAATCGAGAATTCGGCTGTCCCTGTAGGTATGGAGAACCAGCTCCAGCCGGGTGACGTGAAGTACAAGGACCGTAACGGGGACGGCAAGATCGATGAGGACGACCGTTATTATCTCGGAAACGCATTCCCGAGGTATACATTCGGACTGAACTACAATGTGGCATGGAAAGGTATCGACCTCAGCGTGATGTTCCAGGGCGTACTCAAGAGGGACATGATGCTCAGGGGAGAGCTTGTAGAGCCTTTCCACAACAACTACGGCTACACCATGTACGAACACCAGCTTGATTTCTGGACGCCGACCAATACCGATGCAAGATGGCCTCGTCTTGTGGCCTCCGACAGGCAGGGGTCCAGCCTCAACAACTACGGCTACGGTTCTGACCTTTACAAATTCAACGGAGCATATCTCCGTCTGAAGGATGTCCAGATCGGATATACATTCCCTCAGAAATGGATGGACAAGATCAGGGTCAAGAAACTGAGAGTCTACTTCGATGCACAGAATCTCTTTACTATCAGCGGAGTGTCGTTCATCGACCCTGAATCTTCAGAGTTCGGCAACAGCATGAACGCCTCAGGCGCCAACTCCGGACGTAACTACCCTAACCTCCGTTATTTCGGTATGGGAGTGGACATTACGTTCTGACAGCTGAAGATCAAAGAATTGTTATTTGAAGAAAATTCCAGAAAACATGAAAAACATAATAAGATATACGGCAGCCTTCCTGTCCGGAGCATCACTGTTGGCTCTGGCGGCGTGCAACTCGCTGGATCAGGCTCCTACAAACAAATTTACGGATGATACATTCTGGTCTTCAGCCGACAGGGCCCAGTCCGTTGTCAACATGGCTTACAACCAGATGTATTCCCATACGAAGTTCCTCGATGACGAGGCTTTGAGCGACAATATCTTCGAACAGCGCGGAGGTCCTGACACCAGGGCAATCCGTACCGGTACGGCTACGGCTTCCACAGGCCTGTTCGAGTCAGAGTGGAAATGGATCTATCAGGGTATCAAGACCTGCAACGTGTTTATGGACAAGGTGGACCTGGTACCGGATATGGATGCCGACACCAAGGCTGACATGGTAGCCCAGATCAAGTTCATAAGGGCTTACCTCTATTTCCGTGCGGTCAATTTCTACGGCGCCGTGCCTTTCTTCCTGAGCGATATCACTCTTGACCAGTCCAAGGAATCGGTCCGTACGCCTAAGACGGAGATCATACCTCAGCTCGTGTCTGAGCTGGAATCCATCATTCCTGTCCTTCCTTCAAGGGATGACCTTTCTGCGTCTGACAACGGGAAGATTACGAAAGCCGCCGCCATGGTGCTTCTTGCCAGAATCTACATGTACAACCCTGACATGTACGCCGACTGGGCAGATAAGGTAGCCGGCATCTGCGACGACCTTATCCACAACCAGGCCGAATACGGCACCTACTCCCTGTTTACTACATCCGACGAGCACTGCTCGGCGTACGAAAACCTGTTCATGGCTGCATACGAGTACAATTCCGAGGTGATTCTCGACTACTCTGCCATGGAGACCATCAAGCAGTGGACTACTTTCAACAATCTTGCACCTATGGCAGTAGGCTCTGCTCTTATCCAGCGTGCCCCTACCCGTGAGCTTGTGGACGATTATCTCATGGCCAACGGAAAGCAGATAGATGAAAACGGTTCCGGATACAATGAATCGGATCCGTATTCCAACAGGGACCCGCGCCTTCTCTATACTGTCGGATGTCACGGCAAGATATGGAAGGATGTAAACAACAGCGGCGCTTATACCGAATATACGGTGGACGTGACAGGTAGCGAAAGTAAAGACAAGTTCAGCGTAGGATCCAACTCCACACCTACAGGTTTCTTTGTCCGCAAGTACTACGATATGGGACACGGACAGGAGTTCAAGCAGTGGAACAACATCATCATGATGAGGTACGCCGATGTCCTGCTCATGTATGCCGAGGCCAAACATGCTCTCGGTGAGTTCGGCGAGAACGAGTGGAACGAAACCATAAAGCCTATAAGGGAAAGAGCCGGTCTGAACGCTGACGCATGTGCCTATCCATCACTTAGTACAGATGCCATGACAGACCTTATCCGCAGGGAACGCCGCTGCGAGCTTGCTCTCGAGGGGCTCAGATACTATGACATCCTGCGCTGGAACATAGGCAGCGATGTGCTGAACTGCAACGTGTATTCTTCATACGAGACAGGTTCCATAGTTCTGGATACAAGGGTGTTTACAGACAGGGACAAGCTCTGGTCAGTGCCTCAGTCGCAGCTTGAGCTGGTACCTACCCTCCTGCCTAACAACCCTGGTTATTAACGGTTAATTTAAAGACAGAATTTTTATGAAATATAGTTTTTTCCCGACATTGCTCCTGGCTGCTGCCCTTTGTCCTGTGTCCTGTACTCTGGACAAGGAGTACCGTCCGGGAGACGTGTATCCGGTAAGTTCGCTTATTTCGCCGGAAGATGATACTTATATTAGGCTCCAGAGCGGGTCTGACGCTTCTACTACTTTCGAATGGTCTCCTGCATTTGCCCAGGACGGCATGTCTCCGCAGTATGAAGTGGCTTTCTACGGTTCTCCGGACGGAGAGATCGTGTACAGGGTGGATGCCGGCTTCAATACATCGGTCTCCATTGCGCATAAAGAGCTGAACAAGGCGGCAAGTGCCGCTGGTATACCTACCGGTGAGGACGGTTCCATGTATTGGGCCGTAGTCGCAAGCCGCGGAATATCTGAGTCGGCAGTCACGGTGACACCGAGAAAACTCGAAGTGACAAGACTGCTCGGATTCGAGACTATCCCTGCTGAAGTCTATATTACAGGAGAAGGTTCTGAAACAGGTACGGATCTCTCTGCCGCATACAAGGCTATCAAGAGCACGGAAGAAGGCATGTTCACTTTCTATCACCAGCTCAAGGCCGGCCAGGGCTTTACATTTACGGACAGCAAGGATGCGGATCATACGGTCTATACGATCGTGAACGGCATTCTGGATGACAAGAGCAGCACTCCTGCTACCGTATCCGAGGACGGCATTTACAAGATAACCCTTGATTTCAACGTCAGAGGCGTTACCATTGAACCGATAACCAATGTCCTGTACAACTTCGCCGATGACCATACCAGAAATATGGATTATATAGGAAACGGTACATGGAAACTTACGGATTATACCGTACAGTTCCTGGACAAAGGCTATGAAGAAGACAGGTATCATTTCAGGGCTACCATTGGCGGTACTGAGATGGTATGGGGATACGAGGCTACAGACTCAAGCCGTCCTGGAACTCTTACCGGCTCTTATTTCTATGTCTATGAGTATGTATGGGACGGCAACCGTTGGGCTTATCCTTACAAGTTCATGACTGATCTGAACGGTGCTACCGTAGACATTACCGTGTACATGAACGGCGATGTAGATCATACGACGCATATTATTGACAATATCAGATAAAGGACTATACAATGAAAAATATATTTAACGGTATCTCAGTGCTGCTGGCTCTGGCCTTTGTCTGGACAGGGTGTACTCAGTACACTGAATATGAATCCGGGACTGCAGGCAGGGTCGAGACCCTCCTGTATCCTTCGGAAGGGTTTGAAGTAGACCTGATCAACAACGATAATGCAAAGCTTGCCTTTGAGTGGGAGGCGTCAAAAACCGGTTCCCCTCTTTATGAGGTGATCATTTACGGAAGTGACGGCACAACAGAGGTCGGAAGATTCGAATCTGATGACAGCGGTACACGCAATATGCTTACCCTCAAGCATAAGACTCTGATTGAACTTGCGGATCTGGCAGGGATTGTGCCTGATGCTTCAGGTGATCTTTACTGGACGGCAGGCGCCGTTTCTGGCGGTAATCTCCAGTCCGGCCTTCCTGAGCCGCATAAATTTACCGTGACCCGGGACGCAGCCGTGGTAGGATTCCCTACCGAACTGTATATCACTGGTGAAGGCAGTGAAGGAGGGGCTGATATCACCAAAGCCGTTTCTTTATATAAGACCGGAGACGGAGTATATGAAATCTATACCCGGATCAACGGTGCCGTATCCTTTGTAAACAGAAATGCTGAAGGGGCGAAACGGACTTTCTATATAACCAAGGACAACAGGCTGACGACAGACGCTGAGCTTGCTGCAACCGTAGCCGATGGCGTTTACCGCACGAAAGTGGATTTCAGTACCAGCACTGTAACCCTGGTCCCTATTTCGGATGTAGCTCTGTACAGGGCCGGGAACAATGACACTCCTCTGACTGCACTTACATACGCAGGTGAAGGTGTATGGAAAGCGGAAAATTATACCATACCTCCCGACGGGGACGACAGGTATCGCTTCAAGGCTACTGCCGGCGGCAATACGGAAATCTGGGGCTCAGCAAATACGGACAGGGATGCCCAGGACCCTGGAACTATCGATCCGGCCAATACTTATTTCAATATAGGCATCCATACCGACCAGGACGGTTTGAATGATTCATACCGGTCTATTTTCAAGTTCCATTCCCCTCTTAAAGGAATGGCATGTACTGTTGTCGTCAGCATGTCTCCGGAAAGGACATACCACTATTTCGACCTCGGGTTCGAACTCGTGGCTCCGGCTGTCGAGACCCTCGTTTCTCCGGCTGCGGATGCATCTGTAGAGCTTGTTTCCATTGAAGGAGCAAAAGAGACATTCACATGGGAGAAACCTGCAGACTGCCCTCAGCTCCCTCTTACTTCCTATACTTTGAAAATCTACAAGGATGCGGAAGGCAGCGCAGAACTCGGCTCTTTCGATGCAGGATACAATACTTCTGTGGACGTTACCCACATGCAGCTCGAGTCCTTTGCGACGGAAGCCGGCATAGCGGCCGGAGCTGAAGGCACCCTTTATTGGGGAGTGCAGTCCAAACTCATATCCTATACTGCAATGTCTCCTGTACAGGCACTGAAAGTGACCCGTATGAAAGGTGTTCCTGACCAGCTGTATATTACCGGAGAGGCTACGGAGTTCGGTTCAGGTTTCGGACAGTTCAAGAAACTTGACATAGGCGAGTTTGAAATCTATACCAGGCTTTCGTCCGGTTCCTATGCTTTTACTGATGGAACAGAAGGTGATATCCGCAAATATGTCATAGAAGGGGATTCTGTTAATGAGTCAGAGACAGACGGCAGCTGGACCGCAGGTGAAAGTATCTACCGGATAACCCTGAACCTGAGGGAGCAGGTACCTACTGCAAAAGTCGAGAGGATAAGTGATGTATATATGCAGTCATGTGTAGATAAAGGCACGCATATAACATTGGATTATGTTGGTAATGGAATTTGGTATAAAGAGAATGTTGTGCCTGATTTCAGAAAGGATTTTGATGATACCAGATTTTTTGTCAAGATGAATATTGACGGAAAAGAGTGGAAGCTGGCAAATCAACAGAATTTTGGAGATTCGGACCCGACTAATGCCGCTCCTGAAAGGTCTCCTGAATATTCAGTTAAATTCTGGGATGACACTTCGGACTGGGATTACCACTACAAAGTCATCCAGTCATACCGAGGCCAGAATACCAAGCGCCTGAACATAAAGCTGAACTGCTCTCCGCAGGAGGAATTCTACTATGTATATCTGGAATACCTTGATTAATAATTATATGGATTGCTGTCACCATGAACGGACAGAAATGTTTTCAGTTTGGCAGTAATCGCTTAATATCAGAATAGCAAAATGAAAAAGACAATAATATTATTGACAGCGGCTGCGGCCCTTGCATCCTGCGGAGTGGATGACGTCTACTACGGTGAAATGTACGATCCGTCTTCACTTATGGACGCTCCGTACCAGATCGACTGGGATGCGGCTGCCGACAGTGCCGATGTCGCCCTTATCGACAACTTTATGGATAAGGACAGAGGCACTTTCCAGTTGAGCGCAGACAGAAGCGCAAACAACCAGTTCAACTATTGGGGACAGGCCCACGCTATGGATGTGGTTATCGATGCATACTTGCGTATAAAAGATACGGATGCAGAGCGTGCGGCTACGTATGAAAAATATATGGAACTGTGGCATGAGAACAGGGGGAACAATTACAGCGGACCTGGTTTCAAGAATAATTATACTGATGATATGGAGTGGATTGTCCTTACGCTTATACGCATGTATGAAGCTACAGGCGAACAGAAATATCTGACATCCGCTAAAGATACATATGATCAGCATATTATAACACGTGTAGCTGAGGATATAGCCGTTGCAAATGGAACAACTGACCCTAATGGGAAAACAGGCTTAAGATGGTTTTATGACCCTAACGACCCATTGCGTAATGTTGATCAGGATCAGCCATACTCCCTTAATGCTTGTTCAAACGGTCCGGGTGCACTCTGTGCGCTGCGTCTTTATGAGTTTACTCAGGAAGAAAAGTATCTTGATGATGCCAAGCAGATTTTTGAATGGTTAAGTTCTATGCTTTATGATTCAGAGACAGGTGCAGTGGCAGACAAAATACAAGAGGGAGTCATAAGCGGAGGCGCCCTGAGCTATAATCAGGGGACATTCATAGGCTCCGCACACATGCTCTACAATTTTACCGGTGACAAGCGTTATCTTATCGAAGCCATGCGTGCCGCCGAATACCAGATGAACAATATGAGCACTGACGGGATAATGAACAGCGAGGCATCCTCTGCAAACAGCGACAACTCCCTGTTCAAAGGCATTTTCATCAGGTATGCCACCCTGCTTGCCCTCGATGAGAACATCGATGCCTCATTCCGTAAGGAACTGTCGGACTTTATGACCCATAACGCCATAGTCTGCTGGACGCAGGGCATCGACAAGAGCTCTTATCCTGCGATCTTCTTCAACTATGACTGGACCGTGCCGTACACTGACTACTACAAGTACTATCAGCCTCAGGTATCAGGTTCCACCCTTATAGAGGCGATGACCCGGCTGCATTAGTCCTGCAAAGACTCGGGCCGGTGCGCATGGATTCTTTGACGGCGCATCCGGCCTTCTGTATAAAAATTGTTCCGGGTGTATCAGAAACACTGATGCACCCTTTTTTGTACGTTTTCATTGCCGTTTGGACTAAAATTGCATGAAATCGTACGGATGATTGGGATTTATGGAATAAATTTGCACAAAACAGACACTAAAATGAGAATACCGTACATCTCCCCGCTGGCTGGGCTATGCGTTCTGGCCATATCTTCGTGTGCCGGAACTCCCGGTGAGAAGAATCCTTATCTTGAAAAGGCAGAAGCTACCATGCAGGCGGTATATTCGCACTATTCAGTGCCGGAAAACTTCCTTCTGCGTGAGAATTATCCTTTTGACGACGGCTACAGGGCCGGTTACCTCGCATCAGAGGAGCAGGCGTCGAGGCCGAATCCGTATTCATATCTGTGGCCTTTCTCTGGCACATTGTCAGCTGCTGCGGCCATAATTGAACTCGAACCTTCCTATCTGGATACGCTTTCCGGCAGGGTCCTGCCGGGGCTTGATGAATATTATGACGCGAAGCGCGAACCTCATGCCTATTCTTCCTATATTAATTCCGCTCCGGCTTCAGACAGGTTCTATGATGACAATGTATGGCTGGGGATCGACTTTACGGATCTGTATCTCAGCACGTCCGACAGGAAGTATCTTGAGAAGGCCGAAATGATTTGGAAGTTCATCGAGAGCGGGATTGACGATGTGCTCGGAGGCGGGATATACTGGTGCGAGCAGAAGAAAGGCTCCAAGAACACATGCTCCAATGCCCCGGGTTCTGTGTTCGCCCTGAAACTCTACAAGGCTACGGGGAATCCGCATTATCTGGAACAGGGTAAAAAACTTTATGAGTGGACAAGGAACACTCTGGTGGACACTTCCGATTTCCTCTATTTCGACAATATAAACCTTGAAGGGAAAGTCCAGACCTGGAAATTCGCATACAACAGCGGCCAGATGGTCCAGGCCGGGGCCCTTCTTTACGGGATAACCGGGGAAAAAACATATCTTGAGGACGCGGAGAAGACGGCAAAGTCATGCTATGGCTATTTCTTCGAGGACTACACGGCCGATGACGGGAGCTCTTTCCGCATCATGAAGGCAGGCAATACGTGGTTCAATGCAGTCATGGTACGCGGACTTATAGAGCTTTACCGTGTAGACGGGGACCGTACGTATGTGGATGCGGTCCGCAGGTCCCTTGATACGGCATGGGAGAAATCCCGCACGGAGGAGGGGCTTTTCAGCGATGACTGCAGCGGACGGAAGACAAATGAGACCAAATGGCTCCTGGTACAGGGCGCCATGGCCGAGATGTATGCCCGCATGGCCGGAGTCTGTCCGGATGCAAGATGAAATCCAATAATCTTTAATCATAAACAAACAAAGTATGCAGAAACTTATTTTACCGATTCTCTGTGCCGGGATTGCAGGGACCATGACCCTGTCGGCGCAGGAGTACAAATGCCAGAGGCCGGCGGAAGAGGACAGGCTGTTCCGTTCCGAGGCCGTAGAGGCCAAAATCGCTGAAGTGCAGGAACTACTTACGAATCCGAGGCTGGCATGGATGTTCGCCAACTGCTTTCCCAACACTCTGGACACTACTGTGCATTTCCGTAAGGACGAGGAGGACGGTATGGACGACACGTTTGTCTATACCGGAGATATACATGCCATGTGGCTCAGGGATTCCGGTGCGCAGGTGTGGCCTTATGTCCAGCTTGCCAATGATGACGAGGCCCTGCGCCGCATGATAGCAGGTGTAATCAACAGACAGTTCAAGCTCATCAATATCGACCCTTATGCAAACGCGTTCAATGACGGCCCTACGGGCGGGGAATGGATGAGCGACAATACCGATATGAATCCCAATGTCCATGAACGCAAATGGGAGATCGACTCCCACTGCTATCCTATAAGGCTTGCTTACGGATACTGGAAGGAGACAGGGGATACCTCCGTTTTCGGGGAAGTTTGGATTGATGCAGTCAAAAACATTCTCAAGACTCTCAAGGAACAGCAGCGCAAGGACGGCGTAGGCCCTTATTACTTCATGAGAAGGACAGAGCGCCAGCTTGACACCAAGTGCTGCAACGGATACGGCAATCCGGTAAATCCCGTAGGCCTTATCGTTTCGTCTTTCAGACCGTCTGACGATGCTACCACTTTCGATTTCCTTGTCCCTTCCAATTTCTTTGCTGTTACATCACTCAGGAAGGCTGCGGAAATACTGACCGAGGTCAACAAGGACAAGGCCCTTGCCAAAGAGTGCAGGGAACTTGCCGACGAGGTGGAGGCCGCTTTGAAGAAGTATGCCGTAGTCGAGCATCCTAAGTACGGTAAAATCTATGCTTTCGAAGTGGACGGGTTCGGCAACGCCTATCTTATGGACGATTCCAACGCTCCGAGCCTCCTTTCCATGGCATATCTCGGCGATGTGGACGTGAATGACCCTATCTACCAGAATACCCGCAGGTTTGTCTGGAGCGAGGATAATCCTTACTTTTTCAAGGGCACTGCCGGTGAAGGCATAGGCGGACCGCATGTAGGATACGACATGATCTGGCCTATGAGCATCATGATGAAGGCTTTCACATCGCAGGACGATGCTGAAATCAAATGGTGCGTGGAGACACTGATGAAAACTGATGCCGGTACAGGGTTCATGCACGAGTCTTTCCATAAGGACAATCCGGAGAAGTTCACCCGCGCCTGGTTCGCATGGCAGAACACCCTGTTCGGGGAACTCATCCTGCACCTTATCGATGCCGGAAAACTCGATCTCCTCAACAGTATTATAGTAAAATAATGTATTGGAAAATACCCTTGAATGTCATCCCGAGCGAAGCCGGGGGATCTAAATACAGAAAGGGTATTTCCAGTTAAAGATTCGGATTATGTCATTTAAGAAATTTGTTTACACTGCTGCGGCCATGTTCATGGCTTTTCCTGCCATGTCATCGGCAGCTGATACCCCGCGTCCAGAGTATCCCCGCCCGCAGCTTGTGAGGGAGGACTGGGTAAACCTCAACGGCACGTGGAGCTACGAATTTGACTTCTCCCGTTCAGGTATGGACCGTAAACTGTATGAAAGCAAGGGCTTCGAGGGCAGGATCACTGTCCCTTTCGCCCCTCAGAGCGAGCTGTCCGGTGTAGGATATAAGGATTTCATACCGGAGATGTGGTACCACAGGACCATAAGCGTTCCGCAGGACTGGTCCGGGAAAAGGATAATACTGCATTTCGGTGCTGTAGACTATATCGCGTCTGTATATATTGACGGGAAGATTGCAGGACGCCACTGGGGCGGTTCCTCATCTTTCTCAATTGACATCACCAGGATGGTCACCCCCGGCCAGGATCATGATCTCGTGGTGCGCGTAGAGGATGATGAGCGTTCCGGACAGTATGCGAAAGGCAAGCAGTGCGGCAGGTTCGCCTCTTTCGGATGCGAATATACCAGGACTACAGGCATCTGGCAGACCGTATGGATGGAGCCGGTGGCGAAGACGGGGCTCAGGGATGTGTATATCGTCCCGGATCTCGACCAGAGCCGTTTTGTCGTGGAGCCTTCCTACTACGGACTTGAAGCCGGGCAGCAGTTCCGGGTTACGGTCAAAGACGGAGACAAGGTAGTGAGCCGCAAGACCGTTCCGGCTTCAGCACAGACCGCGGCGGAGCTTCCTGTAAAGAAGGTCAAAACATGGTCGCCAGAATCTCCATTCCTGTATGATATTGATCTGGAAGTGCTTGATGCAGATGGCAATGTGATAGACGCAGCCGCTTCCTACTCCGGCATGAGGAAGATACATATCGTCGGAAACCGGATTTACCTCAACAACGAACCGGTATACCTCAGGTTTGTCCTCGACCAGGGATTCTATCCTGACGGCATCTGGACAGCACCTACCGACGAGGCCCTGAAGAAGGACATAGAACTTTCCATGGCGGCCGGATTCAACGGGGCCCGTCTGCATCAGAAGATGTTCGAGCCGCGTTTCCATTACTGGGCCGACAGGCTCGGCTACCTCACATGGGGAGAATCGGCAAGCTGGGGTGCCAATATCAACAACCCTCTCAGTGCCCGTAACTTCCTTACAGAGTGGGAGGAGACCGTCATCCGCGACAGGAACCACCCTTCGATAATCATGTGGACCCCGTTCAATGAGACCTGGGAGCATCCTGAAAACCGTGAGGCCGCAAGGGAAGCATGCAGGATGGTGTCTGATGTCTACAGGCTCACCAAGAATCTTGACTACAGGCCTTGCCACGACGTGAGCGGGAACTACCATGTGATGACAGATGTATTCTCCGTGCACCAGTACATGCAGGACCCTGCAGAGCTCGAGAAGTGGCTCTCTCCTGTGGACGGTCACGTAAGGCAGCATGACCTCGCCAACAGGGAGGTCGAGTATGACGGCCAGCCTTATCTTGTTGACGAATACGGCGGTATCAAATGGGTCGTGGGCCAGGAGTTCTCTGAAATATCATGGGGATATGGCAATGCCCCGAAAACTATTGAGGAGTTCTACAGCAGGCTTGAGGGCCTGACAGATGTCATTCTCGGGTTCGACCATATATGCGGCTATTGCTATACACAGCTCACTGACGTGGAGCAGGAGCAGAACGGTATCTACAACTACGACCGCACCCCTAAGTTCGACATGGAGAAGATCCGTGCCGTGTTCACTAAGGTTCCGGAAGGCTTCAAGTAGCGGACAGAATTTTTTGCAAGGCCTTTCAGGGCCACATATATAGAGCCGGGAGCAAAGCAATTAAACTTGTTTTGCTCCCGGTTTCTCTCTATATTTGACCTTCATTCCAGTTACAGACGGGGATAATTTCGGAAAGCCATGAAAAAATTCCTTTTGATTTCTTTTATCCTCCTTCCCATTGCCATATCCGCAGCGGACATTGACAGGGAATGGATTGAGGACAATTATATGAAACGTGAGGCCATGATCCCCATGCGTGACGGCATATCCCTTTATACAGCCATATTCGAGCCTGCAGGCCTTTCCGGGCGCCCTATAATAATGATGCGCACCCCGTACTCATGTTCACCGTACGGGGAAGGGTTCCCGTCAGTGCTGTGGAAGGATATGCGCCTGTTCTCCGAGAACGGGTACATCATTGTCCTGCAGAATGTAAGGGGCCGCTATATGAGTGAGGGCGAGTATGAGAACATCCGTCCGTTCAACCCATGCAAGGCCGGAGGGCAGACAGATGAGGCGTCCGACACATACGATACGGTGGAGTGGCTTGTCAGGAATACGGACAATAACGGCAATGTCGGTGTGACCGGGGTTTCGTATCCGGGCTTCTATGCTACAATGGCGGCCCTGTCCGGACATCCGGCTATAAAGACCGTGTCACCTCAGGCCCCTGTATATGACTGGTATATGGGGGATGATGCGCACCACAACGGCGTGCTTATGCTGCTGGACACTTATTCTTTCGGCGGCTCGATGTACAGGGAGCATGACAATCCCGCCCCTAAAGCCCCCGGCACTGCCGCCAGGATGGAAGGCGACGTCTATTCTTTCTTCCTTGAAGCCGGCCCGATGTCCGGAGTGACAGAGACCTTTTCGGATTCCCTTGCCTTTTGGCATCAGATGATGGAACATCCTGACTATGACAGCTTCTGGCAGGAAAGATGCCCGGGGCAATATCTTAAAGGCGACCTGCCTGCGGTCCTGGTTGTCGGAGGGACCTTCGACACAGATGACTGCTACGGGGCATTGAACACATACGGCTCGATCTGCCGCCAGTCTCCAGGTACTGACGCTTATTTCGTTTACGGCCCGTGGTATCATGGCGGCTGGCACAATACTTCCTATACTCATCTCGGACAGGTCTGGATAGGGGAGGGGACCTCCGCTTATTTCATGGAAAACATTGAATACCCGTTCTTCCGGTATTATCTTGAAGGGGAAGGTGACCGTATCCCGAAGGTCAGTGTCCTGCCTTATGGCGGTGACGGATGGGCTTTTTACCAGTCATGGCCTCCTGATGGGACAACATACAGGGAAATCTATCTTAGGGGCGGGGACAGCCTGTCATTCTCAGCTCCTTCAGCGGATATGTCATATTCATCTTATGTTTCGGATCCAGGGAAGCCTGTCCCTCATGTAGGCAAGCCGCTTACCGGGAGATACAGGGAGTACATGGTTGAGGACCAGAGATTCGCATCGGCCAGACCTGACGTGCTCACCTTCGTGTCCTCCCCTCTGGAGGACACTCTCAAGCTGGAGGGCCCCCTGTCCGCCAGGATATGGTTCGAGACTACAGGAAGTGATGCCGATATCGTGGTCAAGCTTGTCGACGTATTCCCGGATGACTTCGGATACGGGGCTTCTGTTGAAGAGCGGCTGCCTGATCCCGGATACGAGATGGGCGGTTATCAGATGCTTGTCCGGGGCGATGTGTTCAGGGCCCGGTACAGGGAAGGTTTTGAAAAGCCTCTCCCTGTCATCCCTGGAGAGATTACGGAAGTCGCTTTTGGTCTGGACGATGTCGCGCACTGGTTCCTTCCTGGACACCGCATCATGGTACAGATACAGAGTTCATGGTTCCCGCTCATCGACAGGAATCCACAGAAGTTTGTGGACAATATCTATAAGGCATCACCGGAGGATTTTGTCCCGGCTGAAATGAAGATTTACCACCAGGCGGACAACCCTTCATATATTGTCCTGCCGGTAAAGGGCATTTAGAAACTGTCCTTGATGTTGTAGTGGTTCCTGTCGCTGCTGTTCCTTGATACCAGCTCGCTTATGAATCCGGAGAGGAAGAGCTGCACGCCTATCAGCACCGACACAAGGGCCAGATAGAAAAGGGGCTGTTCCGTGACCGGCCTGAAGTCCATGCCGCCTGCCTGGTGCACGAGCTTGGATACAATCAGCCATACTGCGATTATGCCTCCGGCAAGGAACATGAATATTCCCGTAAGCCCGAAGAAATGCATAGGGTTTTTCCCGAAGGTGCACAGGAACCATATCGACAGCAGGTCGAGGGAGCCGTTGATGAACCTGCTTACCCCGAACTTGCTCTTGCCGTATTTACGCTTCTGGTGGTGTACAGGCTTTTCGGTTATCTTCGTGAATCCGGCGTTCTTTGCCATGTAAGGTATGAAGCGGTGCATCTCTCCGTACACCTCGATGTTCTTGACTACCTCATGCCTGTATGCCTTCAGTCCGCAGTTCATGTCATGCAGGCGGATTCCGGTTATTTTCCTGGCAGTAGCATTGTACAGTTTTGAAGGGAGGTTCTTTGTCAGCTTGTTGTCTTTCCTGTGCTGCTTCCATCCGGAGACTATGTCGTAGCCGTCCCCGGTAATCATCCTGTACATTTCCGGAATTTCTTCCGGAGAATCCTGCAGGTCTGCGTCCATGGTTATTACCACACGCCCTTCGGCAGCCTTGAAGCCGCAGTACAGGGCGGCTGACTTCCCGTAATTCCTTCTGAAGGATATTCCCCTTATCGCATTGTCCGACCGGGAAAGGGATATTATCTCATCCCATGAGCCGTCATTGCTGCCATCGTCGACCATTATGATTTCATACACGAAACCTTCCCTTTCCATCACTGACCTGATCCAGCCGGTAAGCTCCGGCAGGGATTCGGCTTCGTTGAACAGGGGTATGACAATGGAAATATCTTTGTCGAAATTGTCTTTAGTGGTCATTTCTCGAAATTTGCGAATGGGTCACGGGCCGGTATGTTCCTCGATAGGATGGCTGACAGTACGGTCCCGTAGAGGAAGCAGTATATCAGGTTGGAGAAGAATGAGATCTGCGGATAGCTGTCCTCCATTTTTTCAAGCATGGCCATGGAATTGCTGTCCAGCATGGAAGAATATGTCTGGATGGCTGCCGACATCTGTTCCGAGAACAGGTCCGGCGATATGAACAGGATGTTGGCAAGGCTTATTGCGGAATAGATCAGGGCCGACAGAAGGGCGGTGGCCATGCCGAACTTGAATGTGTCCGCATTGGTGGCCTCCCCGAATTCCGAGCACAGCTTCTTCATGAAGAACATCATCAGCCAGATGCACCCGGCGAACTTTGCGAGCCACAATAAGAGCGACAGCAGTGTCGACACAACCGGAGAGCCTATGCTGCCGGTGGCCTGCCCTATAAACATGAATGCCCCGGAAACTGCCCCGAGCGCGATGCCCGAAATTCCGGCTTTGCTCCAGATTGTCCTGGTCGTTAGATCCTGATTCATAATTGATATGGAAAACAATATGTAGATAACTGCGCAAAGATAGAAAAAAATTCGTACCTTTGCAGCCTTTGGTGAAAATAACAGGACTGACGTTAAATACAATAATATGAACGTGAATATCACATTTCCCGACGGTAGCGTGAAGGCCTTTGAGAAAGGCGTTACAGGCTATGAGATTGCGCAGAGCATAAGCCCGAGGCTGGCGGCCGAAGTGCTCGCCGCCACGGTAGTTTTCAATGATGACGCAAAAGGAAAAGGTACGATATACGATCTGGACCGTCCTATAGGGCAGGACGCTTCAATCAAATTCCATAAATGGGAGGACGACCAGGCCAAGCATGTCTTCTGGCATTCTTCTTCACACCTGTTAGCCCAGGCCCTCGAGGCCCTCTATCCCGGGGTCAAGTTCGGCATAGGGCCGGCAATCGAGAACGGGTTCTACTATGATGTGGATTTCGGCGGGAGGCAGATTTCCGAGTCCGACCTCAAGGCCATCGAGGACAAGATGATGGAGTTCGCCCGTTCCAAGGAGAAGTTCGTCCGTCAGGAAGTCTCCAAGGCAGACGCCCTCAAGACGTTCCAGGAGAAGGGGGACGAGTACAAGTGCGAGCTTATCGGAGAGCTCGAGGACGGCACCATTTCATTCTATACCAACGGTTCGTTTACCGACCTTTGCCGCGGACCGCACCTGAGGGACACTTCTGTCATCAAGGCCGTCAAGCTCACCTCTATAGCAGGGGCATACTGGAGAGGCGACGAGAAACGTAACATGCTTACCCGCATCTACGGCATATCATTCCCGAAGAAATCTATGCTTGACGAGTATCTGGCAATGCTGGAGGAGGCAAAAAAACGCGACCACAGGAAGATCGGGAAAGAAATGGAGCTTTTCGCATTTTCCGCAAGGGTCGGACAGGGACTGCCTCTGTGGCTGCCGAAGGGGGCCGAGCTGAGGGAACGTCTGGAGAACTTCCTGAGGAAGGTACAGAAGTCCTACGGCTACCTCCCGGTGATAACCCCGCATATAGGAAACAAGGACCTGTATGTGACATCAGGCCATTATGCAAAATACGGCAAGGATTCATTCCAGCCTATACATACTCCACAGGAGGGTGAGGAGTTCCTTCTCAAGCCGATGAACTGCCCTCACCACTGTGAGATCTACAGGACAAGGCCGAGGTCTTACAAGGACCTGCCTCTCAGGTATGCCGAGTTCGGCACCGTCTACCGCTACGAGCAGAGCGGGGAGCTCCACGGGCTTACAAGAGTGCGCGGCTTCACTCAGGATGACGCCCATCTGTTCTGCCGCCCGGACCAGATAAAGGAAGAGTTCTGCAAGGTCATAGACATTATCCTTTATGTGTTCAAGACGCTGAATTTCAATGAATATATCGCACAGGTGTCTCTGCGTGACCCGGACCACAAAGAGAAATATATCGGGTCAGACGAGAACTGGGCCAAAGCGGAGCAGGCCATCATAGACGCTGCAGCAGAGAAGGGCCTCAAGACTGTTGTGGAATATGGAGAGGCCGCTTTCTACGGGCCGAAGCTCGACTTCATGGTGAAGGACGCCATCGGCAGGAAGTGGCAGCTCGGTACCATACAGGTGGACTACAACCTGCCTGAGCGCTTTGAACTTGAATATACCGGAAGCGACGGGAAGAAACACCGTCCTGTCATGATCCACAGGGCGCCGTTCGGATCCCTTGAAAGGTTTGTCGCCGTACTTCTCGAGCATACTGGCGGAAAGCTTCCTCTGTGGCTTACTCCTGAGCAGGTCAATGTATTGCCAGTCAGCGAAAAATTCACCGATTATGCAAAAAAAGTTTGTGAATTACTGAATAATTCCGATATTCGCGCCGCATTGGATGACAGAAACGAGACCATAGGTAAAAGGATACGTGAGAATGAGTTGAAGAGGGTGCCGTTCCTTGTCGTCGTCGGAGAAAAGGAAGTTGAGAACAACACCCTGTCGGTAAGACGCCAGGGCGGTAAAGATGAGGGGACAATGACTGTGGAGGAGTTCATCAGACTTGTAAGCGATGAAGTCAAGGCACAGTTGTCGTAAACCCGCATATATTATTAACTAAACTTATAGGAGGATAAATTTATCGCAGCACCATTCAAACCATCTGCACCGCGGTTCAACGGACCGAGACCGAACAACAATTCTAACAACAGTGCAGGGCGTCCGGACCCGAGAGGGCCTCAAAGACAGAGGAAGGACGAAAACGAATTAAGGATAAATGAGGAGATTACTGCCTCAAAAGTTCGCCTGGTCGGGGACAATATCCAGGAACAGGGGATCTATTCTTTAACGGAAGCCATGAGGATGGCTGATGATTTAGGGCTTGATCTGGTGGAGATAAGTGCGAAAGCTGACCCTCCTGTATGTAAGATCATTGACTACCAGAAGTATCTCTACCAGCAGAAGAAGAAGGCCAAGGAGATGAAGTCAAACTCCGCCAAGATTGTAATCAAGGAGATCCGATTCGGGCCTAATACGGACGAGCATGACTTCCAGTTCAAGCTCAAGCATGCGGTGGAGTTCCTCCAGGAAGGGTCCAAAGTTAAGGCTTCTGTATTTTTCAAGGGCCGCTCCATAATCTATTCGGACCAGGGGGAGAAGCTCCTGTTGAGGTTCGCGGTGGAGCTTGAGGAGTACGGCCGCGCCGAGCAGATGCCTAAGCTGGAGGGCAAAAGGATGATAATGATGATTGCACCGATTAAGAAAAAGTAATCCAAGTGATTGGATGATAAATATTTATTAACAGTTAAAAAATTTAACTATGCCAAAGATTAAGACCAACTCCGGTTCAAAAAAGCGTTTCACGCTTACCGGAACGGGAAAAGTGAAGAGAAAACACGCTTACAAAAGCCACATTCTCACCAAAAAGACCAAAAAGCAGAAAAGGAATTTGACTCATTTCGGTCTTGTCCACAAGGCTGACGAAAGCAGGGTCAAAGCTTTATTGGGAATGTAATCTTTCTTAAATCGTTTTATTTAAGTCAAACTTGGAATACAGTCTGAAGCTCCTTAAAGAGGACACTGTATCCATAAAACAGTTAAATTTATGCCAAGATCGGTAAATTCAGTAGCCTCAAGGGCTCGCCGCAAGAAGATTCTCAAAAGAACCCGCGGTAATTTTCTTTCAAGAAAGAATGTCTGGACAGTAGCAAAGAACACCTACGAGAAAGGTCTCACTTACGCTTACCGTGACCGTAAAGCGAAGAAACGTTCTTTCCGTGCGCTCTGGATCCAGCGAATCAATGCTGCTGCACGCCAGTACGGTATGACCTACTCACAGTTCATGGGCAGGATTTCAAAACAGAATATCGGCCTTAACCGTAAGGTGCTTGCAGACCTTGCCATGAATAACCCTCAGGCATTTGAGGCGATTATAAACTCAGTAAAGTAGTCCTGATACCGTGAGCTGGAAGGAATTATATCACAACAAATGGGTCAGGTTCGCTTTCTGGGCCTTACTTTATCTGCTGTGGGTTGTCTGGCTAGGGAATTATTGGTGGCTTTTCGGCCTCATTGTGATTTTCGACCACCATATCACCCGTAAGGTGAAATGGGTTTTCTGGAAGAAATACTACAAGGAGGGTGAGAAACGCAATGTGCTGCTGGACTGGCTTGACGCCATAATCTTCGCGGTGATTGTAGTCACATTCTTCAATATATTCTTTTTCCAGGCTTTCAAGATTCCTTCATCCTCAATGGAAAATTCGCTTCTGACAGGCGACCATCTGTTTGTCAGCAAGCTGGCATACGGGCCCAGGGTCCCGCAGACACCTCTGACTGTCCCTTTTACGCATAATGTGCTTCCGAATGGCAAGGAGTCTTACTCAACCCTTATCCAGAACGATTACAGGAGGCTGAAGGGGTTCGGCCATGTAAAGAGAGGAGACTATGTCGTTTTCGGCTTTCCGAATGGCGATACCATTCTTTCGAAGGTACCTGCAGAAGACTATTATATGTTCTGCAGACTGGTCGGGAGGGATTATGCCATCAGACAGTACGGCCCTGTGAAGGTCCGTCCGATGGACAAGAAGGACCATTACGTCAAGAGATGTGTCGCCATTGCCGGTGATACGCTCCAGGTCATTGACGGGCGCGTGTATGTAAATTCTCAGCCGCAGGAGGAGTATCCTGGAATCCAGAATACATATACCGTGCTGACGAACGGGGAGAGGATCAATCCCAAGAACCTCGACAAGCTCGGTATAAATACGGGTGAACTGGTCTACAGCTCCCAGCTGCCTGGTTATCCGGCGATGCCGCTGACGGAATCGATGAAAGAGACCGTATCGTCGTATCCGAATGTCCTTGAAGTCAGAAGGAATATCGACAGGTATCCGCCTGACTACAGCGATTCATATCTTACCATATTCCCGTTTTCAGAGGATTTCGAATGGACCAGGGACAATTACGGACCGATATGGATCCCGAGCAAAGGGGCGACCGTCCAGCTTGACACCCTGAACCTGCCTCTCTACAGGAGGATAATCACGGTCTACGAGGGCAATGCCCTGACCGTGTCACCTGAAGGCAGGATCATGATCAACGGAGAGGAGGCGGACAGCTACACTTTCAGTCAGGATTATTATTTTATGATGGGCGACAACAGGCACAATTCCCTTGATTCACGATACTGGGGATTTGTACCGGAGGACCACATCGTCGGGAAACCGGCATTGATATGGTTTTCTTCCGACAGGAACAAGTCGTTCCCCAAGAATATCAGGTGGCGCAGGTTTTTCAAGTTTGTATAGAAATACTTGTTTTTCAGGATTTTTTATACGATATTTGCAGCCCCAAAAGTGTGAAATAATTAAAAAAGTATATACAATGGCAAAGGTTTGTCAAGTTACAGGAAGAAAAAGGATGGTTGGAAACAATGTTTCCCATTCAAAGAGGCGTACTAAACGCATTTTCGCCCTGAACCTCAAGACCAAGAAGTTCTGGTCAGAGGCAGAGCAGAGGTTTGTGACACTTAAAGTATCTTGCAAAGGTATCAGGACAATCGAGAAGAACGGTCTTGACGCTACCATTAAAGATGCTCAGAGTAAAGGATTTATTAACCTTGTTTAATCTCGTCGGATATGGCAAAGAAAGCAAAAGGCAACAGGGTGCAGGTAATTTTGGAGTGCACTGAGCAGAGGGAAAGCGGTGTACCGGGAATATCAAGATACATCACGACCAAGAACAAGAAGAATACAACTCAGCGTCTGGAGCGTATGAAATATAATCCGTACCTGAAGAAAGTAACTCTTCATCGTGAAATCAAATAATTGGAGGATTATTACTTATGGCAAAGAAAGCAGTTGCAACCTTCAGTGCCAAGTCTGGCGCTAAAAGTATGGTGAAGTGCATCCGTATGGACAAGTCTCCAAAGACTGGGGCCTATATGTTCAAAGAGGAGCTCGTTGAGTCTGAAAAAGTGAAAGACTTCTTCGCAAAGCACTAATTTCAGTTGGAGATATATAAGACGGAAAAGGAGACAATCAGATTGTCTCCTTTTCCGTTGTTTTATTGTGCTCTGCCTGCGCCCTGTCAAATGCCGATGAGCGTTTGAGGATGAAGTTGGAGCCCAGGTATTTGGTGCGGACTTCATCATCGGAGGCAAGTGCTTCAGGTGTACCGCTCTGGAGGATGTTACCTTCGTACAGCAGATATGCCCTGTCGATGATGGCGAGGGTCTCACCGACGTTGTGGTCTGTGATTATGACCCCTATGTTCTTGTATTTCAGTTTGGCGATGATATACTGGATGTCCTCCACTGCTATGGGGTCCACTCCGGCGAACGGCTCGTCAAGCAGGATGAATTTCGGGTCGATGGCCAGTGCCCGGGCTATTTCGCATCGCCTCCTTTCCCCTCCGGAGAGCTGTATTCCGAGGCTTTTCCTGACCTTGTGCAGGTTGAACTCGTCGATCAGTGATTCGAGCCTCTCTTTCCTCTCTGCTTTGGAGAACGAGGACATCTCCATGACGGACATTATATTGTCCTCCACGGACAGCCTTCTGAACACGGACGCCTCCTGGGCCAGATAGCCTACCCCTTTCTGTGCCCTCATGTACATCGGGAGTGATGTGATGTCTTCATCGTCGAGGAATATCCTTCCCGCATTGGGGACGATAAGTCCGGTTATCATGTAGAAGCTGGTGGTCTTTCCTGCTCCGTTCGGCCCGAGGAAGCCGACTATCTCCCCTTGGGATACCTCCATGGATACCCCCTTTACTACAGTCCGCACTCCATATTTCTTGACGAGGTTTTCGCAACGCAGTTTCATGATTGTTCCGTTATATAAGATTATTTTACATCGAGGTCAAAGTCCTTTACAAGGTTTTTGACTTCTTCATTTTTTGACATCAGGTCCTTGGCCTGTTCGCTCGGCATGTATATGGTCTGTTTTACTTCCGTGTCCGGCAGCACGGCCACCCGGAGGTAGACTTTGTCCGACCCTGTGAGCTTCCTGAACGACTTTTCCAACTCGTGCAGCAGCTTCGATTCTATCCAGTCTTTTTGGGCGACGTTCAGTACGTTGAACGTCAGATATTTCGCTCCGTCCTGGAGGGAGATTTCAAGCGATGATGTGCTCAGGGTGTTGGAAAGCCTCGGTTTCGAGGCGTACATGGCCGCAAGGTCTTTCCATTTGAACCTCAGCACTTCATCTTCCGGTATTTCGGAGGATGATGCTGTTTCCTGGGTGTCGGCCGGGGCGTTTTCTTCTTTTCCTGACATCATGGCCTTTATCGACAGGGATGCAGGGGCTGCCGCACGTGCCTGGCGTCTGCGCTGCACGGGCGGTGTCTGGGCCTGGCCATCATCAGTCATCGGTCCTGGAGCAGCCTCCGGCCCTGCCGGAGCGGGCATACGGATGCCTCCCGGTGCGCCTGCCGCGGCATCTGGAACAGGAGGGGACTTTACTTCGGGATCCCCCTGCGGCATCTCCTCTTTATGAACTTCCTGCCTTGCATGTGCCTGCCTCTCCGGTATCTCGGTCGGCCTTGCAGGAGCATCCTGTATTTTCTTTGTCAGGAAGCATAGCTTCATCAGTGCAAATTCAATGTGCAGCCTCGGGTTTATGCTCGTCCTGTAGCCAGCTTCGCAGGCCGTGGTGATGCTGAGCGCGTCGTAGAGCAGCTGCATAGGGCAGCGGGCTGCCTGTTCCCTGTATTTCTTTTTCAGAGACTCAGGCAGGTCGAGCAGGGCGTCGAGCCCGGCGTTCTTGCTTACCGCAAGATCCCTGAGGTGGGAGCTGAGTGCAGCCATGAAATGAAGTGCGTTGAACCCTTTCGACAGGATTTCATCGAATTTTAGCAGGGCTGCGGCATAGTCGTTCTTGAGAAAGTCCTCCATGAGCATGAAACAGTGCTCGTAGTCCAGGACGTTGAGGTTTTTCAGTACATCCTGGTATTTTATGTCTGTCCCGCAGAATGCCACGGTCTGGTCGAAGATGGTCAGGGCGTCCCTCATGGCCCCGTCAGCCTTGTGGGCTATTACGTGCAGGGATTCGTCATCGACGGTTATGCCCTCTTTTGTGGCTATGTCCCGCAGGTTCCGGACTATGTTGTCCACCGTGATCCTGTTGAAGTCGTATGTCTGGCATCTTGACAGGATGGTCGGCAGTATCTTGTGCTTCTCCGTGGTCGCGAGGATGAATATGGCGTGTGCCGGCGGTTCTTCCAGCGTCTTGAGGAATGCGTTGAACGCCGCCTGGGAAAGCATGTGCACCTCGTCTATGATATACACGCTGTACCTGCCCACCTGCGGCGGAATCCGCACCTGCTCCATTAGCGCCTTGATGTCATCTACCCCGTTGTTGGATGCCGCGTCCAGCTCGTGTATGCAGTAGGACCGCCCCTCGGCGAAAGAAAGGCACGATTCGCACTTGCCGCACGGCTCCATGTCCGGTGTGGGGCTGGAGCAGTTGATGGTCTTTGCGAATATCCTTGCCGTACTTGTCTTCCCGACGCCGCGCGGCCCGCAGAACAGGTATGCATGGGCAAGCTGCCCCCTCAGTATGGAGTTCTTCAGGGTCTGGGCGATATTGTCCTGGCCGATGAGTGTCCCGAAACTGTCCGGCCTGTATTTACGTGCTGATACTATATATTCTGACATAACCGATATTGTAACCTACAAAGTTAGGAAAATTATGTTTATCTTTACGGCCTTTGGAGGAATGATGATGAAAAAGATATTTATTTTGCTTTTTGCCGCCATCCTTGTTCCGGTGGGCATGTCGGCACAGGCCCAGATTACTACAAAGAAGGTCAAGATAGAGGATTTTTCGGAGAAGGTGACAAAGATTGTCCTTTCCGGGAACATATTCTATGACGCCTCCCTGAAGGAGGCGGTCAGGGAGCGCTGGGTGATCTCCCCGTACGAGTTCTGCTCTATGGCCGATTTCCAGAAGATGTGTACCGACGGGGACTATTATTTCCTCATAAAGGTGAAAGGGCAGTTCCGCAGGGAGTCTGAGCCTGGAATAGAGTTCCTTTCCCTGCTCAAGGGCGGAGAAGGGGCTGAGAAGGGGCTTGACAGCATGCTCGAGCTCATAACCTTTCCGTATGCGGCCGTCGAGTCCCCTTCCGGCAGGGAGACTGTCTTCCTGCCTCTGATCCTTGACGCGATACAGAAACATGTGCTGTCTTCGATAGCTACGGACATAGTGGCCTACAGCCCGCTTTCCGCGTATTCAAACAATATCGTGAAGATCAGGGACCGGAAGGTGATCATGGCCGAGGACGACCTGTCTGCGGAGGTGCTGCAGGACAGGGAGCGCTATCTCAAGGAGCCGCTTGTCGTCACGGATGTAGACTCAGCCGACAGCTATGTTACAGGGAATGACTCTGATGCGGTGGTGAGCTATACCGTATGCCCCGAGGATCCGGAGCCCGGGGCCTTCTGCTATAAGATGCTTATCGATGTCGGGGACGGGGAACTGTATTATTTCCGGAAGCACAGGATTACCAGAAAGACCGGCCCTGGTTTCCTTGTAGAGGACATTAAACGTATCGTTGAGGAACTGGACTGATAACGGCCTGTATAATATGATTGTCGGGAGAGCTGGCTGCGGGCTCGGATATGCAGTGAAGAAAAGCGGCGGGGCAGTGGCTTACTGCGCCCTGGGCATAAGGTGCGGGACCCGCAATGAGGACGGGTTCCACAGCGGAATAGCCCATTTCGTGGAGCACACCCTGTTCAAGGGGACGGAACACCGCAGGGCATCCTCCATCAATTCATATCTGGACAGGCTCGGAGGTGAGCTCAATGCCTATACCACTAAAGAGGAGATAGTCATCCATGCCACTGTCCTTAAAGAGGATTTGCCCAAGGCCGTATCCCTGCTTTTCGAACTTGCCACATCTGCCACTTTCCCGGAAAAGGAGGTGGAAAAAGAGAAGGGTGTGGTGATAGACGAGATCAATTCGTACAAGGATTCCCCATCTGAAGAAATATATGACAGGTTCGAGGAACTTCTTTTCCACGGTCATCCGCTCTCTCGTCCTATATTGGGTACGGCGGCTTCCGTCAGGAAGATTACTGGAGGAGAGCTGCACAGTTTCATCAGGGAGAAATTCATCCCGGAGGACATGGTCTTTTCTGTGGTGGCAGATATACCCGAAGATCGTATGGAGAGGCAGGTGGAGAGGCTGTGCGACAGGTTTTTTGCGGGGATGGCAGCACGGTCCGCGCCTTCATCCCGGGCCCTGCAGCCGGTGCGGATAGACAATGTGTTCGACAGGTCAGTCAACAAGCGCAACCATCAGGTCAACTGCATTATAGGGAGTCCGGCCCCGTCCCTGTACCAGACTGCCGAGAGGGTACCCGCAGCCCTGCTGTGCAATATTCTCGGCGGGCCTGCGAGCAATTCCATATTGAATTCTGTCCTGAGGGAGAAATACGGGTGGGTGTACGGGGTGGAGTGCTCCTATACCCAGTATGCCGATACCGGGATAGCAGCTATCAGTTTCGGGTGTGAACGGGACAACTATGAGAAATGCCTTGTGCATATCGGAAAGGAGGTGGTGAAACTTCAGGACACGCCTTTGGGGCCTAACAGGCTGAAGGCCGCCAAGAAACAGTTCCTCGGCCAGCTTGCAATAGTTTCCGACAACGGGGAATCCCAGTGCCTTTCCATGTGCAAGAGCCTTCTCGCATACGGTACGGTCATGTCCGACCAACAGACCAGGGAGATGGTGGAGGCGGTCACAGCCGCCGATATACTCGAATCCGCCAGGCGTATCTTCGGACCGTCATCCAGCCGCCTCATTTTCCTGTAGCAGCCTGCTTTGCAGACTTTTGCATCTACAAAAAAAGATGGCCCCAACAGTCGAAAGACTTTTAGGGCCATCTCTATAAGGTTTGTCAGGAGACCTGACATTTATTTAACTTCAATCACTTTCTTCGCTTCGTCTATGACGGCTTTCTGGATTTTCGGTATTTCGACATTCAGGACACCGTGCTCGACGTGTGCGCTGATCTGCTCTTTGTCTGCATCTTCCGGCAGTACCATGGTCTGCTGGAATTTTGAGTAAGAGAATTCGCGGCGGAGATAATGCCCGTGCTTCTTCTCCTGTTTCTCGTCGGTCTTCTTTTCCATCTCGATGACAAGGTTGCCCTCATCGTTGATATGTACTTTGAAATCCTCTTTGGTCATCCCCGGGGCGGCAAGCTCCAGTTCATAACTCTTTTCATTTTCTAATACGTTGATGGCCGGAGCCGTAGCGTTCATCCTGTCCATCCAGTTGGTATCGAAAAAGTCATTGAAAATATCCGGTAACCAAGTCTGGTTATATCTTCTTCTTGCAGGTACCATAATTAAACCCTCCATAAATTATAAATTTTTTAAATTAATTAAACACTCAATCCATTGTCCTTCCTCCGGTTCCTTCCGGGCCCCTTTTCTTGTCCCGGGGCCCCGGTCCTTTCGGCCGGACGCCTTGAATAATATCAATCGATATGCCATTGTCCGGAAAAGCCGTTTATGGCTCTGAAAACAGGGAAAAATTTCAAAAAGAGGAAATTTTGTCATGTTTTAAGGGCAAATTGTCATTTAAAAGTGTCAAAATGTCGCAATAGAGTGCCCCGACCGGACCGGAAGGGGAGTGGGGTGGCGGGCATTGGAAAAATTGTCGTAAATTGCGGCCGGTTAAAATTGGACAGAAAATGACAAGAGACGAATTGATGAGGGCCGCCATAGAGCTTTCTGTGCAGAATGTGGCCAATGGCGGAGGCCCTTTCGGCGCCGTGATAGCAAGGGACGGTGAGATTATAGCCACTGGGGTGAACCGTGTGACTGCCGAGCATGACCCTACCGCCCATGCGGAGGTGAGCGCCATACGTGCAGCAGCCAGGAAGCTTGGGACGTTCGATTTGAGCGGCTGCGAGATATATACTTCGTGCGAACCGTGCCCGATGTGCCTCGGGGCAATATACTGGGCACGTCTGGACCGGATGTTCTACGGCAATGACAAGAATGACGCAGCGTCCGCCGGATTTGATGACGCTTTCATATACAGGGAGCTGGAGCTTGAGCCCGGAAAGCGCAGGCTGCCGTCCGAGCGTCTCCTTCCGGATGAGGCCGCCAGGGCGTTCGACGACTGGATGAAGAAAGAGGACAGGATAGAATATTGATGTCCGGCCGGCTTTCCGGGGTCATAGGGCCTTTGTCATCCTGAAGTTGGTCATGTACAGGAGTCTGGCCTTTGCCTTCTGCTCTTTTTCTACGGTATAGCCGTGCCTTTCTGCGGTGCGTCTGTGTGTGTCTTTAATTGCTTCCGGTGCAGTCATGGATTATCGTATATTGGCTTCTTGCGGCCATAAAATTACGCAGAAAGTCTGTAACTGCCACGTGAAAACTCGGGAAATTATGGGAAGTCGGGAATTTTGCGTATATTTGAGGAGGCTTAATGCATTTAGTTATGACACTTTCAGTAACTTGCCCGGTTTGCAGACGTCAGGTTACGGTAGAGTTTAAGCCTGGCGTTTGTTCAGTGGCTGTCGGCAAATGCAGCGGACACCACCTCGTCAGGGTCGGCTATATCTGGAATGTCCGGAAACAGCCGATCATAGCATGGATGAATTAAAGCATTTGAGAGGATGCACCGGCCAGTTTCCGGTACATCCTCTTGAAGTGTCAGGTGCCATCATCCGGTGCCTCGGGGTGGCAGGCGGCACCGGTGAAAAGAAATCCGGTTGATACTGATTTTACATTATGTTTGGATATACATACATCAAGGTGGCCTTATATGGAAAGACAGCAATCTGACGGCAGGGCAATGGACCATAGTCCAAAGCCGTCTGCCGAAGCCATACGTGAGGCCTACAGCTCAAAGATAGCTGTTCTGGAGACGGAAAAGGATTCTCTCAAAAGGAAAAGCGGCCTGTGCCTGGCCGGGAAACTCTTTTTTTTCGCTGCCGCGGTGGTGTTTATCTGCTTTGCGGTCAGCAGCGTTTCATTCCGGGACATAGCATTTTCTGTACTGTCTGCGGCACTGTATATTGTATCATATATTGCTGACAGCAGACTCCGGGACCGGATATCCAGGCTTGAGTCACTGCAGAAGACTTGCAGAAATGAACTAGCATATCTCGACGGGGATTTCACCCCATTCGGAAAAGGGGAGGAATATGCCGATCCGGACCATGAATATGCGTGTGACCTGGATATTTTCGGGGAAAGCTCCCTGTTCCAGAGAATTGACAGGACAGTCACTTCCGGAGGGCGGGATCTTCTGGCGGGGTTGCTGAAAAAACTCCCCGGGGACAGCTCCGAGATACTCTCCCGCATGGAAGCCGTACAGGAGCTCTCTTCCATGGAAATGCTGGACTGGAGGACGGATTTCATCTCCAGTCCCAAGGCGGACAGCAGCCTGGAGGCCCTTTCCGGATATATTGGCCGGGAAAGTTACGGCAGGTTCTTGACTGTCTCGCATGTCCCGTTTGTCATGGTGGCTGTCACATGGGCATCTCTGGCGGCCGGAGTCTGCGGTGTGGCCTATGCCTGGGCGGTATTCGGCATAATGGTGATGGTGCAGCTCATGACAGCGGCCATCATAGGCCGTTCGTCGCAGAATGCTGCCGCCGGTGCAGACGCACTCCACAAATCATACTCCGCCTATCTGAAACTCCTGAAAATGATACGCGGGACTGATTTCCGGTCCGTGAAACTGAAGGGCCTGAAGCAGGAGCTTTTCGGGCAGGATGCCGACTGCGACAAGGCCTTCCGGGAACTGTCCGGGATTCTGAACCTGTTTGACCAGCGCGGAGGGTATGTCATGTATTACCTTCTCAACGGCACTCTCCAGTATGATGTCATGCTGATACGGCTTTTCATCAGGTGGGGCCGCAGATATTTCCCGTATATGGAGCGTTGGCTCGGGGCGATAGCCGGTTTCGATGCTCTCACAAGCCTGGCGGTATATGCCTTCAACAGCCCAGGCGGCACCATGGCGCAAATCTCCGAAGACCCTGACTGTGTGGTGTCAGCTAAGGATGTCTTCCATCCCTTCCTCTCCCCGGACAAGGCTGTGCCCAACGATTTCGAGATAAAGAGACACAACATATTCATAGTCACCGGCGCCAACATGGCCGGCAAAAGCACCTTCCTCAGGACAATAGGAGTAAACTACATCCTCGCTTCCAACGGAGTCCCGGTATGCGCATCCTCATTCCGTTTCTCGGTGGTGTCCCTGTTTTCCGGCATGAGGACTTCCGACAACCTTTCCAGGGACATCTCCTACTTCAATGCGGAGCTCAGGCGGCTCAAACAGCTCATCGACCATGTCAAAGCCAATGATTTCACGCTGATCATCCTGGACGAGATACTGAAAGGGACCAACTCGAAGGACAAGCTCCAGGGCTCTATAATGTTCCTGGACTATATCTCCGGATTCAACGTGTCGGCCGTCGTGGCGACCCATGACCTGGAACTTGCCGGACTTGCGGACAAGGATCCGGGGCTGTACCGCAACCTGTGCTTCGAGATCGGGCTTTCCGAGGATATATGTTATACCTATAAGATACAAGACGGGGTGGCGCGCAACCTCAATGCGTCGTATCTCCTGTCCAGGATCCTCAATACGGACCGGACAGGCCTTTCGGCGGGGTGCAGCTCCTGATGATAGGGGGATCGGCAGCTTTTCTGATGAATGCATCTGTAAAAAATATGCAGACTAATTTTGCGGCGTCCGTTGGAATCTTGTTTGGAAATCCGGATAGTTTTCCATACATTTGCCACGCTAATAGATAATCTCTCAGGGCAGGGTGCGATTCCCTACCGGCGGTGACAGTCCGCGACTCCCTGGTATACAGGGACTGAACCGGTGGAATTCCGGTACCGACGGTATAGTCCGGATGGAAGAGGGAGGCGTGGCGGATGGCGGAAAGCCTGATAGCGCGCGTGACAGGTATCGTGCCTGTATTGCCCTGGGTGCTGTAGAGTGCTCGGGTTTTTTGTTATGTGGAACAGTGAAGACAGGAAATTCATGGAAATGGCTCTTGACCTTGCCTCAGGCGGTCTGGGTCATGTGAATCCCAATCCTTTGGTGGGCGCCGTCATAGTGAAGGACGGCAGGGTCATATCCCGCGGATGGCATAAGGCCTATGGCGGTCTCCATGCCGAGACGGACGCCCTTTCCTGCTGCAGTGAAGATACGGCAGGCGCCACGATGTATGTGACTTTAGAGCCGTGCTGCCATTACGGTAAGCAGCCTCCATGCACCTCGGCAATCATCAGGGCGGGGATTTCCCGTGTGGTGGTGGCGATGTCCGACCCGAACCCTCTGGTAGCCGGGCACGGGGTGGAGATATTGAGAGCTTCAGGGATCACCGTTGAGACCGGGCTGTGCGAGGCGCAGGCGCGTCATCTCAACAGGGTTTTCATAAAATACATAAGTACACGCCGTCCGTGGGTGGTGCTCAAGACTGCCATGACACTTGACGGGAGGATCGCAGCCGTTTCCGGTGATTCGAAATGGGTGACCGGGGAGCAGGCAAGGCATCTGGTCCATGAGATGAGGGGACGCTATATGGGGATTGTGGCCGGCATCGGGACTGTACTTGCCGATGACCCTATGCTCAACTGCAGGATAGAGGGGATGAGGCAGCCGGTGCGGGTTGTCGTGGATTCGAAGGCATCGCTTCCTCCTGGGTCGGCTCTGGCGAGGACGTCCGGTGAGTTCCGGACGGTAGTGGCCCATACTGCTGCGGCCCCGGAAGGGAATCTTGCCGGGTTGCGTGGATGCGGGGTGCAGACTCTGGAATGCGCTTCCGGCCCGGACGGGAGGGTCGACATCGGTGATATGCTCGTGCGGCTGGGCGGAATGTCTGTTGATTCGCTGCTTGTGGAGGGCGGGGCAGAGGTCGGATGGAGTTTTGTCAGCGGGGGCCATGTGGATGAATACTATATGTTCATAGCACCGAAGATCATAGGCGGCAGGAATGCCAAGGGGCCGGTCGGAGGGGAAGGTTTCCCGAGGATGTCAGAGGCTGTGCCTGTGGATATTGAGTCTGTGACAAGATGCGGGGATGACTGGCTGGTACATGGCTTTCCCGGCCATGGCAAATGAAGCATGCCCCACCGGGGCTGTCGCCGTCAGGCGACTGGGGGTGGACAGACAGTTGATTTTTAAGATAATATTGTTAAACATAAATTCGTCGGACTGACTTAAAGTATTGGATATCGGCCATGTTTACAGGAATAATAGAGGAAATAGGCACTGTCCGTTCGATACGGGGCGGGGAAAAAGGTGCGGTGCTTGATATAGAGGCGGCCAAGGTGCTTGACGGTACGGCGGTCGGGGACAGCATTGCCGTGAACGGGGTCTGTCTGACTGTGACCCCCGGCAATGGTCATTTTACGGCCGATGCCATGCCGGAGACACTGCGCAGGACCTCGCTCTGCAGCCTTTCTGCCGGTTCGAAAGTGAACCTTGAGAGGGCGATGAGCTTCGGGGGACGTTTCGGGGGGCATATTGTATCGGGGCATGTGGATGCCTGCGGACGTGTGGCCTCGCTGACCCGGGAGGGGATAGCGGTACTGGTGCGCGTCTCTGCCCCGTCGGATGTCCTGAAGTACATAGCGGTGAAGGGGTCTGTCACATTGGACGGGGTGAGCCTTACCGTGACAGATGTGGACAGGGAAAGCCTGGCCGTGTCACTGATTCCGCATACGGCCGCTTCTACGACTCTCGGGCTGCTGCATCCCGGTTCCCCTGTAAATGTGGAGGTGGACCTTCTCGCCCGCTATGTCGAGAGGCTGCTGTCCGGCGGGGACATGGGGGGCATAGCTCCCGGCGGCCTGACCGAAGCCTTCCTGAGGGAGAATGGATTCTGATTAATTATAATAAATATATGGATAAAACAGAAAAATTTAAGTTCAATACCATAGAGGAGGCCGTTTCTGACTTGAAACAGGGACGGATGATAGTGGTGGTCGATGACCCTGACAGGGAGAACGAAGGGGATCTCATCTGTGCCGCACGTTATGCCGATACGGCCAATATTAATTTCATGGCCACATACGCTAAAGGGTTGATATGCATGCCTATGAGCAGGATCCTGGCAGAAAGGCTCGGCCTTTCGCAGATGGTTTCGCACAATACGGATAACCACTGCACAGCCTTCACAGTCTCCATCGACCACGTCTCCACAGGCACTGGAATTTCGGCTGTGGAGCGTTCGGTCACGGCTATGAAATGCGTTGACCCTGATGCCCGTCCGGAGGATTTCCGCCGTCCGGGACATATGTTCCCGCTGGAGGCGAGGCCAGGCGGAGTGCTTGAGCGTAAGGGCCATACGGAGGCTACAGTGGATCTGATGCGGATTGCCGGGCTGGAGGAGTGCGGGCTTTGCTGCGAGATAATGCGTGAGGACGGGACAATGATGCATACTGCCGAGCTGATGGAGTTTGCCAGAGAGCATGGTCTGAAGATAATCACTGTGGAAAGCCTTGTGATGTACCGCAAGCATACGGAAAAGTGGATCGAGAGGGTGACTGATGTCCCGCTGCCGACAAAGTACGGTGAGTTCCGGGCATACGGCTATGTCAACCGTATCAACGGGGAACATCATGTGGCCCTGGTAAAGGGGGATGTATCCACCGGTGAACCTGTGCTTTGCAGGATGCATTCGGAATGCCTGACCGGTGATGTGTTCGGTTCACTGCGCTGCGACTGCGGGGAGCAGCTGGCCGAGGCCCTCCGCCGTATCGAGAAGGCCGGCAGGGGAGTACTTCTGTACCTGCGTCAGGAGGGGAGGGGCATAGGACTGATAAACAAGCTGAAGGCTTATGAACTCCAGGAGCAGGGTATGGATACCGTTGAGGCGAATATCGCCCTGGGGTTCCCTGCGGACATGAGGGAGTATGATACGGGGGCGGCGATCCTGGCGGACCTTGGTGTCAGGAGGCTGATCCTTATGACCAACAATCCGCTGAAGATTGACGGGCTGGACCATTATGGAATCGAGGTGGTCAGCCGTGATCCTATTGAGATGACATGTAACGAGAAGAATGCAATGTACATGTACACCAAATACAAGAAAATGGGGCACCTGCTCCATTTCCGCCAGGAAGATGGAAGAAAATGAATTAACAATACCAGAATCATGAAGACAATTGAAGGTAACCTTTCAGCTGCCGGCCAGAGGATAGGCATAGTGGCAGCGCGTTTCAACGAGTTTATCACCTCCAGGCTCCTTGGCGGGGCAGAGGATTCTTTCCTGCGCCACGGAGGTTCGGCAGATGACCTTGACGTGGCCTGGGTGCCGGGGTCATTCGAAATCCCGTTCATAGCCAAAAAGATGGCGCTTTCCGGTAAATATGACGCTGTAGTCTGCCTCGGTGCGGTGATAAGGGGCGCGACCCCGCATTTCGACATGGTAGCTGCTGAAGCCACCAAAGGCATAGCCCATGTAGGCCTCGAATGCGGTGTGCCTGTGATTTTCGGGGTCCTTACCACCGACTCCATCGAGCAGGCCATTGAGCGTGCAGGGACAAAGGCCGGCAACAAGGGCTTCGACGCCATGACTACCGCCATCGAGATGGTGAATCTCGCAAAGGCATTCTGAAAAATTTGTCATTTCGACCGAACGAAGTGAGTGGAGAAATCTGTAGATGAAATAAACAGATCCCTCGGCTTCGCTCGGGATGACAGAAGGATGCTCGGGATGACAAAACATAAATTCGTCGAACTGACGTTAAAATATTGATTTTAAGGATAATATAATTTAAATAATGAAGAAACTGGTTGTAATTATATTGGCAGCAATGATGCCATTGTTCTCCAGTGCGCAGGAGACACTCAAGAAAGTCTATGACGAGAGCGCCGACCCGATGGAGCAGATTGACCGTGCCCTGTCGCAGGCGAAATCCGAAGGGAAGTTCGTTGTGTGCCAGGTGGGAGGAAACTGGTGCCCGTGGTGCCTGCGCTTTGCTGATTTCGTTTCAAAGGACAGCACTGTCAGTGAATTGATAGACAAGAACTTTGTCTATGTCCACACCAACTACAACCCGCGCCGTCCATCCTCCGGGAATGACCAGGCTGCACGTACAGATGCTCTGATGAAACGCCTCGGGAATCCGGCGCGGTTCGGCTTCCCTGTATTTGTTGTGCTCGATGAAAACGGCAAGGTCCTGCATATCCAGGATTCCAGCTTCCTTGAAGAAGGCAAGACCTACAGTCAGCAGAAAGTCCTGCGCTTCTTCTCATGCTGGACTCCGGAAGCGGTGAAATGATTCTCTCTACCGTCCTGAAGTTTCTGCCATTCCGCGAATGGCGGTGTTGAGTCCCGTGGCTTCAAGCAGCTCCTCCAGGGTCAGGTGCATACGGTATCTCCAGTAGTGCGGATTGTCCGAAGGGTCGTTGATTCGTTCTGAGTCCGGGTCGGGGTTACGCAGTTTCCCGTCTATTGCCAGCCAGTCCTGGAGCGGGAGTATGGCGAGCAGGGAAGGGGAGTCGAGGTGCATCTTGACCACTTTGCGGCAGATCCACGGTTCGCACTCCTGCGGGGCTTCCCCGTTTTCTCCCAGCACTTCATGGTAGAATTTCCCTGTCAGGGACCTGTCCTCTTTCCACCAGGCCCTCAGGGGGTTCATGTCATGTGTGGATGTCGAGCAGACGGACAGGTACGGGTAGCGCCGCACGTCGGCGAACGTCTCGTGTGCGAGCTTCGGCATGCGCTGTATCTCCAGCGAGAGTATATGCAGGTCCGCCATCACTTCCGGCACGCAGTCCGGTATCATTCCCAGGTCCTCGCCGCAGGCCTGCATCTGTGTGGAGGAGAGGAGCTCCGGCAGCTTCTTCATGGCTGAATCCTTCCAGAAGCCGTTGTGGCGGCGGTAGAAAAAATCGTCATAGAGTGCATTGTACCTGTCCTTCATGTCCTGCTCCAGGGCCCTGTAGGCTTCCGTCTCCTGGGCGGCGATCCTCGGGTGCCAGTGCCCATAGAGATGCGGGTCGGCGACGAAAAGCGCATTTTCTGTCTCAGGGACCGCAGGCCCCGAGTCCGGCAGACTGAACCCCATGCCTCGCAGATATTCCGTAGTGTATGGCAGTGCAGGGCTGAAATGCCCCAGCAGCCCGCTCGATGCCCCGCAAGGTATTTCCCAGATGCGGAAGAACCCCAGTATGTGGTCTATGCGGAATGCGTCGAAGTACTGCTCCATGTTCTTCATGCGTGATTTCCACCATGAGTAGCCGTCCCTGGCCATCCTCTCCCAGTTGTATGTAGGCAGCCCCCAGTTCTGGCCTTTCTCCGCGAAGGCGTCAGGCGGGGCGCCGGCCTGTGAATCGAGGTGGAAGAGTTCCGGTGAGGCCCATGCGTCCGCGCTTGTCGGGCTGATGCCTATCGGCAGGTCGCCTTTCAGGTAGACTCCGTGGCTGTGCGCATAGTCGCGGGCGGATGAAAGCTGCCTGTGGAGGTGGTACTGTACGAAGCAGCAGTAGCTGAATTCGTGCTTCTCCTTCTTCAGAAGGGTGTCCGCCTTTGCCGGGTCATAGGCAGAGTATTCTCCCCATTCCCTGAAATCGGCCGTCCCGTACCGGGCAGTAAGTATCCTGAATGCCGCATACGGCAGGAGCCAGTGGCTGTTATCCGAAAAGAACTGCCTGTAGGCCTTTGTCGTGCAGGTTTTCCTCCATTCCGAGGCGAAAGCCTTCCTCATGAGCCTGTCTTTTTCGGCATTGACCCTTTCGTAGTCAACCGCCGGGAGGGCGTTAAGGCTCTCGCGCAGCCTGATGTATTCCCCGTCCTGCTCTACTCCGGCATCCGGAAGATGGACGAACTGTGGGTGGAGGGCATATATGGAATTGGCGCTGTAAGGGTATGAATCTGTCCATGTCCCTGTCATTGTCGTGTCATTGACGGGAAGGAGCTGGAGCACCTTCTGGCCTGTAGATGCGGCCCAGTCCACCAGTTTTTTGAGGTCATTGAACTCCCCTATGCCGAAACTGTCCCTGCTTCTGAGCGAAAACACGGGGACTGCAGTCCCGGCGCACCGCGGCATCATCTGCCAGCTGTCGTGAACCTCCATACGGCCGGAGCCGTCAGTCCCTGCAGGAGTCTCCGTTATGGAATGGTACAGCCATTCCCTTCTTTTGAACCTGCCGTCCTTCTCCACTTCATAGTGGTAGTGACTGAAATCCCGGACATCCGCGTTTTCTATCAGGACCTCCCATGTCCCGTCAGAGCCGGGAACGTACCGCATCCCGGCCTTGCCATCCTGCCCGTAGTGAAGGAAAAGGTTCTCCCCCCAGAGGGTGCGGTAATTTATTGTAAAGTGTATATGCATGAATTATAAACTGTTGTTGTCAGGTTCATTCCCTATAAGGTTGTTCTCCGGTTTCATCTTCTTCCAGAATATTACGGGCAGGATGAATGCAGTCAGTGTAGCGGCAAGCCAGAATACCGATACGGGGCCGAAGTCGTACGAGGCAGTGCTGATGTCTGCCGCCCCCTTTGTGTATCCCTGTATGAGGTAGCCGCTTGCAATGTCCTGTATCCCTGCCGCCACATAGCTTGAAATCCCGACTATCCCCAGTGCGGCCCCGGTGGCTTTGCGCGGGACTATATCTACGGCCATCAGGCCTGCGACTATGCAGTACAGGACACCTGTGGCGAGGCTGAACAGGGCCACGTACAGGATATTCACGATATAGCTTCCTTCTGTGAAAAGGAAAAGGTCCAGTGCAATGAAGCTCAGCATCCCGGACAGGATGGCGGGCTTTACCCTGTCCCCCTTGAACACCTTGTCGGACAGCCACCCGGCCAGGACTGTCCCTACCACTCCGAAGGCTGCGGAGAATGCTATGATCTGGGTCGCGTTCTCCAGGGAGAAGTCCTTGGCCTTCTGGAGGAAAAGCACTCCCCAGCCGGCAACGGCGTATTTGGCGATATATACGAAGGCACTTGATGCTGCGATTATCCATATTCCCGGATGCCGTAGCACGAATTTCTGCACCTGGACAGTAGGCATAGTGTCCACTTTACGGATCTTTTCCCCGGACAGCACCTGCACCGGCGGAAGGCCTTTGCTCTCAGGTGTGTCGCTCATGAATATCAGGATGACTGCTGCCCCCGCGAACCCTCCGGCCGCGGAAAATATGAAGCCGTATTCCCACCCGAAGGCGGATACGACGACACCCGTTATGATGAAGGAAAGGAATTCTCCGAGGTACGGGGTTGCGCTGAATATGCTGTAGTATGTCCCCCTTTTCGACAGCGGAAACCATCTGGAAAGGTTGATGATGCCTGGCGGGGACCCCATAGACTGCATCCAGCCGTTGATGCCCCACAGTACGGCGAACGCCAGGAACAGCAGCATGGTAGAAAGTCCTATGGTGCTGTACAGCAGTCCCATAGACCCCATCAGAAGATTGACAACGGCGGAGATGATCAGCCCTGTAGCCATGAACCTCCTGATGTTGCAGTAGTCTGCGATGAACCCGTTCATGAACTTCCCGACAGCATAGACGAAGAACAGGGCCGAGCCTATGATACCCAGCTGCCCGGCGGTGAGGGCCCCGCTGTCAATCAGGGGCTGTTTCACCACGCTGAGGCTCATCCTGCATACGTAGTACAGGCTGTATGCTGCGGTAGCACCCCAGAATGTTCTGTTCCTCAATGATTTGTATGTGTCATGGATTTTGTCTTCCGCCACCTTGGATCCAGATGGCTTGCTTATCCTGTAGAATGTGTATAGACTCATTTAAGTGCCTGTCCTCAAAAATAAACCGAACAAAGATAGTATTTACAGCCGGAAAAGGCAATACTTTCCGTTCTGCGTCCCGTCCCCATGACTGTTCCGCTCCTGACGGCCTGCCGGGATTTTTTTCGCATAAGTTTCATTTTGCGAGCCGGATTTACAGGAATCGTATTAACTTAGCACGCTGAAAACTAAAAACCGGACATATATGAAAAATTCCAGATTCATTTTATCAGCTTTCCTGCTGATTTCCTTTACGTCAGCCGTATCGGCACAGACCCCCAAGAATGTAGAATATGTATTTACCGAGGCATCTGACCTCAACCTTATAGGCAAGATCCATGAGGACACCCCGAACCCGTACCACCGGGTGGACACCTGCAGGTACAAGGGCTTCACGGGCGGGGAAAATACGCAGGTGCGCTGTTCAGCAGGCCTGGCCGTGCTTTTCGAGACGAATTCATCCACAATATCAGTAAAGCCTGACTATGGCTATATGAACAGGGCCGGGAACACCATGGGTATCTCCCTCCGCGGGTATGACCTCTACATAATGAAAGACGGGCAGTGGCTCTATGCCGCATCCAAGGTGCCTGCCGACGGGCACGAGGAGAACAATCTTGTGCTGATCAAGGACCTGCCGCAGGGCGTGAAGAAGTGCATGCTCTATCTTCCTATATACAGCGAGCTGTATTCATTGAAGATAGGGGTGGAGAAGGGCTCCGAGATTTCGGCTATGGACTCCCCGTTCAGATACAGGGTGGGCATTTTCGGCTCCAGCTTCACCCAGGGAATAAGCACCAGTCGCCCGGGCATGAGCTATCCGATGCAGTTTATGCGTGCCACCGGTGTCCAGATATTGAGCCTGGGATGCAGCGGGAACTGTAAGCTTCAGCCTTATTTTGCCGATGTACTTTGCGATGCAGATGTGGACGCCCTCATATTCGATGCATTCTCCAACCCTTCTGCCCAGATGATCGAGGAGCGGCTTTTCCCTTTCATTGAGAAAGTCCAGAAGGCCCATCCTGACATTCCGCTCATTTTCATGCAGACCATATACCGTGAAAGCCGCAATTTCTGCACTTCCAACGACGCCTTCGAGCAGGCAAAGATGGATATGGCCTCAAAGCTCATGGCCGAGGCAGTCAAGAAGTATGACAATGTATATTTCATCCAGACCGATACCGGAAGCAACAGCCGTGAAAGTTCTGTCGACGGGACCCACCCTTCCGATATGGGCTATCTCGGCTGGGCCGAATCCATCGAGAAGCCTATAATGAAGATTCTCAGGAAATATGGTATGAAATAATCAAAGATATTCAGAGAAAATTTTAATTTATTATAATTTTTCTTGAAAATTTTGTGAAAATTTTTTCAGAAAAATTTGGATTGTATTTTTAAATCATTACCTTTGTATCGGACATCGGAATTAATTCGTGTCTATTTGTTAAGTTCGTTTTATATATGGCAGGGGCCTTGGGGAGGGCCCCTGTTATTTTTTATGCCTTTTTGTCCGCATTACCCAAAAAAACACTGACAGACGGGTATTCATCCTGCCTGCCAGTGTCCTGTAACCTTCTTTCGGCTATTTGCCTACTTTGAAACCGCTGCGCTGAGTTTCTCGCAAAGCTCGTCAGTCTTTTCGAAGAGTTCCTTGCGGATGCCTGCATAGTAGGCTTTTTTGCTGCCCTCTACTTTGGCGTTGACCTTGTCCTTCAAGTCGTTGTAAAGGTCGACTGCCTCTTCGATTATCTTTGCTACTTCATCGGAGTCTTTACCCGGATTGAGGGTGACGAACAGGGAGCAGTCGTCGATGAACTCCCCGATGATGTACTCGATGTCTTTTTTGATGTCTCTAAGGTTCATGGCAATAAATGTTTAAATGTCAGCGGACGGTCTTTCCCGTCCAACGGGCGCAAAGGTAGCAAATAAAACTGAAAACACGAAACGTCCCGGCAATGAATACTGATGAATCCGGAGTTTCACTCCTGCGGGAAGTACGCACGGCTTTTCAGCATGCTGGCCACCCCGCTGCCCCTGTCTTCCTCACCGATGACCCTGCAGCCCCACAGCAGCCTGTACGACAGTTCATAGAAATCCTTTTCCCCGGGGACCAGCGAGCTTATCCGTACTTTCTGCGAGGCGTGGATGAACTGTCCGTCCCCGATATAGATGCCTACGTGGCTTGCAGAATCACCCTTGCCGAAAAAAATCAGGTCGCCGGGCCTGAGACTGTCGGTGAACTCCAGGATGGTATCCCTGTCCACGGTGTCAGCCCCGCGTCCCTGGTAAGGAATCTGCTCTCCGGCCCTGGCCTGCTGCGACGCGTTGCGCGGGAGGAGCACCCCGTTCATGAACCACACCATCCGTGTGAACCCGCTGCAGTCCACCCCCTTGACAGAGGTGCCGCCCCACTGGTAAGGCACTCCGAGAAACTGCATGGCCGTCTGCACAATACTTTCCGGCGTGGCCTTCCGCGTGGCAGCCCACTTCCCGAAATCCTCCATATCCCGCTTCCTCACATACCCCACGGTACCAGAAGGCATCATGACCTCCACAAACCCTTTCTTCGCTTTCTTTCCTTCAACGCTCCTTAACAGGTCCCCCGCCACCAGGTCGGACACCCTCTCCGCCTTTTCCGACGGTCCGCTGAACACATGGCTGTATTCAGCTGTCACGATATATTTCGGTGCCGCTATATATGAGGCCATCTCCTCACGCGACATCTCCACGAGCCCCATCTCCACACACCAGGCCGTGTACGGGTCTGGCGAGACCACCTGCCTCCAGTATCCCTCCCGTCCGACTATCTCCACGGGCGTGCCCATGAGAAGCTGGTTGCCGAGCTCCTCGGGAAAGTCTGGCCCTTCCCTTAAAAAGTTAACTGAAAAATCCGTGACGGCAAAATGCCTTTGCAGACTGTCGGCTTCTCCGGCTGCAACAGGCAGGAGGCGTAGTATGGCTATGACTGCCAGTAATGTCTTTTTCATGGATAGGGTCGGATGTTTAATGACCCAAAAATAAGAATATGTACCGGTTATAAGAAAAATATTTGTTGTAAATTAGTTGCGGCAATAATACTACGGTAATGACGACAATACAGATGAACTCCACCATTTCGGTGGATTGTGTGGTTTTCGGATTCGACGGGACATGCCTTAAGGTGCTCCTGGTCAGAAGGAAGTATGCCATGGATGACCTTTCTGCCGATGACCTGAAGCTCCCTGGGGAGATGATCCTTGAGAAAGAGACACTTGACGCGGCGGCGGAACGTGTGTTGAGACAGTACACAGGGCTGGGCGGCATATATCTTAAGCAGACTCGTGTCTTTTCCGATCCGAACAGGGTTAATGAAAAGGAACTCAAATGGATATGTGAGTATCACCGTATAAGTACGGAGCGGGTGATAACTGTCGGATACTATGCTTTGGTGAGGATTGACAGCAAAATACTTGCGAACACGCAGAGCAAAGCTGCAATTTGGGCGGATGTTGATTCTATCCATTCACTGATAATGGACCATTATGAAATACTTTCCGATGCCCTTTCGCATCTTTATAAAGAAATGATATATACGCCTGTCGCATTTGAACTTCTTCCTAAAAGATTCACTATACGCCAGCTGCAGAATCTTTTCAGTGCTGTGTTCGGGATGAATATAGACAACAGGAACTTCAGGAAGAAATTCCTTTCTACCGGATTCCTTATCCCTACGGGTAAGAAAGAGACCAAAGTCGCACACAAGCCTGCGCGGTATTACGAGTTCAACAAGGCAGCGTATAATAAGGCTCTGAAAGATCGCAATTCATTGAAATTCCTTACCAACTGGTCCTACTGACATCTGACGGTGCAAAAAAGGCGGCGGATCCCGCGATCCGCCGCCCCGAATTAATGTTTTGGCTTTCCGCCGCAGAACGGCATGTTATTCAAACCTGTTGTTCCCGTCAGCAATCCACTGGACATAAGGAGACGCGTCGAACGGAACGAAGTTGACTTCATCGTTGCATCTTGTCGCCTGTGTGAAGTCGATGTCCTCCCAGCCGCATTCATCATGCAGGATATATCCCTGGCCTTCATCCATAGGCCAGAACGCCTGCAATCCATACATCCACTGTGCAAACTGCAGGAAGTCCCCCTGCATGCCTTTGTAGGTGCTTTCAAGTATATTGCTTATATACCGGTCGCTTACTCCTTGCCATACGGAGAAATTCCAGAGACGTCCGTTGAAAGGAGAACGGTATGCGTCACCCCATGAATTTGCGAATTCAATACCCTGGAATGTGATGCCTTCATCATTCATGGCCTTGTCGTCTTCTGTAAGGTCGTATCTTGAAGCCTCCTGGGTGTCGACATAGAAGATATAGCTTGAACCGTTGTAGTAGAGTCCGATCTGATGCCACTCTCCGGCTGTCACGTTTGCATAGAGGTATTTCCTGTTGTTGTTCGGTCCTACCCACCATTCAAGCTCTTCCCCGTTGTTTCTCTGTCCGAGCCTGAGCATGTTTATCCAATATTCGTCAGTATCGGCGATGTTCCCGACTCTCTGCTGTCCGACATTCTCGTCAATGAACATGTGGAACACATAGAGGAATCCGTCCGTCATGTCGATGCCTTCCCGGAACTTGTACCAGCAGGCCATTTCTTTGTCGACAAGATAGAGTGACGAGAACATGTTGGAATCATAGTCAAAGTTCGTTACATCTATGATTACATATACTACGCCCGACCCTACGGTAGACTCACCTGCGGACGCCACTTTTATAGGGACGAGGTAGCCCGGTTCCTCTGTCAGCTGCTCCATTCCTGCTTCGGACACAGAAACTGTAACGCTCGTTTCTGTGGCATCTTCAGCCATGACGGCATCAGGTATTTCCATTATTCCTTCCGGTAGACTCAGATATGAGGTCCCATGCTCCCCGTTATAGGTATCTACCAGGCTGTTGTCCACTGTGAATTCCACTTCGAATTCCCTGAATGCCGGTTCAGTACCTGTAACGTTGAGCCGGAAATATATGTCATCCCCGTCCTGGACATCTGTATAGTTGGTTATTTCGAAGGAATGCGAGTCTTCAGCCAGGGCGACAATATTGTTCCTCGGGTCTATGGTCTCGGTGGTGACATAGAGGAGCGCCAGGTTGGAGTTCGAGCTGATTTCCACTCCGGTGGCCCCGGTTATGCGGAAGGCGGCCATATACTGGGACGCTGTAAGAGAGGCGAAATCGCTGTTTTCCACAGTTACGGTCACTGATGCACTGGTCTCCCCGGCAGGGATAGTGACAGTGCTTTCATATTTGAGGACACCTTCCGGGAACGCCTCATAGCCGGATTCGATAGCGGAGGCGTCTTCTCCTATTGTCACTGTCACAGCTTCGGCCTGGACCTTTGTGACGGCTACTTCAATCGTTCTCTCGATTGTACCGAGTTCCCCGATGGGGGTGTGCTGGATTGCGGCAGTGACGGCCTCGTATTCAGGCATTGTCCCGTCCACAATGTAAGCGTATGTCCCTGTGACGCCTTTGTACTCCCCGTAAGTGTCCTTTGAAGGTATCAGCTCTTCTTCGCAGGAAACAAGTCCGAGGACGGCCGCTGCTGATGCGGCGATGTATTTCAAAACCTTTTTCATAATCTTCAATTTTTTAGTTCCTGCAGACATTTATAGGGTCGTCCTCACCGGTCCACAGTACTTCCCCGCTCTTGTCGTACTCTTCAAGGGTGCCGTTGCCGTCAGGGTCTGCGACAGACTGCGACCAGTCGATGTCATAGCCGTTGCCTGTAGCGTCATGGAAGATGTGTCCTTCGCCTTCGTTGAATTTCCAGTAGGCCACAAGCCCCTCAGAATCGGACGGCACATTGCAGACACCTTCCTTCATTTCGGTCACCGAAAGTGCCCTGTCCCAGACACGTACTTCGGCTATTCTTCCGCTGAACAGCTGGCGTGATGCGTAGCCGCCCCAGGACATGCCTATCTCGTACCTCTGGAAAGTTGTGGTTCCGTCTCCGGTTCCCCTCATCGTCTCCGGTTCTCCGTCCACATACATGGTCATTGTGCTTCCGTCGTAGACCAAAGAAAGCATATACCATCTGCCCGGGTCGAAAAGTGTGTTGGAAACTATGTTGCCTGCCGGAGATACCAGCTGGAGCGAATGTCCTGGATAGCCGTTTTCGCCGAAACGAAGCATATTGGATTTGCTCTCATCCTTGGCGCTCCACTGGCACAGACGGCATATCATGTCGGTCCCTGTCTCCTTGAGCGAGTATGCATAGAACTTTATCTCGTATGTATATGTAGAAAGTTCTATGGCTTTTTCGTCAGGGAAAATATAGTTGCTGGACATGTTCGGATTGTCTATGTCCAGCGCGGCAAACCTGAACTCGTTTGTCGGCCTGATCAGGATAGAACTGCTTGAAGGGAGTATCTCATAGTCCCCGCCTTCAACCCTGTCCAGCACCAGAGGAATGACATATATGTAGCCTTCCTCAACATGGTCATGGTTTGTAATCGAGACTGTATTGACTGCCGATGCGGCAGAGCCGGAAGGAATGACCATATGATCGCTGTCCATGGATATGGCAGACTCCGGTACGGCCCTGTAGTTTGTCTTGTTCTCTTCGTTGTATCTGTCAACTGCGGAGCCGTCATATCTGAGATATACCGTGATGTCTTCTGTGGCCTTTCCTGTGGCCGAGACAGTCAGCTCATAGGAATCCCCGTCGACTTTTATGACGGGACTGTCATCTGTGCCGGTAAACAGGACAATCTCCCTGCCAGGCTCGAATTTGTCTCCTTCCGTGCAGCTTGCCGCAAGGAAGGCCAGCACAGCCATAATGCATGTATTGAAATGTATTTTCATGATTGTGTCAAATATTTTAATGTATTGAAGGATTGGCTATCTGGATGCATCTGCGCAGGTTCCAGTAAGGCCCCTTGCTGAAATAGTAGTCTGAATCTATGTAATATGCACCGAATCCGGCACCGAATCCGTCTTTGCAGTATCGGGCATAGGCTTCGAGGGAAGCCATTTCCACGTAGTTGCCGTTCTCGTCATATGTCATCAGGGTCTCCCCGTCCCATCCGCGGTACGGCACGTAACCGCCGTTGTCGCGGTTCGGCCCTTCACTGCTGCTCTGGTTCCACTGCTCGCATATTATGAACTTGTCGGCCGGGCACCAGGCGGGTTTGCCGATACTGTTGTAGGAGTTCCCGATCTGCTGGGTATATGCCTGGCAGACGAGATAGCTTATGTATGGTTCGATGGCTTCACTCGGGTATGAGCCGAAATAGTCTACGATGTTCAGCATCTGCCTGCCTTCCTCCGTCTCTGCCTGCGGGCCGAAATGCTTTCCGCTCTGCTCGATGGCTATTGCCAGGTCGGATGCGGACCACCCTTCGAAGTCATAGTCCACTCCGTCAAGCCCGAAGTGCAGTACCTGGTCGGCATAGTAGTCTGCATATGCCCTGAGGGCCTCTTCGCTTCTGTCAGCGCTCAGGTCATAGTCTTTGCCATTCCATGTGAACTGATGGTTATAGTGCGCCGCATCCACGTGCAGCACGAACCGTGTCCCTTTCACTTCCTGGCAGTATTTCATGTCGGAAGCAGCTACAGGGGAGTATTCATACTCATCGGCCGGGTCTGAGGAAGGTACACCCATCCAGAGGTTTACTATATCCAGGCTGTCCGGAAGACCGATGAACCTCTCGGCCATGGTCGTAGGTTCCTTGTACATGCTTGAAGCGCCTTCAAGCGGTGCCCATGCGGCATAGTATACATATGTCAAGGTATGCTTGCTCTTTTTCCATTCACGGAGGTTGGCATAGTACTGCTCGTCAAACAGCTCGTCACCCGGGGAAGGGATCTTCTGGACTTCAAGGGCTTCTTCTTTTGTACAGCTGAGCGCGAGCGCCGTTGCGGCAATAGAGATAAGATATATGGTTTTTTTCATCTTTTGAACATTTTTGTCGGTTAACGCTGTTTCTTGTCCCACCAGAGCTGGGTCCCGGCATTGTCAGGTCCTCCGAGCAATGAGATTCCCTGGGCCAGTCCGGACGGGTTCTCGGACTGCTCGCTTATAGGATAAGGGACGCGGCGGATCTGCAGGTCCGTGTCCACGACACCGTCGCTGTAATTGTTCACCGGGGCTATGAGTTTCGGATAGTCGGTCCTGCGGTATTCGGCCCAGGCTTCGCACCCGTTAGGAAAGACAGCGAGCCACTTCTGCGTCATTATCCTTTCGAGGTTGGTCTCGAAGTCATCGGCCGTATCGAATGCGATTGCTACATCCGAAGGGGCTGACGCGTTGTTGTTCTCTACAGCGTCCACGAATGAAGTGGATGTCCTGGTGCTCGCTATGTATGAGTCGGCACCGGTGGCGCCCCATTCTTCAAATGATTTGCGGATTCCTTCCTCGTACATGTCCTTGGCTGTGCTTACGCTGCCCCAGCGGAGCTCGTACTCGGCGCGGAGGAAGTATGCTTCGGCGGCATTGATCCATACTATGTCGTAGATAGTGGCGTTTGGCGCCGAGACATTGTTCGCCGTGTTGTGGTAAGGCGTCCAGTTGGTGTTGTCGATGCCGTTTCGTACTCCATGGAGTTCACCATCATTGGCGGCCTTGGCGTACAAGAATTTGCGGGGGTCATCAAACCCGTTCAGATAGCAGTCGAGCGATGCCCCTATCTGGCAGTCTCCGTCATTGAAGTTCACATTGATTTCATATATAGGATGGTGGTCTACCCCTTCTACTACGGCATTGTCGGCATTGTCGGTTATTATTCCTATAGGGTCGTTGATGGATTTTTCAGCCTCGCTCCTGGCAAGGGCCTCGTCTGCATAGCTGCATCTCATCGCAAGGCGCAGACGGAGAGTATTGGCAAATTTTATCCATTGCTCCACATTGCCTCCGTATACGATGTCGAAGTCTGTCATGATGCTGCCTGCCGGGTTGGCGGCATAATAGTCGCTCAGTACAGTTATGGCCTCGTCAAGTTCGGACAGCATCTGTCTGTATATGGACTCCTGGGAGTCGTATTCAGGAGTGAGGGATGTTCCGACCTTACTGTAAGGTACCGCTCCGTAATAGTCTGTCACCTGGTGCATTGTGGTCACTTTCAGGACGTCCGCTATTGCCGCGACATGGTCGAGCTGGCTTTCTTCGGCTATTTCAGAGAGTGTTACCCATGCGTTCATGGACTTGGAGTATTTGTTGACGAACATTGAGCGTGCCCACTGGTCGAGTATGTAGAAACTTCCGTTGTTGCGTCCGTCTCCGAGGGTAGGGGCGAAGAACCCGGACCAGATGTCGGCGCACAGGTTATATGTCACCTGGTAGTCCGAATCCAGTGTCCCTGTCCCGTCCCTGTAGAGGATAACGGTCCTTTCGAGCTGCTGGAAAAGGGCTCCTGTAAGGTTATCGTCAGTGAGCATCTGGTCATGTGTGGCCTCATGCTTGTTGGTGTTGAAGTCTTCGAAGTTCTTCGTACACCCCGCTACTGTGGCAGCAAGGGAAACAGCTGCCGTCAATTTTATTAAACTATTGATATTCATAATCGTTGCAGCTATTAGAATTTGAGTTTGACAGAGAAACCGAAGCTCCGTGTGCTAGGCTGCATGAAGTAGTCGATTCCCTGGTTGTACGTGCCGGTGCTTGACGTCATCTCAGGATCGAACGGAGCCTTTTTGTAGATCATCCACAGGTTGTGCCCTACAAGGGTGAGGTTGAGGCCTTTGAGCCACTTGCACCAGTTCTGTACAGGGAAGTCATATCCTATGGAGAGTTCGCTCAGACGTATGTTCGTGGCATCATAGACATACATGCTCATCACACCGTCGTTTGCACCGATTGTCTGGTAATATTCCTTCACGTTAGGGGACTTCATTCCGTTGATCATCACGTATCCGCGGTCACGGGCATCTGCAGTGGCCTGGGAGATACCGTAGTAGTCCATCACGGCCTGGGTCTTGGAGATGGCGACACCTCCGAGTCTGCCTGTGAAAAGGAAGTTGAGGCTGAATCCTTTCCATGAGAGGCTGTTGCCCCATGAAAGAAGGTGCTTCGGCGCTGTGTCACCCGCATATATGAGGTCTTCGTCATCATAGTCCGCCACAACGTTCCCGGTGGAAGTCTGGATCAGGTACCCTTTCTCGTCAGTAGCAAGGGTGGTGACGTACACATCGCTCATGGAGCCTCCTTCGTACAGGATATTTTTAACTCCTCCAAATCCCCCTACGTCCAGCCTTGAGATATTGAGGGTCTCGCCCGTTTCGGGTACATACCAGTCTTTCAGGAGTGACACGATCCTGTTCCTGTTGTGGGAATAGGTCATGTATGTGTCCCAATGTACCGGACCGAAGTCATCTCCGTATCTTGCCGAGAGCTCGACTCCGGTATTGTCCACCTGTCCGGCATTCACAATCACTGAAGTCCACCTTGATGCAGCCGACAGGGATGATTCGAAGAACTGGTTGAAGGTGCTTGATTTATACCAGGTCGCATCAATCTGGAACTTGCTGTTGAAAAAGTGGATGTTGGTACCGACTTCCCATGATTTGGTCCGTTCAGGCTGGAGGTTGGTGTTTTCCATCCTGGTCTTTGTCGATGCTATACCGCTTGCCACACTGTATGTCGGCATGGTAAGGAACTGCTCCGGGTCATTACCCACTTCCGAGTATGATACGCGCAGTTTCCAGTATGGGAACACGTCGCTCTTGAGCCCCGGGATGAATTCGGTTACTATCCCTGATAGCCCGACGGTAGGGTAGAATACGGATGAATAGTCGGAGAATGCCAGTGTGGATGACCAGTCGTTCCTGGCTGTAAGGTCGAGATAGACCATGCTCTTGAAGCCTACCTGTACGTTGGCGAATATGGCCTGTTTCTGCTTGCGGTAGCCTTCCTGTACCATTTCAGTGGCAGAGTGTGACCTGTCTATGTTTCCGAAAGTGAACAGGTTGGCGATAGGGTTGAGGTTTCCTCCGATATAATCCCGGCTGTACTGGATATCCTCGATGTTTGCACCTATTGTCGCAGTGAGGTTGACTATGTTGTCCCCGAAATATTTGTTTATGCTGGCTATGATTTCACCGAATTTCTGGTTGGTCACCATGGTCTCCTTGCTGTAGTAGCCGAATTCTGACGCGAACAGCTGGAGAGTGCCGGCATTGAATTTCCTCTCATGTGTCTCGTTGTTCATGTCGATCTTGCCTCTGGCCGAGATGGTGAGCCAGTCCAGCGGTTTGTATGAGAGCTGGGCACTGGCCATCATGCGGTTCTTGTTGTTGTTGTACCTTTGGTTTTCAGTTATCCAATAAGGGTTCTGCATGGAGAGGTCGTTGCCGTAAGGCCAGTACTGGGTCTTGAGGTTACGGGCTGCGTCATAGCGCTCATATATCTTGATCCGCTCGAAGTCGTCTCCTGCCGGGAAAAGGTAGATAGGGACGACAGGGTTCATGTACTGTCCCTGCGACACCATATTCTGCTCCTTGATGTTGGCATAGGAGAGGCTTACATCAAGGGTCATCTTGTCTTTCAGGAAGTTGGTGGTGTTGCGGACATTGAAATTGTATCTGTCCACGTCATTGTTGCGGATTATGCCTTTGGAGTTGGTCGCAGCCATCGAGACATAGATCTGGTTCTTTTCAGTACCGGAAGAAAGGCTGATGGAGTTGTTCTCGTTGATTCCGGTCTGGAAAAAGTCTCTCGGACTATAGTTTGAAGGTGTCGCAAGCTTTTCTCCCCAGCTCTGGTAGGACCCTGCCTCGGTAGCTCCGTATGTGTTCTGGAATGAAGGCATTATATAGGCACGGGAGAACTCCGTAGTGTTGGAGTAATTGAGCGAGAAGGAATCTTTCGAACCTTTCTTGGTGGTGATGATTACTACGCCATTGGCCGCTGCGGACCCGTACAGTGCCGCTGCCGAAGGACCGCTCAGTACTGAAATGCTGGCGATGTCGTCAGGGTTTATGGCCGAGAGCCCGTCCCCGGTCTGTCCAGCTCCGGCGTATACTCCTTCCGGCTGTTCCCCGGAGAGGTTCGGCATCGGGATACCGTCAATCACATAAAGGGCATTGTTGTTGTTCGAGATGGACTTCGTTCCTCTCATGACCACTCGGCTTCCCCCCCCTATGCCTGAGGACGAGGTGTTGATGACTACTCCGGCGACCTTTCCGTTGAGTGCATTGACGAATGAACCCGTAGGGGTTATGTTCTCCAGTTCCATTTCCTGGACGTTGTAGGACAGGGATTTCTCTGCTTTCGAGATACCCATTGCTGTCACTACTGTAGCCTCAAGCACAGAATATTCTGTCTTGAGTACCGCATTGATCACTGTACGTCCGTTGATAGTTTCTTTAAGGTCGCTCATGCCTATATAGGAAAATACAAGCGATATGGCGTCAGCCGGTACTGCAAGGGTGTACTTGCCGTCCAGATCCGTCACCGTACCTACGGAAGTATTCCCTTCTACGAATACGCTGGCGCCGATAAGAGGCTCTCCGTTTTCATCGGAAACTGTTCCTGAGACTGTGGTCTCCTGAGCGTATCCGATGCCTGCGGAAAAGAAAAGTGAAGCGAATACCGATAAGGTATAGGCCAGACCTTTCTTCAAACCGTCAAGACGGTTCAGAAAGTTAAGAATGCTCATAAAAATGGGAATTTAGTTATATAAATATGGTTATGTTATTGAACATATGTTGTCAACAATATCATTCAGTAGGCGGCATTGTATATGGCTTTTATCTCAAGTTCCTTGTCTGCAGGCTTCCCGTTGACCAGAGGGATGAGCGGGAATGTCAGCGTGTCCCCGGCAATGGTTTTGCCTGGCATGGTGAAATGGAACCATACGGTATCTTTCCCTCTGCCGCCAATCTTGTGGCTTTCTGAGAATGACACGCAACCGCTGTACTCACGGGGTATGTCAAATGAAAGATCCATTTTTTTCCTTCCGGAGTTCGCACATCTAACGAACATCCCTTTCCTTTCACCCGGTGAAAGCTTGCCGAAGTGAAGTGTCTCGTGGCTCATGTGCAGACCTTTGCCATACAGGTAAGGATAATCCTCTTCTACGGCATGCCGCATGGGCTTCACTTCTCCTTTTATGATGAGGCTTAGAATGCCTTTTCTCCCGAGGCATCTTATCCCTATTTCTTCCATGAATATGCCGCTCCTGTATGAAGGATTATACGTCACCGCCACTTTCAGGGTCTCTCCCGGTGCTGCAGAGGTGCTTTCCATACGGGCTCTGACACATGAGCATCTTGTCAGTGCCGCTACCGGTATGAGTGTGTCCTGATACGTATTTGGAAGAAGCAGCAAGGCTTCTGCCGGGCCATCCTTTTCCTTGATTTTGCCGAAATCGGCCTCCGTATTTTCGGAGACAGTGATTTCTCTGATGCTGTCATTACCGCACGACATGAGTGTCAGGATAATTGTGGCTGAACATAATCTTATGGCTTTGGTGTGCACTGTGGTTTTCGTTTTTTCTTGGTGCGCAAATTTAAATATTTCTGATTAAATAGAAACCGGAAAACGGCCTCCTATGGGCCCTGGAAGGGGGTTATATATTCTAATTTAATAAATTTTTGATGGTGATAAGTGTTTGTTAATTAATGAAATAATGTGATACTTAGCGTATTTTTAGGACAAAATACGGCAAATACTGTTTAATATTTTTGTAATATACCGTTAAAAAGACACTATATGCACGGTTTCAACTCCCTTGGGTATACTGTTTGAAACTTTATGGATGTCTGATTATAAGGCACCGAAACTTTTGACTCCATAAGTTTTGTTTTCGCTGGTGCTGAGTGGTAATAAACGGATATATCTGAGTGTCAGGGGGGCATCGAATGTGACCTCCTGGCGAATTGGGTTGTTTACTATGTTCTCGAACATTTTGTCCGAGAATACGGTTTTCCAGTATTTGCCGTCTGTGCTTACTTCCAGATTGTAACTGATTATGCACCCGTCTTTGCCTTTCTTTTTCGGCTGGTAGTAGAACCCTATGACTTCGGCTGTCTTCCCGAGGTCTATTTCAAGCGGAGTCCATGCATCCCTGGTTTCTCCGGAGCTGTCTGCATCGTCCCATGCCTCTGTCTCGCCCATTACCTCGTCGAGGTACAGCCCGAACCCGTTCAGGAGCGGGCATGCGTATGATTTTTCGATATTCACCCGTACGGCAGCGGTGGTCAGCCTGTCAGTGAGCAGGATGCGCTTGTAGCCGATGGTCGTGCCTTCAGCCGCCCTGACCCAGTCACCGTCCTTGTCCATGATATCGACACTGAACTGTGCCACTCTCTGTCCGAGGGGGATGTATTCCTGGAGCATTATCCTGTTGAATGTCTTTTCCCCGTCAAGGTTTATAATGACGGAGGCTTCCCGTATGTTGTCATCTGTCGCCCAGTAGGTGTCATAGCCGGAGTCAAGCATGTTGGATGCGGCGAATTTCATGCTCCCTCCCCGGACTTCATCCGCTTCTGCGCTCGCCCCTTCTGACATGTCGACTGAGAATATTTTATCCAGGGCGGCACGGAATTCCATGAGCCGGAGGGAGTCGGTGCTGTGAATAAGGCCCCTTTTGTCAGGCGGGACATTCAGGAGCAGGAGCGAGTTCCTCCCTACGCTTGCATAGTATATCCCCAGCAGGTCAGATACCGATTTCACCTTGTCGTTTTCAGAGTCTTTGTAGAACCAGCCCGGACGTATGGATACGTCGGCCTCTCCCGGTATCCATGCCTTCCCGTGTACGTTACCGCAATTGAGGGTGTCCTGGGACGGTGAGGCCCCGGGTGTGAACCCTGCTGTGTCCAGCCTGGACCAGCATGTCTTCCCGGCATATCCAGCTTCGTTCCCTATCCAGCGGCATCCGGGGCCGACATCGCTGAATATCACGGCATCAGGCTGATGCCTGTAGACTGTCTCGTGGTACAGGTCCCAGTCGTATCTCTGGCGTTTCCCGTTGGGCCCTTCACCGCATGCCCCGTCAAACCACTGCTCGAATACCGGGCCGTAGCTTCCCAGTGCGCTCTCGAGGGTCCGGCGGAACACATCGTTATATTCATCAGTGCCGTATGCCGGGTCGTTCCTGTCCCATGGAGATATGTACACTCCGAACTCCAGACCGTATTCCCGGCATGCTTCCGAAAGATCTTTCAGCACATCGCCTTTTCCGTCCATCCATGAACTCTGCGCTACAGTGTGGCTGCTTGCCGGGTTGGGCCACAGGCAGAACCCGTCGTGGTGCTTCGCCGTGATGATTATCCCTTTCATTCCGGCAGCCTTGGCTATGGAAGCCCACTGGCGGCAATCCATCTGTGAAGGGTTGAAGATGTCTGCGTCTTCCTGTCCGCTTCCCCATTCTGCGCTGGTGAAGGTGTTCGGGCCGAAATGGCAGAACATGTTGGTCTCCATCTTCTGCCACTCTACCTGCTGCGGAGTGGGAAGTGGTCCGTAAGGGGCGGGAGCTTCAGTCCCGCAGGATGCCAGGGCAAGGCCGCAGGCCGCGGCGGACAGGGCAAGACTCGATTTATTGGGCTGTATCATATGTTTTGTGTGTCTATGATTGTTTCTTCATGATGCTGAATCTGGTATTCTTGGTCAGAACCTGTATTTTGCTGCCTTTGCACCTGGCATGACCTTCTGCGGAACTATGGTGAAGCCGAAACCGTAGTCCCGGTCGCTCCACAATGTCCTGCACTCCTCCGGGCGGGCCCCCCAGCTGTCATAGCCGCCTATTCCGCTCTGTGTCATGTCTATGCACAGCTCCACCCAGTCACGAGGGACAATGTCGTCCACATGGTGCTGCCGGCGCAGGACATTCTTGGCTGCAGCAGGGTCCTTCGCCTCGGCAGGGTTGAAGTTGCTCCACTGGTAGTCGTGCTGCACTGCCTCCTCCGAGTCGAAATCCTCGATGCTGTTCCTCAGCGCATTGAACTCGAACAGGCTGTCCGCCACGAAAGTGAGCCCGCCTATGCCGAGCCATGAGCATCCTGTATGGTGCCCGCATTCCTGCGGCCTTACGTAAGGGACATACTCGGCCAGCGCCGATGAGCTGTAGAGCCCGGTCCTTGCCGCGGAATTGCGGTCAATGTAGTTCTCCCACGGGCCTCGCCCGAAGTACGAGAAGCTGTCAGCGGAGGCAGGGAGCCTCATCCTCAGCCCTATGCGCGGTATGTCGACAGGCTTGCCTCCAGTCTCCACGCCTTTGAAATCCGCATTGACCTTCACTATGCCTTCCGGATATACGGTGTACACTACGTTGTATGCGTGTCCTTCCGGCAGTGTGTATTTTACCGTGAGCACTGCATTGGCCCCGTCCTGTACCGCGGAGGCGTCCGCACTGAAACCCCGGCTGGCGGCCTTCCATATCTGGGCGCGGGCAGGCATCCCGTTCCCGTAGTCATTGTCATTGGGCGCACGCCAGAAATTAGGCTGCAGGCCGAACCCGTCCTTGAACATCTCCTTCCCGTCAACCTTGTATGAGCAGACTGTCCCGGAGCTCCTGTCGAAGACGAATTCCACGTCTGCGGAGCTGATGGTGATCCTGCCGTCCGCGTCGGATATGCTGCACGGCTTCCCGGAGCCTGCCGCGTATGCTTTCTTCTCCGCCTTCTTTATAAGGAACTGCTCCGTGGCCACTGTCGAGCCGGCCGGCAGGAGGTCCCTTCCGTCAGTGTCTACCACGTCGAAGTTTATGTACCATGTCTTGTCAGGGGACATGCCCGGATACTGGACAGTGAATGAATCCCCGTGCTGCGGCCCTGCCGATGTGCGGAACGACCCTTTGCGCACTGTCTTTCCGTCCGCCGCGATGCTGTACCTTATCTCGTAGCCTGAAAGGTCAGTGAAATAGAACCTGTTGAATACGTTGAAGATACCTTTCTCTATATTTTCCGGAGTGACGGATATGTCCTGGTATACATGCTTTACTTCCTCGAGGGCAGGATGAGGGACCCTGTCCGGGCCGATGAGCCCGTTGCAGCAGAAATTGCCGTCGCTCGGCATGTCCTTGCCGTAGTCGCCGCCGTAGCTCCAGAACTTGCGGCCCTCGCTGTCAGTGTTTGCGATGCCCTGGTCCACCCAGTCCCAGATGAAGCCTCCCTGAAGGTTTGGATAGCGGTAGATATATTTCCACTGGAGGTCGAGCGACCCGGTGGAGTTGCCCATGCTGTGGGCGTATTCTGAAGGGCATACCGGCTTGGCGCAGCCCTGCTCTCCCATCCTGTGGAACCACTCCGCGCCAGGGTACTGCGGCACGAACATGTCGGTGTTCCATTCCATTATGGCCCTTTCGTAGCATACCGGGCGGTCCATCCCGTTCTTCTCCATGTTCTTGAGTTCCTCGTAGCAGCGGTAGAAGTTGTAGCCGTTGCCGCCTTCGTTGCCCAGCGAAAGTATGGTGACGCAAGGGTAGTTGCGTGTCCTCATATACATGTTCAGCACACGGTCCCTGTGTGCGGCGTACCATGCCGGTGTGTTGCCCAGTGTCCTTTCCAGGTCATATCCCATGCCGTGTGACTCAAGGTTAGCCTCAGAATATACATAGAACCCGAGGCTGTCGCAGAGCTCGTAGAAGAAGCGCGGGAGAGGGTAGTGGCTTGTCCTGATGGCGTTGATGTTGTGCTGCCTCATGAGGGTGAGGTCCTTGAGCAGCAGTTCGCGTGTGATGAAATGCCCTGTGTACTGGTCGTGCTCGTGTATGTTGACACCCTTGAACTTTACAGGCTTCCCGTTGACAAGCAGCACTTTCCACTGCCTGCCGGGTACATCGTTGCCCTCGGTCCAGTTCGTTATCTCGAATTTCCTGAATCCGACGTTGAACCTTGTGTATTCGCCGTTTACGCACATCAGGAGCCTGTACAGCTCCGGCGTCTCGGCAGACCATTTCCTCACGTCCGGAATCGTGTCCCCGAATTCCCTGTATCCTGATACCTGTCCGCTACCTTCAGATACGGCATTCCCTGCCGCGTCCTCGAGCCTGTAGGAGAAATCGACCGGCTTTTTCGCCCCTGTGCTCACCCGCAGTGCGAAAATCCCGTCCTCAAGGCTTTCATCCAGCGTGGATACCACCTCGAAGTCGAAGTCCGTGCGGCTTTCTTCGGATGAGAGGTAGACGCTCCTTTCAATCCCGCTGATACGCCAGAAGTCCATGCATTCGAGGTATGAGCCTGTACTCCATCTCAGGGCCTTGATTACGAGGGTGTTCTCCCCGCTGCGGACATACGGTGTTATGTCATAGCGGACAAGGTTCTTGGAGTCGTTGTTGAATCCCGCCTCCTTGCCGTTCACGTATACGTAGACCCCTGACTTGGCGCCGCCTATATTGAGGTATATCTCCCTGCCGTCCCATGATGCAGGCACTTCGAACGTCCTGAAATATACTCCGGCCGGGGTGACCTCTGGCAGAGAAGGCGGTGTCGGGTTCCATGTTGCGAATTCAAACTTCTGGTTCACGTATATTGCCGTCCCGAAGCCCTGCAACTCCCAGTTCCCCGGGACTTTGATGCTGTCCCAGCCTTCTGTCCCTGAAGCAGTTGTGGCAGCTATGTCCTGCGGAACCTGCTCCTGCGAGTCGAAGTACCTGAATTTCCATTGCCCGTCGAGGCTGCGGTAATTGGGGCTTTCCTCGAAGGCCGTCTCCCTTGCCGAGGCCTCGTCAGGGTAGAATACAAGTTCGGTCCTTTGGGAATTCCCGTTCACTGTCGTGACGTTCATGTCTTTCCAGTAGGGGGTCTGTGCCGTTGCCGGTATGAAGGACAATGCCAGCGCACAGGTCGGTATTATTCTGGAGTTTGCCATTGTATTTATTATAAAGGTATTGTCTTATATTGTGCAATATATGAAATATATATTATTCTTGTCCTCAGGACAATGATTTTCCGGTACTTACGGTCTGTCTCCGGCCCCGCTTCCGAACCCTGATGGTTCAGGTCCCATGTCGAATTCGAGGGTGCCTCCGGCCACAATGTCACTGTATGTTATCCAGGAACGGGTATGCGGCTTCCCGTTGAGGCGCACGGCTGTGACGTATATGTTCTCCCGTGAGTTGCCGGGGGCGCTGACTGTGAATTTCCTTCCGCCTCCTACATCCAGTACTGCCTCCTTCACCGAAGGGCTGCCTATCACGAATCTGCCGCCTGCCGGGTCCACCTGGTACAGGCCGATGGAGGACATGATGTACCATGCGGACATCTGTCCGGCGTCCTCGTTGCCGCAGACCCCGCTGTGGTCGTCGAAATAGAGGCTGTCAGTCACTGTCCTGACTATTTCAGCGCAGCGGTCCTGCCTTCCTGCATAATTGAACATGTAGGCTATGTGATGGCTCGGCTCGTTGCCGTGTGCATACTGTCCTATGAGTCCGGTCACGTCGTTGGCGTCTCCGCCGAGGTCTCCTTCGGCCCTGAACAGCCCCTCGAGCTTTTCAAGGAAAGGCTTCTCCCCTCCGAAAAGGCCTATGAGACCGTGTACGTCATGCGGGACGAGCCATGTGTACTGCCATGCGTTCCCTTCCGTGTAGTCGCTGCGCATGTGGGGTGCCTTGAAAGGGTCGAACGGGGTGCGGAATGAACCGTCGGAAGCGCGGCCGCGCATGAACTGTGTCTGAGGGTCAAAGTAATACGTGTATGACCTGCTCCGCTGCCCGAAATACTTTTCCGCTCCTGTGTCCCCGAGGCTTTCAGCCACTTTGGCTACCGCTGCGTCTGAAATGGCGAATTCGAGCCCTTTGGCCACCGTCTCCACTTCCGCGCTCTTGTCGAACGGTATGTAACCGTATTTCTTAAGCAGCTCCATACCCCGTTCGTTCCTTATGGATGATCTTTTCATGGCTTCCAGCGCTTCTGTGCTGTCTTTCACGAAGCCTTTGAGGTACAGGTCGGCAAGAACGATCACCCCCGGGTTGCCCACCATGCAGTCAGTCTCGTTTCCAGCGAGATGCCATACAGGCAGCTTGCCCTGCTGCCGCCAGATGTTCATGAGGCTTTCGGCCACGCTGGAGGACATCTCCGGGTCGGTGAGTGTCATCAGGGGCGATGCCGCACGGTATGTGTCCCAGAGGGAGAATACCGTGTATGTGTCGCTGCCGCTCCTGTGCACCTGCGCATCCGCACCGCGGTATTCCCCGTTCACGTCGCAGAACAGCGACGGGGCTATCATGGTGTGGTAAAGGGCTGTGTAGAAGATCTTGTCCTGTCTCTCGTCCAAAGGTGTGATCCCTATCCTGCTTAAGGCCTCCTCCCATTTGCCGTCGGCCTCCGTGCGTGCGGCCTCGAAGTCCCAGCCGGGGGCTTCCGCCTGGAGGTTCATCTGTGCATTCTCTATGCTGACAGGTGATAGTGCCACCTTGATTTCCAGTGTCTTGTCTTTGGATGTGTCGAAAAGCAGGCTTTGCGACAGGGCAGCTCCGGTGGCCTCTGTCTTTTCCGGGGAGAGTATAGGCAGAGAGAATTCCGCTGTGAAATACCATATATGGTCTTTTGCCCAGCCTGAAGAGCGCCTGTATCCTGCCACTGTGCGTTCCCCGGTCTTCTGCAGGCGGCATTCCGTCGCTTCGTCCCAGCCGACCCCCGTGATCAGGTCCACGAGCACTGCCGTGGTGTCCGCGCTGACCCTGTACCGGTGCAGCCCGACCCTTTCAGTGGCGGTGAGCTCGGCTGTGATGCCGTATTCATCCATCCTGATGCTGTAGTAGCCCGGCCTGGCCGTCTCTGCGCTATGGTCGAGGGCAGCGTATATGTGCCCTCCCTCATTTGCCGGTTTTGCAGGGTTGTAAGGCATGAGGAGAATGTCCCCGTAGTCCCCGATGCCGGTCCCGCTGAGCCTCGTGTGGCTGAACCCTATGATCCTTGTCCCTGAATAATGGTATCCGGAGCACCAGTCCCAGCCCTTGTCCGGCTGCTGTGGCCCGAGCTGTACCATCCCGTGCGGGACAGATGCCCCGACGAATACATGTCCATGGCCTCCTGAGCCTATGAACGGGTCCACTTTATCTGTAAGTTTCTCTGGTGCGGCCTCTGCCCCTCCCGTGCACCCGGTGAGGCAGGCTGCCGCTATGGCAATGTATAGTGCTGTATGTTTCATTTATTCAATAGTTTATCTTCAATGACTGGAATACGTCCTACTGACGGTTAAGGATTCCTGGAGGAAATCTAGTCTGTCCACCCCCAGTCACCTTACGGTGACAGCCCCGGTGGGGCATGCAGCTTTGCTTCGCTACGCCGGCACCTGCGCTGCTTCGGTTTCCTCCTGGAAACCTCGCTGACGCTCCGGTGCGGCCCTGACGGGCCCTGTCGCAGAACTTAACGTCAGTATGACGACGGAGTTCATTCCACCGTTATTGTATCTTCAAGCCGGATGTCCCTGGAAGAAGCCCCTATGGCAATCCTGAAGTCTCCCGGCTCCACCACCGGCTTCATGTCCGGTCCGTATATCATGAAATCTTCCTTGTCCAGGATGAATTCCACTTCCGCGCTTTTCCCTGCCGGTATGGACACCCGGTCGAAGGCCCTCAGCTGTTTCTGGGGACGGACCGTCGAGGCCACCATGTCTGTTATGTACAGCTGCGGGACTTCATCCCCGTCGGCATTGCCCGTATTCGTGACGGTGAATTTCACCTTGAATGTCATCCCGTCGCTTCCGGACGGGGAGATTTCCAGTGCTGAGTATTCGAATGTTGTGTAGCTGAGGCCGTAGCCGAATTCGTACAGCGGCCCGGACGGCAGCTCGACATAGTCGTGGGCGGCGGGGAAATGCCTGTTGTAGTAGACAGGAAGCTGCCCTGTGCTGTACGGGACGGAGATGGGGAGACGCCCCGCCGGGTTTACATCCCCGAACAGCACATCAGCCACTGCCGCCCCTCCTTCCTGCCCAGGATACCATGCGGTGAGAAGGGCGTCCGCATTCTCCTTTGCCCATCTCTTGTCGAGAGGCCTGCCTTCTATGTAAACGGCCACCACCGGTGTGCCTGTCTTCTTTATCTCCGAGAGCAGCCTTTCCTGCAGCCCGAGCAGTGAAAGCGTTGCCCGGTCGAAGCCTTCGCCCGACTCCATGTCGCTTACAGATTCGCTGTCGACCACTGCGGCCCCTGTGTCTATGTACCTGGTCTTGAAGTCCCTTGCGCTGGAGCCTCCGACCACCACTACGGCTACGTCAGCCTCCGCTGCCGCCTTTGCAGCAGCCTCGATCTCGTTCCAGGAGGTGTCACGTATGGCGCATCCCTTTACATAGACGGTGTTCTTTTTTCCGTTCCTTGCTGTGATCCCGTCCAGGACGGTGGTGATGTTCTCCCTCGGTTGCGGTGCGGTATAGTCCCCGAGCTGGTTGTACATGTTGTCCGCGTTCGGCCCGATGACAGCTATCTTTGTCCCTTTCTTGAGAGGCAGTATGCCGTTGTTCTCCAGCAGGACAATACCTTCTGCCGCCGCTTCCCTCGCTGTGCGGATGTGCTCCGCTGTCCTGACTCCCTTCCTTGCCCCTGCCGGGTCGATATAAGGGTCATCGAACAGCCCGAGCTCGAATTTCAGCCTGAGCACCCTCCCCGCAGCCTCGTCGAGCAGCCCGGTGTCGAGCCTGCCGCTGCGGAAGCTCTCGGCTAGGAGTGAGTAGCAGTTGGCCCCGAGGTCCACATCCACTCCGGCTTTCATCGCGAGTTCCCCGGCCTGCCTCTTGTCTGCGGCTATATGGTGGGCGGTGCAGAGCCCGTCGATGCTCTCCAGGTCCGATACCACGAATCCGCCGAAGTCCCATCTGTCATGGATGATCCCGCGCACCAGCGCCGCGTTTGCCGTGCTGGGTGTGCCGTCTATCGCATTGTAGGATGTCATTATCGAGAGCGCCCCTGCGTCCACCGCAGCCTTGAAAGCAGGCAGGAAGTTCTCGTACAGGTCCCTCTGTCCGATGAATGAAGGGTTGCCGTTGTGCCCTCCTTCCGGGATGCCGTATGCGATGAAGTGTTTGAGCGTGGAGATTATCCCTTTGTCAGTGCCGTTGTGCTTTACTGATGTGCCGCGTATCATGGCGGATGCCATCTGTGAAGTCAGGAAGACGTCCTCTCCGTATGTCTCCTCAACCCTGGACCAGCGCGGTTCCCTTGCCAGGTCTATCACCGGCCCGTAGCCGATATGTCCTCCCTGTGAGCGGAGTTCTTCCGCAATCGCCCTTCCGGCTTCCTCTATTATGGCGGTATCCCATGTGGACGCGAGCCCGATACTGGTAGGGAAGACCGTCGTTCCTATGGCCATGTGGCCGTGCGGAGCCTCCTCCGCGAGTATGACAGGTATGCCGAGCCTGCTGTGGCTGATGGCGTATTCCTGCAGCTTGTTGTATGTCTGTGCGGCAAGCTCCGGGTTAAGCCCCGTTTCCAGGGTCTTCTGTGTCCACGGGTCCGCCCTGAAAGTGGCCCAGAGCATTCCACCGTGCTGCAAAGTGATGAAATCCTGGAATTTCTGTGATACCGAGGTGGTGCCGTCAGCATGCTTTTCGTACATCGGCCAGCCGAGCGGGCAAAGGGTCTGCCCGATCTTTTCCTCTATGGTCATCCTTGAAAGCAGGTCCGCTGTCCTTTCCTGGGGTGACAGTGTCGGGTTTTTGTAATCGGGGATTGCCTGCGCACCGGCATCCGGCATTGCGGAGAGCATGAGCGCCGCTATGGAAAACAGGAACTTATGTGCCATAATCATGCGGATAAACATCTGACAAATATATACATAAATCGCTGAATACCTCACTCTGTCCGGAGCTTTGTGTATTTTTTACGCTATGTCCTTGCGGAATGACTGTGGGGAGGTTTTGTGTAACTTTGATTAAAGTATTGTAATATAATGTTTTATATATGAATTAGTCCTCCCGTTACAATAATTTTTCCTCCTGCAGATTCAATGTATTTTTTACTCTAAGAAGCTGTTTGGAATTTTCCTGTGCAAATTTTCCGGACTTTATGCCGGATAAATCTTTTAATGGATATATTTGTCCCGTATACCTTAATATTATCGTATGTCTCTGTTTTCGGGAAAATACATTTTCAGAAAAGCCGTTGTCCATGACATCGGAAGGATAATGCAGATTATCGACCAGGCAAAAGAGCAGATGCGACGGGAAGGGAGCGACCAGTGGAACAGGAATTATCCCATAGAAGCTGACATTGCCGGGGACATCAGCAGGTCAGACGGTTATGTCCTCCAGACCTCCGACGGCATCATCATCGCTTACGGGGCTGCCGTATTCACCGGTGAACCAGCATATTCCGGAATGTAATCGGTAACGAGAAGTACATCATTTTCGGTAAAATGGAGTACATCAGAATCAGTAACAATGATGCATCATTT
>CALVDL010000019.1 GCA_944326305.1 uncultured Bacteroidales bacterium
AATTCAAATCGGCGCGCTCGTCCCATCCTTGTAATTACCTATACTTCAATATTTTCAAAGAACTTTTGCGATTTTTTACCGGACACTAATGGGCAAATATAATGATTTATTGTAAGTATCCAATCATCAGTCACTTTTCACTGCTACCTGACCAGCCTCCCTATGTCGTTCCCGAAGGCGAGGATCATCAGTCCGAACAGCAGTATCATGCCTATTATCTGCGCCCCTTCGAGGAATCTGTCGCTCGGCTTCCTGCCGGTTACCATCTCGTAGATGGTGAACACGATGTGCCCTCCGTCCAGTGCAGGTATGGGCAGGAGGTTCATCACTCCGAGCATGATCGAAAGCAGGGCGAGGATGTTGATGAAACGGTACCAGTCCCATGTTGCCGGGAAAATCTGTCCCATCGAGATGAAGCTCCCGACGGATTTGTAGGCTTCAGTGCTTGGCGTGAATACCAGCTTGAGGTCCTGGACATATCCTCCTATCGTGGAGAATGCCAGTCCTATCCCCGCAGGGATGGCCTCGAGGACGGAGTATTTCTTGCTTTTGATTCCCGGAAGCTGGGTGTATATGCCTAAAAGTCCCGCGGTGTCAACCTGAAGTGACACCTCAACGGTGTCCTTCCCTCTCAGGACGGAGGCACTTATCTCCTGTCCGGAATAATTCTTCAGCAGTTTCCTGCTGTCCTGAAGGTAGCCTGCCGGCTGTCCTGCAATGGAGACTATCCTGTCCCCCTTCATCAGTCCGGAATCCTGGTTCGGAGAGCCGGGCTGTACCGTGTCCACCACGAACGGGATCGCCAGGTCGAACATTCCGGGGGTGTTGAGCATCTCCCCGACCATGTTCTGGTCGATATAAATGTCAAGTGTATCTTCCCCTCGCAGGACAGTGACCTTGCTTGCCGTCCTTCTTACCATGTCGGCCTGGAGCATTTCGAACCTTTCCGGCACATAGTCGTCGAGCATCAGGATGCGGTCGCCTGTCCTGAAGCCCATCTCGTATGCCAGGTCGTTGACATAGATGCTGTTGCCCGTGTTGCTTATGTATGATTCTCCCCATCCGGCCATTATACCTATATAAAGGAGTATGGCGAATATGAAGTTGAACAGCACTCCTCCGGCCATCACCAGAAGCCTCTGCCATGCAGGGTGGCTCCTGAACTCCCATGGCTGTGGCGGCTTCTTCATGGCTTCCGTATCCATCGATTCGTCAATCATACCTGCTATCTTGCAGTAGCCCCCGAGCGGAAGCCATCCTATGCCGTATTCCGTGTCAGAGTTCTTCGGCCTGAACCTGAAAAGGGCAAACTTGACGTCGAAGAAGAGATAGAATTTCTCCACCTTTATCTTGAAGAGCTTGGCGAAGAAGAAATGCCCCAATTCATGTATTATGATCAGTATTGAAAGGGCAAGTATCACTTGCAGTATCTTTATCAGTACTACCATCTTTCTGTCATGTTTTTGATGTTACATTGTCCGCTTTGCCGCGGTCCTGTCGATTATCCCGCGTGCAAGGGAAAGAGATGCTCTGTGGGTCTCGAAAATGGTCCCGAGGTCAGGGTTGCCGGAGAATTCGGCCTTCTGCATGCACTCTGCTATGGTGTCGCTGATGTCATAGAACCCGATGCGTCCCTGCAGGTAGGCGGCTACCGCGGCCTCGTTGGCCGCATTCATTATGCATGGCATGCTGCCGCCCTTGCGGAGCGCCTCGAAGGCAAGGCCCAGCGCCGGGAACCTGTCAGTGTCGGGCGCCGAGAATGTAAGTGCGCCCAGCCTCGCGAAGTCGAGCTTCCTGTTGTCGAGCGTAAGCCGGTCCGGGTATCCCAGGGCGTACTGGATAGGCTCCCTCATGTCAGGATGCCCCAGCTGTGCGATCACTGCCCCGTCTGCGAATTCCACCATGGAATGTATGATGGATTCGGGGTGCACAACGACGTTTATCCTGGCAGGAGGCATGTCGAACAGCCATCGGGCTTCGATGACTTCCAGCCCCTTGTTCATCATGGTGGCCGAATCTATGGTGACCTTGCTGCCCATGCTCCACTGCGGGTGCTTCAGGGCCTGTTCCTTGGTGGCGGATGCTATCCGGTCCCTGTCCCATGTGCGGAAAGGCCCGCCGGATGCTGTCAGGTGTATCTTTTCCGCGGGAGCCCCGTTCGAGCCCTGGAGGCACTGGAAGATGGCCGAATGCTCCGAATCGACAGGAATGATACGCGCCCCTGATTCCTTCGCTGCCTCCATCACGATGTGCCCCGCCGCCACGAGCGTCTCTTTATTGGCCAATGCTATGGTCTTGCCCGCCCTGACCGCGGCCACGGTGGACTCCAGCCCGCTGAACCCCACCATTGATGTCAGCACTATGTCTATCCCCTGGTCCTGCATCATGCCGCAGACGGCTTCCATCCCGCAGTGGACGGCTGTCCCGTGCCCCGAAAGGGCTTCCTTTACCTTCAGATAATGTTCCGGGTTGCATATCGCGACTGCTTCCGCCCTGAACTCTATGGCCTGCCTGCAGAGGGCCTCCCAGCTGTTGTTCGCCGCCAGGAATACGGCCCTGAACCTGTCCGGGTGCTGCCGGATGACATCGAGTGCCTGGGTGCCTATAGAGCCTGTAGAGCCCAGAATCGCTATATTCTTTATCCCTGTTGTATTTCCCATTGTCAGAAATTGATGTATTTTGTCGGGTCGACTGCCTCCCCCTTGTACCACAGCTCGAAATGCAGGTGGTCTCCGCTGCTGAGCGAGCCCGTGCTGCCCACCAGGGCGATAGGGGAACCTGCCTTGACCTTGTCCCCGGTCTTGCGGAGCAGTTTCTGGTTGTGCTTGTATATGGTGATGATGTCGTTGCTGTGCTGGAGCTGTATTGTGTACCCTGCCGCATCGTTCCATCCGGCGAATATCACGGTGCCGTCGAGGGCTGCCTTTACGACGGAGTTGGCCGGGGCGGTGATGTCAACGAAAGGGTGCACGATATTGTCATACCCTTGCGAGATCACACCTTTAAGAGGTGTGAAGAAATGCATCCCCTCTATCGGGAGCTGCCTGTCCTGCCTCCCTGATATGACGAACTGTTCCTCCTCCATCACCTGCTGCCTCAGAAGAGAGTCCTGCTCTGCGGCGAAATCCGCACTGGCCGAGCTTGCCGCCTGTCCGAGGCTTATCAGGCTGTCTATCTTCATCGGTTCCTCGCCTGAGAGCACCTTCCGCAGGTTGACGGCGTATATCTCCCAGACTTTCATCTTGTTTTCAAGGGAGTCGGCGAGTATGGCATTCTGGATTGCGGCGCGCCTGGCATTGGAGTCCGGGTAGCCTGGTATGAATGTCCGCATAGGGGTAAACGCTATTATGGCGAAGAATATGACCGCTGCGAACACTATGACTGTGATTGCCGTGACGAGGAAGTTCACCCTGGAGAAGCGGAAAGACCACAACTGCTTGTGGGTCTGGTCTTCTATGAGGACAAGTCTGAATTTGTTTACTTTTGTATCTTTATTTTGTCTTGCCATACTTAAATGTTACCTTTGTGCCGGTATGGACAGGATCATAGGCATAGACTATGGAAGGAAACGGGTGGGTGTCGCCGTAAGCGACCCGCTCGGCATCTTCGCGTCCGCGCTCGACACAGTACAGTCTGCAAAGATAATAGATTATCTCAAATCTTTCTCTGAAAAAGAGAACATATCCCGGTTTGTGGTCGGCTATCCCGTGAACATGGACGGCGCCCCTTCCGAGGCTGCCGCGGATGTGGACGGGTTCCTGAAACGGCTGTCGGCGGCTTTCCCGGGCGTGCCTGTTGAGAAGGAGGACGAAAGGTTCACATCGGTCCTTGCCCACAGGGCCATGATTGACGGTGGAATGAAGGCCAGCGGGCGCCGTGACAAGTCTTCGGTAGACCGTATCAGCGCTGCCATAATCCTCCAGGGGTACCTCGACAGGCTGTCAGGGGGCCTCTCCTGTACCGTGCCGCCGGATGCCGTCCCCGAATCCCTTTCGGAGAAGGTGACAAGGAGAAAACGTAGATAGTAATTACTATTATAATACAATGGAAAACAATATATTGCCAATTTACCTCTATGGAGCGGAAGTGCTCAGGAAACCTGCCGTCGAGGCTGACCTCTCCGACAGGGACCATATCACTGCACTTGTGGAGAATATGAAAAGCACCCTCAAGGCCGCTGACGGGTGCGGCCTTGCTGCGCCCCAGGTAGGTGTGTCCGAAAGGATACTGATAGTGGACGGCACAGTGGTAGCCGATGTATATGATTACCTGAAGGATTTCAGGAGGACAATGATCAATCCCGTCATTATAGAGGAAAGCTCCGAACGGTGCACGTATTCGGAAGGATGCCTGAGTGTCCCGGGGATATACGCCGAGGTGCGCAGGCCGGCAAAGATCAAGGTGGAGTATTACAATGAGGCTTTCGAGAAGGTCACCGAGGAGTTCGACAAGTTCGCCTGCCGGATGATCCAGCACGAGATGTCCCATCTTGACGGGCACCTGTTCGTGGACGACGTGGCCCCTATCCGCAGGAAGATGATAACGCGGAAGCTCCAGAATATAGCCAAGGGCCATGTGACTGCGAGGTACAAGACAAAACAGTAGATTGCTATGGGAGCTTTTCATGCATACGACATCCGCGGTATATACAATGCGGACTTTGACAGGGATACCGCCTACAAGGTAGGCTACTTCATTCCGGAACTCCTCGGCGCAGACAAGGTGCTTGTCGGCCGTGACTGCCGCCTGTCCTCCGACGAGATACATGACTTCCTGGTGAAGGGCATCACGGATGCCGGGGCCGATGTCTATGACCTCGGCCTGAGCACTACCCCGATGGTGTATTTCGGTACTGCGAATTACGGGTTCAGGGCGTCGGTCCAGATAACGGCCTCCCACAACCCGGCCCGGTACAACGGGATGAAGGTGTCCCGCGAGAATGCGCTCCCGGTGGGACTTGACAACGGTCTGGGTCAGATCCGCGACTGGATTGACGCAGGAAGGCCATGCCCTCCTGCCGCCAGGAAAGGCACCGTCCACATGATGGATGTGCATAAGGAATACCTTGACTTCCTGCTGCGCTTCAAGCAGGACTGCTCCGGCCTGAAGATAGCCATGGACGTGTCAAACGGTATGGCGTCGCTCTATGTGAAGGAGATTTTCGGGGATGCACCGGCATACATCTACGATACTATGGACGGACGTTTCCCCAACCATGAACCGAACCCTCTTGTCCAGTCCAATGTCGCTGACCTCAAAGCCCTTGTGCTTAAGACAGGTGCTGATGTGGGGGTGATATATGACGGGGATGCCGACAGGGTGATGTTCGTGGACGAGAACGGGAGGTTCATATCTCCTGACCTCATGATAGCCGTGCTCGGGCACTGGTTTCTGGAGGAGAAGGGCGAGAAAGGCAAGGTGCTGCAGGACATAAGGAGCTCCAAGGCTGTAGGGGAATACCTCGTTCCTATGGGGGCGGAAATGGAGACATGGAAAGTGGGCAGGGCTTTCGCCGCCAGAAAGCTCCGTGAGATTGACGGGGTATACGGAGGTGAGCTCGCCGGCCATTACTATTTCAGGGACTTTTTCTATTCGGACAGCGGACTGCTTGCTTCTATATTGATTCTCAATGTGGTAGCTAAATTCAAAAAGGCCGGGGTGTCTCTCTCCGCGCTTATTTCAAAGATAGAGAAATACAGGAATTCAGGAGAAATCAATTTCCGCCTTGAAGACAAGCAGGGTGCGATGGATGCCGTGCGTGACCATTTCATGTCCCGCGAGAAGTCCACCGCATATATGGACTTTGACGGATACAGGGTCGAGTTCCCGGACTGGTGGTTCAATATAAGGCCTTCGAATACAGAACCTTATCTTCGCTTTATATGCGAGGCTTCATCGCAGGAGCTTTTGGACAGGAAGATAGCCGAGGTCAAGGAAATCCTTGTTTCCGGTTTCGGTGCCGAGTTATAGCGGCCCTTCCTGCCTGAAGGAGTGCAGGAATCCAGTCCTTGTCATTTTGTCTCGGATGCTGCCGGCTGAAATCGAGAATCTGCCTTCCCTTCATTTTGTCTCTGAGGCTTGAAGATGAAGTAGAGCCAACCGCTTTCCTGTCATTTCGACTGGAGGACGGAGTCCGGAATGGAGAAATCTGTATGGAAGAATGAACAGATTCCTCGGCCAGCTCTCGGGATTGCAGAAAGTGATCCGGGAAGACAGGACTGTCGGCTCATAAATAATTTGACGGAAATTAAAAATTATCAGATACGACTATTAAAATGAAAACAATGAAGAAAACCATTGCTGTTATCGCAGCGCTCGCCGCAGGGGCCTTTTCAGCCTTTGCCGGCAACGATACGGGAAAAGTGACGGTTCTTACAGAAGACCAGTACAAGGCTGAAATAGAGGATTTTTCCACTGAGGACTGGAAATATCTCGGTGATGGCCCTGCCATAGTGGACTTCTATGCCGACTGGTGCGGACCTTGCCGGAGGCTGGCCCCGATAATGGAAGAACTCGCAGGGGAGTATGCCGGAAAGGTCAGGTTCTACAAGGTCAATGTGGACAATGCCAAGGCCCTTTCCGCCGCATATGGCATAAGGTCCATCCCTTCAGTACTTTTCATCCCTGCAGAAGGCGAACCTCAGATGAATGTCGGCCTGATGGGCAAGGAGGAGTTCAAGGAAAAGGTAGAGGGGCTGCTGTAGTCTGTTGCCGGCAGGTAAAAACAGATTTTATTGCGCACCATAAAAATGCGAAGGGTATCTGGAGGTGGATGTATGACCGCACTGGCGGCGTTTCCTTTCTGGCATTGGGAGGAGGTCATCCGGGGAGGGAAGTGGCGGAACCCTGGCGCAGGGCTGTGTTTTGTAATTGGTTGATTGTTATTGGGTTGCAAAAGGATGTCCTGCTTCAGACCGTATTCAGGAGGAGGTCTGAAGCAGGGCGTCTTTTTGCAAGGTGTTGTCAGTTAGGTTGTTATGAGAGAGAGGCATGCTTCAGGGTTCAGAGTTGTCATGAAAGGGGTTGATGCGGTACCGGGGATGGGCCTGGGCCGGATTGTCCTTTTGGCGGATCCCTCGATTGGCGCTCCGGATGACAGCGGATGTGTATCTTCCGGCTTCAGCAGGCAGGTAGGTTCTGTGTCAGGAGGGGGACTGTGGAAAGGGGAATTTTCTGACTGGTGGGGCTGCACACCTGGAGTAGCGAGTTTCGTGTAAAGAGTTGATATTGTTGATGTTCTGCGGATGGTGGATTTCCAGGTGGGACATTTCGATGCACACCTGCAGTTGCAGAAAGGCATTGTAGCACCATAGAGAGCATATCACGTACTGCAGGTGTGCCGTAAAGTGTTACACCTGCAGTTGTCCTGTCTTTATAACATATTGGCAGTTAATGTTTTTCCGGAAAGGCCTTTACTCCAGGTGTGCATACGCTGTTTGTCGCTGTATACATTATTTGCTCTGCCGGCATGGAAGACATCGCCTGTTGAAACGGATATCAGGAACATTTTGTCTGCAACTGGCGTCCGGGGCAGGAAACTCGCTGTGCCAATGAGGACCGGAAAGTAGGATGGTTCTATTATCTGAGGCGCGTCTGCCATTAGAGGCACTCCTTTGTCATCCCGGGCATGTGCTGTGCGTCGAGAAATCTGACAATTCTTTTCAACAGATTTCTCCACTCGCTTCGCTCGGTCGAAATGACAGGAAGTCTCCTGGTACGAAATGACAGGAACCCTCCTGGTTCGAAATGACAGGATGCGGTCCAGGCTGATGACAATGAAAAAGATGCAGCTCCGTTCAAGAGCTGCATCTTTTTCTCGTTGTTCCCTTTCGGGATGGACTATTTCTTGAAATACCTGTTGTAGAGGCCCTGGAAGCCGGCGCCGTGGCGGGCTTCGTCCTTGCACATCTCATGGACGGTGTCATGGATGGCGTCGAGGTTCTGGGCTTTGGCGAGCTTTGCGATGCGGAGCTTGTCCTCGCATGCGCCTGCCTCGGCCTCAATTCTCTTTTCGAGGTTGGTCTTGGTGTCCCATACTACTTCGCCGAGAAGCTCTGCAAACCTTGAAGCGTGGTCAGCCTCTTCGAAAGCGTATCTCTTGAATGCCTCTGCAATCTCCGGATAGCCTTCCCTGTCTGCCTGGCGGCTCATCGCGAGGTACATTCCGACCTCGGAGCATTCTCCGTTGAAATGTGCCTGGAGCCCTTCGAGGATCTCCGGATCCACTCCCTTGGCAACTCCGAGCCTGTGCTCGTCAGCCCATGCCTTTGCGCCTTCGGTCTCTACTACTTCAACGAACTTGTCTGCCTTTGCATGGCAGATAGGGCACTCTGCCGGTGGGTTTTCCCCCTCATATACGTATCCGCACACGAGGCATCTGAATTTCTTCTTCATATTTTCTGTCTCCTTTTAATTGTTTGTGTATTGTCTTTTTCAGGGATGAAAATTCTAATTTTGAATTATTCAAATCTGAAACACGGGCAAAGGTAATCATTTTTACATATTGAACAAATTTTTTCTGAAATGTTATACACTGGAAATGCTTTGCTGTCATTTCGAGACTTGTACTCTAAATGAGCGATAGGCGGTAGAGGCTATTCGAGAGGGTTATGTGTGAATATAAAAAAGAAATTTTATAAAGATTTGAAAAAACATAAAGAAACAGAAACTCTTCCGTATAAAGATTCGTAAAAAACATAAAAAAAGAGAAAAACATGCATTCAGGAGCTGTCAGGGCCTTGTCTGCAGGTTTTCTTTTGTCCTATATTTGCCGCCGGGAATTCCGGTATCCGGGAGTGTCCCATGAAATAAAACGACGTTCTGCCTGTCATCCTGATCGTAGGTTAGAGTCCGGAGGTGGAGGATTTGATGGTAGGAGACCAGTAGTGTTGTAGGCATATTCTTCGCCTGCGTTTGGGATGGCAGTGGAACGTATTATTTTGCAGGATTGTCATTTCGACCGAGCGTAGGGAGTGGAGAAATCTTCAGATGTAAGGACAGATTTCTCGACTTCGGCCAAAGGCCTCCGCTCGAAATAACAGAGAGGCTGTCAGATTCCTTGACTGTCGTTCGAAATGACATAAAAAATTGTTGAAAAAATCCTTGCAATTATTTATTTTTGTATGGATACACCGGTCACTGCCGCTATTCCGGTCTGTAGCGCTGCGGACTCCGGTTTTCTCAAATTTAATTTTTTCGGATGCTTGTCACCATAATTATTCTTATAATCGCGTCGGCATTCTTCGTCTCCGGCAAGGTCCGGTCAGACATAGTCGCGCTTTGCTCCCTCATCGCCCTGATGGTAACGGGGGTACTGACTCCGGAGGAGGCCCTGTCAGGGTTCTCCAATAATGTAGTGATCATGATGATCGGCCTTTTCGTGGTCGGCGGGGCCATTTTCCAGACAGGCCTGGCGAAGATGATCAGTTCCCGCATACTGAAACTTGCCGGAAACAGTGAACCAAGGCTGTTCATCCTGGTGATGGTGGTCACCTCGGCCATAGGAGCATTCGTCAGCAATACCGGTACGGTGGCCCTCATGCTCCCTATAGTGGTCAGCATGGCCCACAATGCCGGCATAAACGCCTCGCGCCTGCTGATGCCGATCGCCTTCGCAAGCAGCATGGGAGGGATGATGACACTTATCGGTACTCCTCCGAACCTTATTATAAACGACACCCTGACAGGGGCGGGCTATGATTCCCTGTCTTTCTTCTCGTTCACGCCGGTAGGCATAATATGCGTGATTACAGGTATACTTGTCCTGATGCCGCTTACAAAATGGTTCCTCGGGAAGAATGGAGGGAAGGACTCGGGAACTTCGTCCGGGAAAACGCTCGGGCAGCTCGCAAAGGAATACGGACTTTCCAGCAATCTGTTCAGGCTCAGGGCGGTAAACAGCTCAAAGGCCATCGGGAAGACAATCATAGATATGGACGTCCGCAAGGTCTACAAACTCAATGTTCTGGAAATCCGCAGGATAGAGTCCGCGCAGCACCGTTTCCTGAAGACTGTGACCCAGAAGCTCGCCTCGGCCGGCACGGTCATCAAGAACGGGGACATCCTCTATGTCACGGGCGAGGCGGAGGCCGTTCACAGGTTCGCGGGTGACATGGGGCTTGAGATGCTTGACGAGCATGCTTCAGAGATGACCACAAGGAACGGAAAGACATTGGCTTTCTATGATATAGGCATAGCGGAGATACTTCTTACCCCTTCGTCCAACATAGTGAACCGGACTGTCAAGGAAGCCGGGTTCAGGGACAAGTTCAACGTGAACGTCCTGGGTATCAGGCGCAAAAAGGAGTATATCCTGCATGAGCTCGGGCAGGAGGTGATACACAACGGGGATGTGCTTCTGGTCCAGGGCGCATGGGCTGACATAGCCCGGCTCGGGAAAGAGGATTCCGAGTGGGTGGTGCTCGGTGAGCCTCTGGAGCAGGCAAGGAAGGTCACCCTCGACTACAAGGCCCCGGTGGCCGCGGTGATAATGATAGCAATGGTGGCAATGATGGTGTTCAACTTCATACCTGTCGCCCCTGTCACGGCTGTCATGATCGCCGCCATGCTGATGGTGCTGACGGGGTGCTTCAGGAATGTGGAGGCCGCATACAAGACCATCAACTGGGAGACCATCGTGCTGTTCGCGGCCATGCTCCCGATGTCCCTCGCCCTTGAAAAGACGGGCGTCTCTGATTACATATCCGGCGCGATGGCAGGCAGCCTCGGCTCGTACGGGCCTATGGTCCTGATGGCGGGGATATATTTCGTCACCTCGCTGATGACCATGTTCATAAGCAATACGGTTACAGCCGTGCTCATGGCCCCGATAGCCCTGCAGTGCGCCCAGCAGATAGGGGTGAGCCCCGTGGCGTTCCTGTTTGCGGTGACCGTGGCGGCAAGCATGTGCTTCGCGTCTCCGTTCTCCACTCCGCCTAACGCCCTGGTGATGAGGGCCGGGCAGTACTCTTTCATGGATTATGTGAAAGTGGGGCTGCCGCTGCAGGTGATCATGGGTATAGTGATGGTGCTGGTTCTTCCTCTGCTTTTCCCTTTCTGATAGTGTTATGGTCCCGTTTCTAAAGCAGGTAGCCGCGCATTATTTCAAAGGCGGCGGGCACGGCAGCCCACTGTGCTTCATCTTCCCGAACCGCAGGTCGATGGTGTTCTTCAGGAAATATCTGTCGGAGGTGGTGGCGGAAAGTTCAGATGTCCCTGTGAAGGCTCCGGGGATGTTCACTATCAACGACTTCTTCCAGAAGGTCCACGGGGGCAGGTGCGCGGACAGGGTAACGCTCCTCCTCGAGCTTTACGGCTGCTACAAGTCCTTGAACCCCAAGGCGGAAAGTCTCGATGAATTCATTTTCTGGGGGGATGTCATCCTGGGGGACTTCAATGATGTGGACAAGTATCTGGCCGACCCGTCCATGCTGTATGCCAATGTGGCCGATTTCAAGTCCATGCAGGATACCTTTGAATATCTCACAGGAACGCAGCGGGCGGCGATAGAGAATTTCGTCAGGCATTTCAACGACCGCAGCGGCAGGCTCACGGTCGACCTCGGCTCCGACAGCCCCAATGTCAAGGAACGTTTCCTCCAGATCTGGAATATCCTCTACCCTCTTTACCGTGATTTCCGCAAATCCCTTGAAGCCAAGGGCCTGGCGTATGAGGGCATGGTATACAGGGAGCTTGCGGAAAGACTGCAGGACGAGCCTGTGGCCGATATTCTCAAAGGCGTTTTCCACAGGAATACCGGATATGTGTTCGTCGGGCTGAACGCCCTGAACGAATGTGAAAAGACCCTCATGCGCAAGATGAGGGACAGCGGGGCCGCGCAGTTCTGCTGGGACTATTCCGGGAACATGATCCGGGACAGCCGGAACAAGTCTTCGTTCTTCATGTCGGAGAATGTCAGGGAGTTCCCTCAGAGTTTCCAGCCTGACCCGGAAGGTGTGGAGGTGCCGTCGTTCAAGGTCGTTAGCGTACCATCCTCCATAGGCCAGGTCAAGCTGCTGCCTGACATCATAGGCAGCTCCCCGGAGGATACGGCCATTGTCCTGCCGGACGAATCGCTCCTGATGCCCCTTCTGAACACCATCCCTCCGGAGATAGAGGATATAAATGTGACAATGGGCTACCCGATGTCGGCAAGTGCCTTCTACGGAATGATGAAAGGCATCTGTGCAATGCTTCTGCATGCCAGGAAAAGGGGGGACGGATGGTGCTTCTATTACCGCCAGGTCCGTTCCCTGTTCTCCAACAGCATTTTCCGAAAGGCAATGGGTCTGGAGGGCGAAGCCGCCGTCCGCAGGATAAGGCAGGAGGCCAAGCTGTTCATCCCGGAGCAGGATCTGAGGGGGTGCAGGCTTTTCGAACTGGTGTTCAGGCCTGTCATCCGTGACCTGCAGGCAGCGGACAGGGACCAGATTGATTCCTTCGCTGCATACCAGATGGAGCTTATCAGCCATGTCGCCCCGACTCTGAAGGACGATACTTCGCTTGCCGTCGAGCTGGAGTTCGCGAGGGAATATTACAGGGCCGTCAACAGGCTCCGAGGCTTCGGCCTTGCCGTACAGCCGCTTACATACGTCAGGATATTGGAGCAGTTGATAGGTGCGGTCTCCGTCCCGTTCAGGGGCGAGCCTCTCAAGGGACTCCAGGTCATGGGGCCGCTGGAGACGAGGGCCCTGGATTTCAGGAACATTGTCCTGATGTCGGCCAATGAGGGCATATTCCCCAAGAAAAGCGTCAGTTCCTCGTTCATCCCTCCGGAGCTGAGGAAGGGGTTCGGCCTGCCGACGTATGAGTTCCAGGATGCCGTGTGGGCATATTATTTCTACAGGATGATAACCAGGGTGGAAAATGTGTGGATATTGTATGATTCCAGGACAGAGGGCATGAAGACAGGTGAGGAAAGCCGCTATATCAAACAGCTTGAATACCATTTCCGTATCCCTCTGTGCCGGTATGCCGCCGACGCGAGGGCGAGGTCGGTGCAGGAGGAGGGGGAAATCAGCAAGACCGAGCAGGATGTGGAGTCCATAAGGGCGTCCGAGCTTTCCGCCACGTCCCTGCAGAACTACATGGCGTGCCCCGCGAAATTCTACTATTCTTCGGTCAGGGGCCTTGTCGCGGAGGAGGAAGTGGCGGAATCGATGGATGCGGCCATGATAGGCACTGTGTACCACGGGGTCATGCAGTATCTGTATCAGGTCCCGGACCGGGTGGTGACCGCGGATTATGTCCGCGGCTGGCTGGGCCGCAGGCCGGAAATCCGCTCAAAAGTGGTGGAGCTCATGCTGGAGCAGCTGCGTGATGTGGAACTGGCTGGCAGGAACCTGGTCGTATGCGATGTCATAGTGAAATATGTGCTCAAGACCCTTGAGAGGGATCTGGAGGTGATGTCCCTCAGGGGTGTGGACAGGTTCCGGATAGAGGGGCTGGAGATCAGGCTGCGGGCCAGGGTCGGGAATTTCAGGTTCAAGGGCTATATAGACAGGCTCGACAGCTTCGCTGACGGCGAGGTCAGAGTCGTGGACTACAAGACCGGCAAGGTCCTCCCCGAAGACCTGGAGATCACCGACGACAGGGCGCAGGACACGGCGGCCGCCCTTTTCGGGGACACCCCGTATTTCAGGAAACCGAAAATAGCCTTCCAGCTGTTCATATATGATATGCTGTTGAGGAACAACGGACTGGACAAGGGACGCAATATCCTTGATTCCGTGTACTCCACCGCAAGGCTGTTCAGCGAGGTCCCCCAGACCGTGCCGATGGGGGAGGCGTTCTACACCCTGATGATGGATGGGCTGGAGAAGATGCTCGCTGAGATGGAGGACCTGTCCGTCCCGTTCCGGAGAACTGATGACATGACCGTATGCCAGTATTGTGACTTCAGGACCGTGTGTGGGAGGTAAAATATTTATTTTTAATATAATATTAATATCCCGTTCCAATGATCGAGATAATGAAGGCATCCGCAGGTTCGGGCAAGACCTTCAACCTTGCGAGAAAATATATCACCCTCCTTTTCAGGAAGCAGGACAGGTATGCCTACCGGCATATCCTTGCCGTGACCTTCACCAACAAGGCTACGGACGAGATGAAACGCCGTATCCTGAAGGAGCTCTACATCCTGTCATCGGCGCCCTGGAAGTCCGGCTACCTTAAATATTTTATGGTGGACGGACTTCCGGAGGGTGCGCATGACGGCATAGCGGATGAGGATCTGGTGCGGGAGCTGCCGGGGAAGCCGGGACGGAAAATCACCCTGGAGTCATTGGCCGACAGTGCCGGTGCCATCCTCTGCAATATCCTGCATGACTACAGTGCATTCTCCGTCAGCACGATAGACAGGTTTTTCCAGCAGACACTGAAAGCCTTCTCACGGGAGATCGGGCAGTTTGCTTCATATCAGGTGGAGCTCGACAAGGATTCCCTGGTGGCGGAGAGTGTTGACAGGGTGCTGGATGCCCTTACGGAGTCGGACAGGACCCTGCTCGACTGGCTGACCGACAGCGTAATGGAGCAGATAGAGACAGCGGGGAAGTACAGCCTGGAGAAGGGGCTTGTAGCCATGGCCTCGAGGTTGAAATCAGACGAGCACCGCTCAATGGTGGAAGCTCTCGGCATAGATGAAAGCAAGGTCTATTCGAAAGAATACCTGTCATCCATAAGGAAAACATGCTCCTTGATAATCAGGGATTTCACCCGGTCCGTGCGCAGTTCGGCCGAAGCTGCGCTGACGGTCCTCCAGAGCGCCTCTGTGGATGCCTCAGTCTCCAACAGGGGGTTTCTAAAGGCATTGTATAATTATACTGAAGTTAGTGACAGACAGCAGATTTCATCCCCGACTGACAGCTTCCTCTCGAAAGCCATGGACCATGAGCAGTGGTTTGCCAAATCGAAGGCAAAAGACTTCCTTCCTCTCGTATATCCTGCGCTGGAGGCCCCGCTGCACACGTTCTGCAGCCTTTTCGGCACACCGTTCAAGACATACAACACTGCGTGGATTCTCCGCCGCCAGCTCTATTCCCTCGGCATTGCCGGCGAGCTCTACAGGGAGTTCAACGCCCTGATGAAAGAGAAGAATGTCCTCAGCATAGACGACTCCAACACCATCCTCAAAGGGATTATCGACGGCAGCGACGCACCATTTATATATGAAAAGACAGGTGTAAGGTACGAGAATTTCCTCCTTGACGAATTCCAGGACACGTCAAGGATACAGTGGGAGAACTTCCGTCCCCTCCTGCAGAACAGTGAGGCCCAGAATTTCGACAGCCTTATAGTCGGGGACGTGAAGCAGAGCATATACAGGTGGCGCGGCTCCGACTGGAACCTTTTCCATCACGAGCTCCAGGAGGAATTTGGCCGTTGCCGCAACTCCGGGCTCGATGCCAACTACAGGAGCCTGGGAGGCATCGTCGCCTTCAACAATACCTTTTTCCCCGCTGTGGCCCGCCTGCTCGACATCCAGTACGGGGCCATGGCCTCCGTGCAGGATGATACCGCCATCGGCTCGATATATTCGGATGCAGTCCAGAAGGCCGTCCGCTCGGGATATGACAGGGGGGCTGTGGAAATGGTATTCTGCAGCAGGGAACTTGAAAACGCGAAGGTGCTGGAGACTGTCATGGAGCTGGATGCCAAGGGCATATCAAGGGGGGATGTGGCCGTCCTTGTCAGGAACAACATATCCGGGGCGGAAATCGCCTCGTACCTTATAGCCAACGGGGTGGATGTCCTGACGGACGATTCCCTGAAGGTCAAGTCCTCCGTGACGGTGCGCAGGCTTGTCTCCCTGCTCTCGTATGCGGACAATCCTGATGATACCGTCAACGGCTATCTGGCTTCGGAGCTCGATATAGATACCGGCTTTGCCGTGGAGTGCCGCTCCCTTGTGGACCTGTGCGAATGCCTGATAAGGAAACTCAAGTCAGCCGACCCCGGGTCTTTCGGAAGCGAGGTGCTTTACGTGCAGTCTTTCATGGACTATGTGCAGGATTATTCCGCTTCGGACGGGAATGACCTGCACGGCTTCCTCGAGGCCTGGGCCGGGGCCGACCCGAGCATCAGCTCCCCTCCTGTTTCGGATGCCGTGCGTATAATGACAGTGCACAAGTCCAAGGGACTGGACTTCCCGTATGTCATCTTCCCCTATGCCGAGAATGTCACCCTTTTCAAGGCCGGAAGGCACTGGTGCTCCCCTGACCTGGAGGATACCCCGCTGGAAGGGAAGGCGGAGGGCCTGTATGACGTGGACCTGTCTTCCGGGAGCCTTTCCACCCTTTTCGGTGAGGACTACCGCAAAGAGCTGAAGCTCCAGTATGTGGACAATATCAATACGGCTTATGTCGCCCTGACCAGGGCTTCAGAGGGGATGGTCATAATAGCCAAGGCTCCTTCGGCGTCCTTCCTGTCGAAGATGTCCGGGGAAGGGGCGCCGCAGTTCTCGGACTTTTCCCAGATATTCTACTGGTTTGCGGAAAAGGCCGCCGCTCCGGGGGGCTTCTGCAGTGGCGGGGATGACTGTCCGCCGGTCAGGATGGCCATGGCGTCTTCCGATGACGGGTCCCTGAAGTTCTCTTCCAGGGAGATTCTTCCGCGTGAGGGCGGACGTGAAGACGCCGCCCTAATATCCATTCCGTCGGGTTATCCTTCATGGCCGCTTGACGCACAGGAGCTTCGGGACGGTCCGGAGGGGGATGACACGGCCGAAGGCCCTCTGCCGGTAGGGGAGAGGGGCAGGCTGAAATTCAGTGCGGATTCGGCGGATTTCTTCTCGGATGACGGAAAGGCGGGTGTGGCGGCTTCGCACAGGCTCAAGGGCATTGTCCTTCATGACATACTTTCCCGCGTGTCGGTCCCGTCCGACCTGGAGGCTGCGCTGGAGAAAGCCGTATCCGACGGTGATATTGACGCAGAGGAGTCCGATGCGGCATATTCACTGCTGTCGGGGCGTATTGCCGGGGCATCCGCACGCGGATGGTTCCCGGAGGATCCGGGCAAGGTGGAGACCGAGGTCTCCCTGATTGATACGGACGGCAGCATATTCCGTCCCGACCGTGTAATCTGTGACGGGGATTCTGTGACGATAGTCGACTATAAGTTCGGTGAGCACCGCAGCATCTACCGCAGGCAGCTTGACCGCTATGCGGATATATACCAGCGCATGGGCTATGCCGATGTTTCCGCCTATCTGTGGTACGTATTCACTGACGAAGTGGTGACGGTGTGTTAGAATGGGCAGATACGTCAAATGTTCCGTGATGCCTCGATAGTGTAGGTGAAGCTGTCTGCGCGGTAGTATCCTATATTGTATTCGACCGGGACACCTTTGATGTCATAGACGAACCTTTTCCTTATGAGGATAGGGTCGTCAGGCTTTATCTCGAGCTTTTCGGCGATGAAGTCCCCCGCCAGCCGGGCCGAGATCTCCTCCTTGCTTGTCTTTACCACTATCCCGAAATCCTTCTCCATCAGCTCGTACAGGGGCCGTGTGAAATCCTCCTCCCCCGTGATCGGAATCCTGGGGTTGAAATATGATATGAAATATACGAACGGATACTCCTGTTTCCCCCTCACCCTCTCCATCACCACGCACCTTGCACCGTCCTTTGATATGTTGAAGAAGTTCGCTATCTCGTCTGTCGGCCTCTTGTAGCTTACGTGCAGCTCGAAGTTGCGTATGGAGATGCCGAGCATCCTCATTTCCTGTGAGAAGCTCAGCCAGTTCTGGACCCCTCCTACAATGCTTTTTCTGCTGACCTTGGTGCCGACGCCCTGTTTACGGGTGAGCAGACCCTCGAACACGAGGGTGTTTATTGCCTGCCGCAGGGTGTTCCTTGAAATCTTCAATTGTTCAGACAATTCGACTTCATTGGGAAGAAGTTTGCCGTTTTTATATTCCTCGGATTCAATAAGTCTTCTCAGTATTTCTTCGGCCTGTAGATGTAACGGTTTATTGCTGGAGTGGTCGATTTGCATGTTTTTAGTGTTTATTTAATGCAAAATTAATAAAATTTACAATAAAATGGAACAACAATAGAATTAATGTATATATTTGCACAAAATTTAAATGTATGAACAAATAAAACATGCCATGAGAAAAGCGAATTATGACAAATACCCTGCTACCCGCATCAGCGGGAACATATGCCAGGGATGGGATAATATCATTGCCGGGATTAAGGCTGCTCTCGGGGACGCGAAATGCCTGGCTGTGGAGCTGTATACCGGGGTCTATGAGGATGAGGTGATAAAGGCTTTCTCCGAGGGGTTTGCCACAGAGGTGGTGAACACCAGGGACCTGATGAAGCCGGAGCCGGAAATCGTCGCCATGACGGAGCGCTTCATGACCGGTGATGTGCTTTTCGGCTATGTCACAGCACTGAGGATAGAGGACTATTTCGATGCCGGCAGGCTCGGCCGGGCGAAGGAGGCCGTGCTTTCTGCACCGGGACTTTCCGTTGTTGTCGGGACAGGCGCCTCCCTGGTAGTGCCGCAGGACGCGATGGTCGTGTATGTGGATATGGCACGCTGGGAGATACAGCAGCGCTTCCGCCGCCATGAGGTCAAGGCCCTCGGCGTTGACAACCGCGGCGATGCCGTGTCCGTGCAGTATAAGCGCGGGTATTTCAACGACTGGCGCATCTGTGACATCCACAAGGATTCGCTTTTCCGGCGTGTGGCGTTCTGGATTGACACGCACATTGCCGGCAGTCCGAAGATGATAGACAGGGATACATTCTTTAAAGGTATCGACGCTACCGTGAAGACGCCGTTCAGGGTGGTTCCTTTCTTCGACCCGGCCCCGTGGGGAGGCCAGTGGATGAAGGAAGTGTGCGACCTGGACCGCAGCCAGGCGAACTTCGGGTGGTGCTTCGACTGTGTGCCGGAGGAGAACAGCCTCTATTTCGAGGTGGACGGAGTGCGTTTCGAGCTGCCGTCCGTTGACCTGGTGCTGCTCAGGAGCAAGGAGCTTCTCGGCGAGCCTGTCGAGGCGCGTTTCGGTAAGGATTTCCCTATCCGCTTCGACTTCCTCGACACTATGGGCGGCGGGAACCTCAGCCTGCAGGTGCATCCTACCACACAGTTCATAAGGGAGAGCTTCGGTATGCCTTACACCCAGGACGAGAGCTACTACCTGATGGATGCCGGTGAGGGGGCGCATGTATATATTGGACTCAAGACGGGGATAAACCCGGATGACATGATAGGGGACCTCAGAAAGGCCCAGGCGGGGGAGATAGTCTTCGATGCCGAGAAATATGTGAACAATATACCGGCCAGGAAGCATGACCATTTCCTTATACCGGGAGGTACGGTCCACTGCTCCGGTGCCGAGAGCATGGTGCTCGAGATCAGCTCCACCCCTAATCTCTTTACATTCAAGCTCTGGGACTGGCAGCGTCTCGGCCTTGACGGCAAACCGAGGCCGATCAATGTCGAAAGGGGCAGCCATGTGATAAACTGGGCCAGGAACACTGAATATGTTGAGGCCAATCTCCACAACCATTTCTCCGAAGTCGCTTCCGGAGAAGGCTGGAGGGAAGAGCGCACCGGCCTGCATCCTAACGAGTTCATCGAGACCAGGAGGCACACCTTCACCTCTAAAGTCCATCACAATACAGGAGGCAGCGTGAACGTCCTCAACCTCGTGGACGGTGAGGAGGCGGTGGTCGAGAGCCCGACCGGAGCATTCGCCCCGTTTGTTGTCCACTATGCTGAGACATTCATCATTCCTGCTTCGGTAGGGGATTATACGATAAGGCCTTACGGCCTGTCCGACGGGAAAGAGTGCATGACCGTAAAGGCCTATGTGAGGTTCTGAGGACTGTCCGTTTCCGTTTTGTAAACCATTAATAACACTATTTTATGTACAAGAATGATAAAAGGGTCGTCATGACGCTCGATGCTGGCGGGACAAACTTCGTTTTCTCCGCCATGCAGGGCGGCCGCGTGATAGTGCCGCCGGTGTCGGAAAAGGCAGTGTCTGACGATCTTGAAGGATGTCTTGGAGTCCTCGTGGACGGTTTCAGGAAAATATATGCTTCGCTACCGGCAGCCCCGGACGCCATCAGTTTCGCGTTTCCGGGCCCTGCGGACTACAGGCACGGCGTGATAGGCCATCTGCCTAATTTCCCGGCCTTTGCAGGCGGGGGCATTCCTCTCGGGCCGTACCTTGAAGATGTATTCAACCTTCCGGTTTTCATAAACAATGACGGCAACCTCTTCGCCTACGGCGAGGCCCTTTGCGGCAAACTGCCTGAAATCAACAGTATGCTTGCCCTCAGGGGCAGTTCGAGGGTATACCGTAACCTCATCGGGATCACTCTCGGTACAGGCTTCGGTGCCGGTGTCGTGGTCAACGGTGTCCTCCTTGACGGGGACAATGGCTGCGGCGGCGATGTGTGGTGCATGCAGAACAGTATCTACCCTGAGAGGATAGCCGAGGAAAGTGTAAGTATCCGTGCCGTGAAGCGCGTCTATGGCGAGCTGAGCGGCACGGATGCATCGTCTCTTACGCCGAAGGACATCTATGACATAGCCGAAGGCACTGTGCCGGGGGACAGGAAGGCCGCCGTGGAGAGTTTCTCCGAATTCGGCCGTGCTGCTGGCAACGCCATAGTCCATGCCCTCGATATCGTGGACGGGCTTGTCGTTGTCGGTGGCGGTGTGTCCGGTGCAAGCAAGTACATATTCCCTGGGATACTCGGGGAGATGCGCAGGAGCCTCACCACATTCGCCGGGGCTTCTTTCCCGTGCCTGCAGGCCCAGGTGTACGACCTGACCTGTGCGGACGGACTCGAGGCTTTCCTGAAGGACGAGACTCCTATGGTCGAAGTGCCGGGCTCCGGCAGGAAGGTCCCTTATGCTGAAGAGAAGAAGACGGGCATCGCCCTGTCGGCAGTAGGGGCAAACGAGGCTATCGCCCTCGGTGCCTATGCCTTCGCCCTTTCCCGTCTTGATCTGCAATCTCAGCCCAGAACTGAAATTTAATTTATCGGATTGGCATTAAAGTGTTAAAAATGAAATTATACAGAATTTTGATCGCTGCGGCCGCATTGTACGGCTGCAGCAGCGGAGCCGGTACACCGGACCTTGTGCAGTATGTAGACCCGAATATCGGGACGGTCCACAGCAGGTGGTTTTTCTACACTCCGGCCGCAGAGCCTTTCGGGCTTGCGAAGCTCGGTGCGTCGACCAACGGCACTTACGGCAATGAACAGGGCTGGGAGGCTGTCGGATATGATGATACCCATACCTCCATCGACGGCTTCCCGTGCCTTCACGAGTTCCAGGTGGGTGGTATTTCCCTCATGCCGGTGACCGGTGAGGTCAAGACCGTGCCGGGGACCCTCGAGGACCCGGACAGCGGTTTCCGTTCCCGGTTCGACAGAAAGGACGAGTGCGCAAGGCCGGGCTATTATTCAGTGCTCCTGAAGGACTATGGAGTAAAGGTGGAGCTCACCGCTACCGCCAGGACAGGGTTCCAGCGCTATACCTTCCCTGCATCTGAAAGCTCGCATATCCTTTTCAATATCGGCAACCGCCAGGGTGAAAGCGGCAATGTCAAGGATGCGCATATAAAGTATCATGACGGAAATGTGATTGAAGGCTATGTAGTTACAGAGCCGGAATACATCAAGAGGTACCAGGCCGGAGCTACTCTGCCGATGTATTTCTATGCCATAGTGGACCGCGCTCCGGAGTCCGTGGATGTCTTCCATCAGGGCGGCACTCCTTCAAGGTCTGATGAGATTTCAGGGCCGGGGGCCATCATGTCCCTCAACTACACCACTTCCGCGGACGATGTGGTGAATGTGAAGATCGGCCTTTCCTATACTTCTGTCGAAAACGCAAGACTGAATCTGGAGACGGAGGCCGCAACGGCAGGTTTCGACGATGTGCTGAAGGCCACTACCGCCAAATGGAACGAGGCCCTCGGGCGCATAATGGTCTACGGCGGCACGGATGACAGCCGGATCAAGTTCTATACGGGCCTGTACCACGCTCTTCTGGGCCGGGGCCTGGCCAGCGATGTGAACGGTGCCTATCCGCGCAATGACGGGACTGTCGGACAGATTCCTCTTGGCAATGACGGCAGGCCGGTGCACAACCACTACAATACCGATGCTGTCTGGGGCGCCTACTGGAATCTTGAGACCCTCTGGGCCCTTGCCTATCCTGAGTACTACAATGATTTCGTGAACAGCCAGATGCTCGTATACAACGAGACCGGCTGGCTCGGCGACGGCATAGCGAACAGCAAATATGTCTCCGGTGTAGGCACCAACATGACGAGCATAGCCTTTGCCGGTGCATACCAGAGCGGCATCAGGGACTACGATGTCGAGAAGGCCTACCAGGCCGCGCTGAAGAACGAGCTGGGCTGGGAAGGCAGGCTCGATGGTGCCGGCAAGCTCGATGTGAAGCAGTTTGTCGACAGGGGATGGGTGCCTTACATCTCCGGGGACAATTTCGCCATGCCGGAAGACGGCTCGCAGTTCTCCGTGTCCCACACCCTCGAATACAGCTACAGCGCCTATGCCGTAGCCCAGTGGGCCAAGGCACTGGGCCATACGGAGGATTACGAGAAGCTGATGGAGCTTTCGAGAGGCTGGGAGAAGCTGTTTGACGAGAGCACCGGCTTCGTCAGGCCGAGGGTGCCGGACGGCAGCTTCATCGACAATTTCAACCCTTACGAGCCGTGGCGCGGATTCCAGGAGGGCAATGCGGTGCAGTACACCTTCTTCGTGCCTCAGGACCCTTACGGCCTGATAGAGAAGGTCGGCCGGGAGGAGTTCAACAGCAGGCTTGACTCCATATTCACCGAGGCCCGCAAGTCCATCTTCGGCGGCGGCAAGGTGGCATACGCGTTCTCCGGACTGCAGAGCCCGTACAACCATGGCAACCAGCCTAACCTCCATATCTCCTGGCTGTTCAACTATTCCGGCAAACCGTGGCTTACCCAGAAATGGGTAAGGCTTATATGCGACGAGTTCTATGGCACCGACGGTATGCACGGCTACGGCTACGGGCAGGACGAGGACCAGGGCCAGCTCGGTGCATGGTACGTGCTCGCCGGCATGGGGCTTTTCGATGTCCAGGGCGGTGCCACTACCGATCCTACTTTCCAGATAGGAAGCCCTCTGTTCGACAGGATAGAAATCTCCCTCAGCCCTATGAACGCGAAAGGGAAACGCTTTGTTATCGAGACCGAGGGCAATGCCGGGGATGCATACTATATCCAGTCAGCCAAGTTCAACGGCCGTGAGATCAACCGCAACTGGCTTTACAGGAGTGAGGTGTACAAAGGCGGCACTCTGAAACTGGAGATGGGTACGGCACCAGCCGAGGGCTGGGGTACCGAAATGCCTCCTTATTCCAAATAAAAAGGACGGGCCATGGCTGACAGGAAATTCTCTCCGGCAATTCTGCCGGTCCTTTTCGGTTTTTTCATAATGGGCTTCTGCGACATAGTCGGCATTACCTCCGACTATGTCCAGAAGACATTCGCCTGGTCTGACTCCATGACAGGCTTTGTCCCATCACTGGTGTTCATCTGGTTCCTGTTCCTGGGGATTCCTGTAGGCAACTGCATGAACAGGTGGGGAAGGAAGAATACCGTGCTTCTGAGCCTGGGCATCACCATTGTGGGCATGTTCCTGCCCATGATTGTCTATAACAGCGTCACCTGCATGCTCGCTTATGTCATGCTCGGTATCGGCAATGCGATTCTCCAGGTGTCCCTTAACCCGCTACTGAGCAATGTGGTCACCGACTCCAGGCTGCTTACCAGCAGCCTTACTGTCGGCCAGGTGGTGAAGGCGCTCTCGTCGCTCGCGGGGCCTGAGATCGTGATGCTCGCCATCGGCTGGTTCGGTGATGACAGGTGGTACTGGTGCTTCCCTATACTCGGGATGATGACCCTGGTTTCGGCTCTGTGGCTCGGTTTCACACCTATAAGGCATGAGCCTGCCCAGACGCAGCGCCAGTCCGTATCCGACACTTTCGCCCTGCTGAAAGACAGGAAGATACTCCTGCTTTTCCTGGGGATATTCTTCGTTGTGGGAGTGGATGTCGGTGTGAACTATATCAGCTCCAAGCTGATGGCCGGCAGGTTCGCGTGGACCGCACAGCAGGTCAAGTTCGCCCCTCAGGTATATTTCCTCTGCCGTACGGCAGGAGCCCTGCTCGGGGCCTTCCTCCTCACGAAGATTGCTGCGTCAAGGTATTTCAGGGTGAATATCCTGGCCTGTGCGGCCTCCATGCTGGTGCTCCTCTTTGTGCCGGACGATACCGTGGCGATAGTGGCGATAGGGTGTGTGGGCTTTTTCGCCTCGTCTGTATTCTCCATTATCTATTCTTTCGCCCTGCAGGAAAGGCCGGAGAAGGCGAACGACATCTCGGGCATGATGATAACCGCCGTTGCGGGCGGTGCCGTCATCCCTCCGCTCATGGGATTCGCTATCGGGAAAACGGGGATTACAGGAGGGCTTGTCGTCATTTTCCTTTGCGTGGTCTACCTTGCTTTCCTGTCTTTCAACCTGAAAGAAGCCAGGGAGGCATAGTGCCTCAAGGCACATTCATATAGATTTTTCCGTTCCGGAGGAATTGCACTTCAGTAATGCATTCCTCCGGAACTTTTTTATGTCTTGAGAGGAAATTATTATCTTTGCAGGTTGCAGGTATTGAAAAGGAAATAAAATTATGGATAAGGAAATGGAGAATGTAGGATTGGACTACAACACTCAGCGCGAGAAGCTCCGCATGCCGGAGTACGGACGTAATGTACAGAAGATGATAGAGTATGTGAAGTCTCTGCCCGACAGGGAAAAGAGGGACGAGCAGGCACGGGCCGTGATCAAGGTAATGGAGACGCTCAACCTCCAGGTCCACCAGCAGGAGAACTGGGAGCAGAAGCTCTGGGACCATCTCCATGCTATATCGGGGTACGATATTGATGTCGACTCCCCTTATCCTGCACCTGCCCCTGACCAGCTTTCGGCCAGGCCGGTGATGGTCCCTGTAAAGAGGAAGCCTCTGAAGGCCACGCATTACGGCCGCAATATCGAGAGTATCATAGACCTTATTGCCGACCAGCCGGACGGGGACACCAAGACGGCGATGATACGTTCACTTGCCATCTACATGAGGCAGCAGTACCTGATATGGAACAAGGACAGCGTATCGGACGAGACCATCTTCCAGGACATCGAGAAGCTGTCGGACTACAGGATAAAGGTGCCGGAGGGGATCCAGCTCACAAGGATCTCGTCCAATGCCGTATTCTCCAAACCGAGCCTCAACCCTGTGAAATCCAATAATTCCAACTTGCGCCAGAAGAATGGCGGCATGCGTCCGCGTATCCGCAAATAATATCTGAAGGGAGAATCTGCCGATGCAAAGAAAGACACAGGACAAGTCCGCCAGGGCGGCCAGGCCACGGAAACCGGAAAAGGAGAAACAGTCTTCCGGGCGTTTTTCCGTCCTCGGGAGGTGGCGCCAGCTGCCGGAGGAGAAGCGTATCCGGATCATGAAGGTGACAGGCCTGCTGGTCGGGGTCCTGGCTGTATTCACTTTCGTTTCGGTGACTTCGTATCTTTTTACATGGAAGGCCGACCAGAGCCTGATGTCGGAGCCTGACATGCTCGGGCAGGATGTCCCTGCCCATAATATGGGAGGAAAGCTCGGCTACAGATGGGGGCATTTCCTTGTCGGGAGGTGTTTCGGCCTGGGAAGCTATGCACTTGTGGTCCTGCTTGCTGATGTGTTCGTGAGACTTTTTTTCAGGAACCGGAGCATCGGTGTGCTGAAGTCATTGACATTGACGCTTTCCGGAGCCATGCTCGTATCCGTGATACTTTCCTTCATTTCTTCACTGGCCGGTCCGGATACAGTCTTCGGAGGGGGGCTCGGCGGGGACTGCGGGGCTGCCATATCCGCCTTTTTCGTGAACATGGTCGGGAAGATTGTCACATTCATCCTGCTGGCCGTGTTCGCTGTACTGTGGCTGCTGTATGCAAGCGGCCGGTTTTCAAGATGGCTTGTGACTGTAGGAGCCGGCGGGTCAGGTGGCGGTGAGCCTGTGGAGAATGAGCCGGATGGGACGGAGGCGGAAGACACGCTTGTGGATCCGGTCCCGTCCGCTGCAGAACGTTACGGTGCGGATGCCCCGGACAATACGGATACAGACCCGGAGCTTCCTGGGCCGGATGATGATTTTGATGATGATTCTCCATTTGCAGTGGACAGTGAACCTGCTGTAAACCGGTCTGTCCCGTCGGGAGCGTCCCGTATATACCAGGAAGTCCCTGTTTCCATAGAGAAATCCCCTGCGGTCCGGAAAGAGGTGGAGCAGGAAGAAGGCCTGGAGGTTATCCAGGGACCTGAATTTTCCGAAGTCACGGAGGAGCTTCCCCGAATTGACACAAGGGAGGGCCTCGAGAACTACAGTTTCCCTTCCCTGGATCTTCTGGAGGACTATAAGGAGGGACGCTATGAGGTAGCCCCTGAGGAACTCGAACGCAACAACAACAAGATACGCGCTACCCTCCTGAACTACAAGATACAGGTCGAGAAGGTCTCCGCCTGCGTAGGCCCGACTGTCACTCTTTATAAGGTGATACCTGCCCCTGGCGTAAAGGTGTCAGCGATAAAGAATCTGGAGGAGGATATAGCCATAGCATTGAGGATCAAGGGTGTGCGTGTAGTCATCCTTACTGATGCCGTGGGTATAGAGGTGGCCAATGACAGGCCGTCTATCGTTCCTCTGAAGGCCATGCTCAATGACGAGGCTTTCCGCAGCAGCAAGGCTGAGCTCCCGATTGCCCTCGGGTATACCATCATGCAGAAAGTCAAGGTATTCGACCTTGCAGATGCCCCTCATCTTCTTGTCGCCGGAGCCACAAAGCAGGGCAAGTCCGTTGGCCTAAATGTCATCATCACCTCCCTGCTTTACGCCAAGCACCCGTCCGAGCTGAAGTTCGTCTTCATAGACCCGAAGATGGTGGAGTTCTCGGCGTATGCAAGGCTGCTCAAGCATTATCTTGCTGTCATGCCTACAGCGGCGAGCGAGAGCGACGAGCAGGAGAACGCCATAGTCAAGCATCCTAAGCAGGCCGACGAGATACTGCGTTCGCTCTGCCTCGAGATGGACGAGAGGTACCAGCTGCTGAGCAAGTCCGGTGTCAATAATATCAAGCTCTACAACGAGAAATACACCAGCCGCCATCTGCTGCCTGCAGAGGGTCACCACTTCCTCCCTTATATCGTGGTGGTAATCGACGAATACGCAGATCTCATCATGTCAGGCGGTATGGGGGCGGAGTCGAGGACGCAGGCCAGGAGCATAACTTCCTCTATCATACGTCTGGCCCAGAAGGGCCGCGCGGCTGGTATCCATGTGATAATAGCCACGCAGCGTCCTTCCGTGGATGTGATTACGGGACTGATCAAGACCAACTTCCCGACCCGCATAGCCTTCCGCGTGGTCACCCGCGTGGATTCCGCCACCATCCTCGACAAGCCGGGTGCGGAGAAGCTCATCGGCAAGGGAGATATGCTCTATTATGCCGGTGTGGACATGGAGAGGGTGCAGTGCGCCCTTATAAACATGGACGAGATCAACCGTGTCACGAAGTTCATCGGCAGCCAGACTGGCTTCCACGCATGCTGCAATACCCCTTATTATCTGCCGGAGCTGCAGAGCGAGTCAGGAGATTCCGGCGCAGCCGAAGTCGACATGCAGAACCTCGATTCAATGTTCGAGGAGGCCGCCAAGATGGTGGTTACGTACCAGCAGGGCTCCACGTCCACGCTGCAGAGGAAATTGGGTATGGGATATGCCCGTGCGGGCCGTGTGATGGACCAGCTTGAGGCTGCCGGCATAGTCGGGCCGCAGGAGGGTTCGAAACCGCGCCAGGTGCTTGTAAGCGACCTTGCGGAGCTCGATGATATATTGAAGGCTTATATGAAGTAAGATATGGCTTTGGGAAAGTTTATGGCGGCCTCAGTGCTGCTTTTCATGTGTACGGCAGGAATCAGCGTGTCGGCTGCCCCGTTTTCCATACAGAGGCTTGAAGACAGGATAAATTCTTCAGAGATTTCGTTTTCCTATACCTACAGCGTTTCCGGCGGGAAAGTCAGCATGACGGGACAGGGGAGCGCTGTCCTCCAGGGGGATGCTTATATCCTTGATGTTGACGGTATGGAGGTCTATTGTGATGGTACTGCGAGATGGACCCTTGACAGGAAGGCTGAGGAGCTTGTGGTCGAGTCCTGCGACACTTATCCTGCTTCACTGTCCGCCAATCCGGTCCTGCTCCTGCAGAGCCCGACAAGTTTTTTCGATGTTTCCTCCCAGTCTGCTGCGGTATATTCAGGTATGGATGCAATAAAGGTGGAGCTTGCCCCGAAACAGGGTACGAAGCTTAAGGCTGTCACCCTGTATTTCAGGTCAGGGCAACAGGAGGACGGCATCCTGATAGGGGCGTCGGTCCGTGCCGCAGACGGGACTGTCACGGATTTCACCATTTCTGATTTCAGGTATTCCGCAAAAGGGGATGCGTCGCGCTTTTCTTTTGATTCAGCCTCCCTCGGTCCGGAGTGGATCGTGACTGATCTGCGGTAGCCTTACCAGCTGCCGGAGGCTCCGCCTCCGCCGAAAGACCCGCCGCCGAATCCTCCGAACCCTCCTCCGAACCCGCCGAATCCGCCTCCGGAGCCTCCCCATGAGGAACCTCCCCTGTGGCCGTTTCCCAGAAGGCTGCCTATTATGATGGCGTCGAAAATGTCCCCGCCGTCGGTACCGGTACCGCTGCCGCCACCTCCGCGGCCGTTGTTGTTCCCTTTGCGGAATGTTGCTGCAACCACTGACACGATAATCACGAAAAACACGAACAGCCCTATGGCTATGAAGCCTCCTATGTCATCGTCCCCGGCTTCCCTCGGCTCAGATATTTCCCCTGACGCAAGCTTCATGAGCACATCGCAGGCCGCCGCAGTTCCGGAGAAGTAGTCGTCCTGCATGAAACGCGGTATGAGTTCATTGTCTATGATACGTTTGGCGTATGCGTCCGGTATCGCGCCTTCAAGCCCGTAGCCAACGCTGATGGCGACCTGCCCTCCCGAATCCTGTGTCTTGGGCTTTATGAGCAGGACAACTCCGTTGTCGAACTTCTCCGAGCCGACTTTCCAGTCAAGTCCTATTCTTGTGGCATATTCCGAAGCAGTATAGCCTTCGAGATCGTTTACCGTGACTACCGTTATCTGGTTTGACGTGGAGTCATCGAATGCCGTCAGCACGTTTTCGAGATAGCCGGCCTGCCGCGGAGTGAATACCCCTGCAAAGTCGTTCACAAGCCGGGGCGGTGACGGTGGCGACGGTATGGCCGCGCATATTGCTGCCGGCACCACCAGCATGAGGGCTGTCAGCAAATATATGGAGAAGTTCTTGAACATAAGCTATCTATCTGGATTTCCGAATGATATGTCATCCGGCTGTTCATTGGTGTCATTTTCATGGTAGGGGAAATATGCCTTGAGCTTCTCCCCGACGGCTGATACGGCCTTTTCAAGTCCCTCGGCGAACTCCCCGTTCCGGAAGTATCCGGTCATGATGTCCTTTACATCGTTCCAGAACCCTGCGGATACAACGTCATTGATGCCCTTGTCACCTATGATGGCGAATACCTTGGACTTGCAGGCCAGGTATATGAGGACCCCGTTCCTTCTGGCGGTCCTGTCCATGCGCAGAAAACGGAACACCTGCCCGGCCCTTTTCATCGGGTTGCCGGAACAGGTGTCATCTATATGTATCCGGATTTCTCCGGATGTATTCCGCTCTGCCTCCTTTATCGCAGCGACAAGCCTGTCTTTCTGCTGTGCGGAGAGGAAGTCTTCGGCTTTCATGTCAGAACTCCACTTTCGGTGCTGTCCTGGCCTCTTCGGACGCCTCGAAATAGCCTTTGGTGTCGAAGCCGAACATGGAGGCGAAGATGTTCCTCGGGAAGCTTCTCACCATGGTGTTGTAGCTCCTTGCCGTCTCGTTGAACTTCATCCTTTCGGTGGCGATGCGGTTTTCCGTACCCTCGAGCTGCGCCTGGAGGTCCCTGAAATTCTGGTTCGCCTTCAGGTCAGGATAGTTTTCCTGCAGCATTATCAGCCTGCCGAGGGCCTGGGAGAGCTCTCCCTGGGCCTTCTGGAATTCCGCTATCTGCTCTGCATCAAGGTTTTCCGGGTCTACAGTCATCTGTGTAGCCCTGCTCCTGGCCTCCACCACGCTTTCAAGGGTCTCGGACTCATGCTCTGCATAGCCTTTTACCGTTGCCACCAGGTTCGGTATAAGGTCGGCCCTGCGCTGGTACACGTTCTCCACCTGTGACCAGGCGGCCTTCACCTGCTCGTCGGCCTTGACAAGCCCGTTGTACGAATTCTTCACCCAGAAGAACAGGGCGAGGATGATGACGACGATTACCGTTACAGTTATTAAAGTGCTCTTTTTCATATTTTTACTTTTATGTTTCTTGAAAATTATCCGGGTGGAAACCTAATCCTTTACGCACCGTACCGATGCTGCGAAAGTCTCCTTGTCGTGGGCATCCCTGTACACTACTGAACTTTCATTGTTTATTACCCTGCATATTGCCTTTCCTGTGGCCGGGTCCTCGGTGGAGGTCCAGAATATCGCGTACTCGAAAGCCCCGCTGTAGCTCCATTGCCCGTTGGTCTTGCGTGCATAGCCTGCAGGTATTGCCGAAATGCCGCTCCAGTTGGTAGGGTCGCCCACGTCGCTCAGGTATGGCCACAGCTCAGTGTCCGTGTTGAATGTCGCACTCCTGGCCTCTTTCCCGTAGTTTATGTCGCTGTCATAGTCGTCGTCCGAATCGGGAAGGTCAGGGTCGAGCCTTTCACCGGCCATGAACTCCTTGCTTATCTTGTAGTTGTCCCTCGACCAGTCCTGACCGTATTCCAGTCCGGTCCCGCCTTCTTCGAGCCCTTCCCTCCAGGAGTCCGCGTAGACGCTTGCCATTGTTGCTTCTGCAAGGTCTGTCCATTCGTCGTCTGACGGGATGTGCCACCCTTCAGGGCATATCCCGCGGATGATGCCACCTTCCGATGCCGCGGTTTCTCCGGTGGCCTCCGACCATGTGTAGAACCTTCCGAACACTTGTGACATGGCCTCCGCCTCCTGATAAGGGGCCCCGACCTTTTCAGTCCCTGACCCGTCATATGCGAGGTTCTGCTTCATCCATGTCTTGCCGTCAGGCGCTTCATAAACTAGGTATTCGTTCCCGTCGGCATCCGCCACATTGCTGCCGGAGAAGTTATAGCCGGCCCTCTGTATAGATCCTTTCTCCCCGTAATTGACTACGGTTACACTGTATGAGGCCGACAGGCTGGTGTACCCGTCGGCAAATGCCTCGCAGGTGACGGTGATGGTGCGGAGGGTGTCCTTGTTGTATTCCGCGAAATTGTAGGTGAAGGCCCCGTCCCCTTCCTCATTTTCGTCTTTTGTTACTTCATAGCTGTCGTTCCCCGACGGTGAGACGCGCCACTGGTAGCCTATGCCCAGCCCTTCCGGATGCTCGGCCCCTTTGGGGGTCATGGTGTATTCTGTGTTGTCATTGGCCATGATATATGAAGGAAGGGCAGGGTCGAAATCCATGCTCAGGCTCCCGTTGAGGTAGGGGAGTGAAGTCGTATTATCGTCTTTTTTGCAGGAGATTATGGCGGCTGCAGCCAGGGAGGCGGCAAGCACGAGATGTGTTTTCCTGATAGTCATTGCTGTTCCTATATGCTTCATCAATTAAAATACATTCCTGCAAAGATGCATAAAATTCGTTTAAAATCCTCTATATTTGTCTAAATACTTATATTTTACAATGAAAATTCACTCTTTTACCGTGAACTTGTGCCGTGTCCTGCTGCTGTCCGCCGGCCTTGTTTCCATGCATTCCTGCTCCGGCGGGACAGGGTACGTGTCTGTCAGCGGATATGCCCAGGGGGGAACTTATATAGTAAAGCTTGACATCACCCCCGCTGAAAAACGTTTCGGCCTCGATGCCTATGACATCAAGGAGGGAATCGACTCGATTCTTACGCAGTTCGACAATTCCGTCTCCGGGTACAACAAGAATTCCCTCCTGAGCCGTTTCAATGCCGGCGAGAGCGTTGTCCCGGACAGTGTATTCACGCATATATACAATATGTCCACCGGCTATTACACAATGACCGGCGGTGCCGTGGATGTCGCGGCCGCCCCTCTTTTCGACATATGGGGGTTCGGCTTCACCACCGACTCCCTCCCTCCTGCATCGAAAGTGTCCGAGACAATGCAGGCCTGCGGCATGGGTCGCCTGAAGCCCCGGATGGTGCCCGGTCCGGACGGGAAGGTCTCCCCGGAGTCGCTTCTCCTCGAGGCCGGGAAGGGGCCTCTCCCTACGCTCAATTACAATGCCGTGGCCCAGGGCTACAGCTGTGACCTGGTCGCCGGCTATCTCGGGGAGCTCGGAGTGGAGAATATGCTTGTGAATATCGGAGGGGAGATTTTCTGCCGCGGCCTTAACCCTGGCGGAAAACCCTGGTCCATCGGTGTTGACCGGCCGGAGGACGGGAACAATGTCCCGGGGGCGTCCCTCCAGGGGACCATAGAGGCCGGTCCGGACCCTTGCGGTGTGGTCACCTCCGGAAACTACAGGAAATTCTATGTGAAGGACGGGCGCAAGTATGCCCATACCATCGACCCGCGTACAGGCTATCCTGTGTCGCATTCGCTCCTGAGCGCCACAATTGTCGCCTCTGACGCCGCCCTTGCCGACGCCCTTGCCACCTATTGTATGGTCATAGGGCTTGAGGAGGCGAAGGAGTTCATCAGTTCCGATCCCGATATAGAGGGGTACCTTATCTACAGCGACGGGGAACAGATGAAGACATGGGCTTCCGGCGGGATTACAGTCCGCTGATTATTTCGAGGGACCTGCACATCGCCTGGATGACGGCATTGTCCGCCTCGACGAGGATTCCCGGGCAGAGGCCGAGAGGCTGCAGTATCAGCAGCGGTATTGACAGGTTTATGGCGGCGGTCGACAGTGGTACGGCTATAAGGTTGGTTATCAGGAAATACGGCGGGAATGTCCCGAAATAGTACCAAGCGGCTGGAGCGGTGAATATCTGGCATGATATGGACATTGCGGCCATGTCCCATATCCTTTTCATCGGCCTGGCCCTGGCTATCCACATTGATACTGTCCCTCCTGTCCTTGCCGGAGCTGTTTCCCTGTACCAGCCGCGCATTACCGGATAAAGGAGGTAGAGCCCTGCCATTGCAAGATACGACAGCTGGAAACTGACTGACTCCAGTACATGTGGGGACAGGGCGGCCTGGGTCATCAGGGCTGCGCTGAATATGTTCATCGGCAGCCTTTTCCGTCCCGTGCACCGTGCTGTTTCATTTAGAGTTATGAAAAGGAACGCCCGCAGTATCGATGCTCCTGCCCCGGTCATCATCGTGTAGAACCCCGCTGCGGCTACGGTCATGGCGGAGCGGATGCGGACTGCCGAGGGGGAGTTTCCCAGCACGGCGAACATGCGGGTCAGTATGATGTAGACCACACCGAGGTGCATCCCCGACAGTGCGAGTATGTGGGACGCACCGCTGATGCGGAATGACGAGCTGACCTGCGGCGGGAGGCCAGACCTGTCACCGGTTATGAGCGCGAGGATGAGGGCGTTGCTGTCCCTGTCCCTGAAAGGTATGGATTCTATTGCAGTCTTGAGATGCAGCAGGGAGGCCTGTGCGGCATCCCGGAGGAACCATTGTCCCCCGTCGGGGGCTCTGCACCCGGCATTGAGCGAGGCGATGCTTGCACAGTATATCCCGGAGAAGAAGAAGGCCGCCACGAGAAACGGCCGGCACGGCATTGCCGTATTGCGGCTGTCAGGGTTTCCTGTCCTTTTGAATGTCATGGCGGAATACAGCGCCAGTGCGACGGATGCAAAGAAAGAGATGCATGCGGCAGGATAGGCAGGCCGGTTTCCGGAACATATATACAGCCCGGCTGCGGCTCCGGCGGTGAACAATAAAGCGAAATCAGTCAGTTCCTTCCCCTCACCCTTCATATTCTTCTGATTTTTGGCGAAAATAGTTATTATTTTTATAACTTTGTACGTTTGTATTGAAATATTTTACCGGAAAAATTTTAAAACTTTCATTATATGATCATTCTGGTTTTGAACTGTGGAAGCTCTTCTTTGAAGTACCAGCTTCTCGATATGAAGAACGATGATGTCTACGATCTTCTTGCAAAAGGACTTGTCGAGAGGATCGGTATGGAGACGGGCTGCATAAAGCATCAGGCCGCAGGAAAGGAAAAATACGTCAAGGAAATGCCTATCGCGGACCATACGGTCGGTATAAAGGTCGTCCTGGAGGCATTGCTGGATAAGGAGTTCGGGGTGCTTGAGACCCTTGAAGACATTGAAGCCGTCGGCCACCGTGTGGTACACGGCGGAGAAGAATTCTTCTGCAGCAAGCTTATCGATGACAAGGTCATAGAGCAGATAGTCAGGTGCAGCGACATAGCCCCGCTCCACAACCCGGCCAACCTTCTGGGTATCAGGGCGGTTTCGGAAGCGCTTCCCGATGTTCCGCAGGTGGCTGTGTTCGACACTGCTTTCCATCAGACAATGCCGGCATACGCCTATATGTATGCCCTTCCGTATGAATACTACGAGAAATACCGTATCAGAAGGTACGGCTTCCATGGCACAAGCCACAAGTTCGTTTCAGAGAAAGGCGCACGGTTTACCGGGCTTGAACTCAACAATTCCAAGATCATCACCTGCCATCTTGGCAACGGAAGCTCTATCACTGCGGTAGCCAACGGAAAGTCCATCGACACTTCCATGGGCTTTACTCCTCTCGAGGGCGTGATCATGGGGACAAGGTGCGGATCGATTGACCCTGATGTCGTGACCTACCTTCAGGAAAAGGAAAGGCTTACATTCGAGGAAGTGGGCAAGATAATGAACAAGAAGAGCGGTTTCCTCGGACTTTCATGCATTTCATCGGATGCCCGTGACCTCAATGATGCCGCCAATGCAGGCGATCCAAAGGCCAAGCTCGTCCTCAAGAAACTCGTATATGACGTTACCAAATATATAGGTGCATACGCCGCCGTGATGAACGGTGTGGATCTGATCGTATTCACCGGAGGAATAGGCGAGAACAACAGCAGGCTCCGCCGCAGGGTATGCGAGAACCTTTCATATCTCGGACTTAAATTCGACTATGAAGCCAATGTGGCTACCGGCAAGGATACGCTGATATCCCTTCCGGATTCGAAGGTCAAGGTAGCGGTCATCACGACCAACGAGGAACTGGTGATAGCACGCGACACCATGCATATTGTCATGAATGAGGATGAATAGGATTTTTGATTAATAGTATCATAATATGTTTACGAAATTTGAAGAAATCTTTGCAGAGCTCGCAAACAGAGGCGCAAAGAAGAGAATGATAGCCGCCTGGGCAGTAGACGGCCATACAATAGCTGCCGCAAGCAAGGCGGTGGATCTCGGGATTGTAGATGCCACCCTTGTCGGCGACGAAGACATGATCAAGTCGGAGTGTGAAAAAGAAGGCATTGATGTCAATAAATTCACCGTCATCCACAACCCTTCGGAACTCCCTGCCGTTACCCAGGCTGTCACGATGGTAAACCAGGGGATGGGCGACATCCTCATGAAAGGTCTCTGCAGTACGGACAAGTTCATGCGTGCCATCCTCAATAAGGAAACAGGGCTTCTGCCTCCGAAAGCCGTTCTCAGCCATGTAGCGGTCCTGGAAAATCCCAACTATCATAAACTTTTGCTGGTCAGCGATATGGCTGTAATCCCTCTTCCTGATCTGAAGCAGAAGGTCGCCATAATGGGATATCTTGTCAATACAGCCCACGCGCTCGGCAACAAGATGCCTAAGGTAGCTCTCATCGCGGCTACCGAGCAGATGCTTGAAGGCATGCCTGCATGCGTTGAGGCCGCAATCCTTGCTAAGAAGGTTGACCGGGGACAGATCAAGGGCTGTATCGCAGACGGGCCTCTGGCTCTGGATGTGGCTGTAGATCAGGAATCTGTCGAGATAAAGAAACTCGTCAGCCCGGTAGCAGGTGACGCCGACTGTCTCCTGTTCCCTAACATCGAGTCCGCCAATGTATTCTACAAGACCAACTCAAAGCTGGCTGCCGATGTGAAGCAGGCCGGTATGGTGGTCGGAGCGAAAGTCCCTTGTGTGCTTTCAAGCCGTGCCGACAGCATAGATACCAAGCTCAACTCTATAGCAATCGCCGCTATGTCTGCAAAATAGCCTTTGTATGACAGGAAGGGTTTTAGCAATAAATACGGGATCGACTTCTACCAAGATAGCCTACTTCGTAGACGGCGCGAAACTGTTCGAGCAGAACCTCGCGCACAGTGTGGAGGCCCTTTCGAAATTCAACTCTGTGATGGATCAGGACCTTATGAGGAAGGATGCCATCACGGAGTTCCTTTATGAAAGGAGGATTCCGCTAAGCGACATAGATATCGTCATGGCCCGCGGCGGGCTCATTACTCCGATAAAGACCGGAATCTACGAAGTTACGCCCGTGATGCGTGCTGCTCTGGTCGAAGCGAAGGAAGGAGTGCATGCGTGCAACCTCAGCGCACTCATAGCCGATGATCTTGCCGGGGAAGTCAATGCGGCAAGACGGTCGGAGGGTATTTCCGGAGTCTGCAAGGCGTATATTCCGGATCCTCCCATGGCTGACGAGGTCATTCCGGAGGCAAAAGTGTACGGACTCCCTGAATTCAGCCGCAGGCCTCTGTTCCATGCGTTGAATTCGAGGGCTATGTGCAGGCGGTATGCAAGAAGCACCGGCAGAAAATATCAGGATCTGACCATAATTGTGGCCCACATGGGAGGCGGCACATCGGTAACGCTCCATAAGGGAGGGAATGTCATCGATACCAATGACGCTCTTGGAGGAGACGGACCTATCAGTGCTGAAAGGGCAGGATCTCTGCCAGGTTTCCCTCTTGTGGAGATGTGTTTCAGCGGAAAATACACAAAAGAGGAGATAAAGAAGCGTCTTGTGGGCAAGGGCGGGGCAGTAGCCTGGTTCGGGACAAATGATTTCCGTGAGATTGCGGCAAAAGCCGATGCTGACCCGGAAGGGAGGGAGGCCCTTTTCCTGAACGGATATTGTCTCGGAATAGCGAAATACATAGCTTCTCTTACAGTGGATGTCTGCGGAAAGGTGGATGCCATCATTCTTACGGGCGGCATAGCCTACAGCGAAAAGATAACCGCTGCGATAACTGCCCGCGTGGACTTCCTTGCCCCTGTAGTGGTATATCCGGGAGAAAATGAACTGGAGTCCCTGGCCGAGAACGGCTACTCCATATTGTCGGGAGAGTCTGAAATCAAGACCTATGACCCGAACATGTCTCTGTGAGGTAGTATGGAAGATGGATAACTCTATCATCGTATTGTTTGCATGTCTTGCGCTTACACTGTCTGTAACCTGCTGTAGGACAGAGGAAGATGATATTCTCAGAGATGTCGGTTCATATATTGATGAAAGACCTGACAGTGCCCTTGCTGTCTTGTCATCTATATCGCATGAGGATCTTGGAGACAGAGAATCAAAGGCTTTGTTCGCTCTGACCTACTCCATGGTTCTTGATAAGTCGTATATAGACGTTTCGGATGACAGTCTTATAAATATTGCCGTCAAGTGGTACCGCAGGCATGGGAATCCGGATGAAAAGCTCAAATGTTATTATTATCAGGGACGGATTTACCAGAATGCCGGAGATAATGAGAGGGCAATGGAGAGTTTTATAAATGCGGAAAGATATGTAAAGCGTTGCAGGGACTATTCTGCGGTAGGAATGTTATATACATCGAAATCCGTAATATATGATTATCTCTTTGACATAGACGAATCACTGGAAAATCTGTATCTGGCTTCAGAATATTATAAGGCTGCAAATGATACAGTACGGTATGCAAACTCACTTTTACGGCTTTCAGGAAGCAGCATAATCGCAAATAATATAGAGAAAGCAAAGACTTATCTGGATACCTTAAGGACCTATTGGGATATATTGTCCGAATCCAAGAAAAGCAGCTATTATTCTAACTTACTGGAGATTTCCTTGACCGATTGCTGTTGTGATTCAATGCTTATAATGGCTGACCGATATCTCAATGAAATCCGGGATTCTTCTATAGTAAACTGGATCGTACTTGCTCATGTTTATCTAGAGACAGGTGTGTACGGAAAAGGACTTGATGCATTGGATGTTTACCGGCAGATTGATTCCGCATATCTTGATGATAATATTTATTTATGGCTTGATTCGGAGCTGTCTGCCAGGACAGGAGAATACAAAACAGCCTATGAATCGTTGTCCAGATATGTAAACCTTACAGATGAGACTGATGTCAATATCTTTGAGAGTGATGCAAAGTATGTGGAGGATAAGATGTTGTCTATGTACCGGATACAGAACCGGGATTTATGGATTGCCGTACTTATCCTTGGTACTGCAGCATTTGTTTCAGCCGGGGGGCTCATATATACAAAACAGAAAGAAAAGATCAGGGAAAAACAGCAGGAGAAAATAAAACTCGAAAATGAAAAACAAAGGCTTGAATCAGAAAAAGCCTTATATAAGAACCTGTATGAACAGGCACAGGAAGAAATGGTCAATCTTCAAAGGATCCGACGAGAACCTGGACTTGACAGTGAAGTTAGAATGTCTATTGAGGAAAGGCTAAATGTCCTGAACAGGTTCATTACAGCCTCAGTCTCAAAAAATCTTACAACTTCTGCAGCTGATGCACTTGATGATTATCTTAAAGACAAGGACAGGTTCATCTATTCAACAAGGGTATCATTTATCATAACTCATCCGGGCTTTGTATCATATCTTAAAAAGTCCGGGCTTACGGAAATGGAAATCGGATATTGCTGTCTGTACTGTATTGGCATGAACGGTAAAGAGATAGCTTCATATCTGAACAAAAAGTCGTTTTATAACAGCAGCAGTGCCATACGGGAGAAATTGGGCATGGCCAGGAATAAAACGAATCTTGATATTTTCTTGCGTAAAAAAATGGCAGAATTGGGTTAGCTGGACTCTCATTTTCACAATCAGACTTTCATATATTCTATTAAGTTGATAATCAAAATGTTATTGCTCTATACGCAGTGTCTTAAGATTATTTGCTTAACTCCACTTTGTATAATTGCTTGACTGTGAATAATTTAAAATATTGGCAGAGTGAAAGATTTTATTTGCATATTATGTCTGATTCGATATAATTTTGAATGAAATTTAAAGAATATGAAGAATAGTCTTGGATACGTGATTTTAAAGATCATAGCGAAGATAGCCTGCTTTCTTGTGCTGGCCTATCTCGCAGATCGTGTTATTGACTATGTATTTAAAATCGACCGATATTCCATAGCGGAAATACTGATTCTGGCTGTGCTGTCGATGTACATAGTGTATTATGAGCTGAAAAAATTCTGGTCGGGTTCGAAAGAAGATTGAAAAATGATCATTCAAGCTTGATGGGACGAAATCAAGACTTACGACCCGAACATGTCCCTGTGAGGTAGCAGAGGGCTGTAAAGCTCCCTGCATTTTTTGAACAGGCCTTCCGTGTATTTCGTGAATCCGGGACCCCTCCAGGTGCTGGTGTTCGTTATCATTATCCAGCATTCTCCGTCAGGGAAGTACTTCACGAGTGCGCTCGTTCCGGTGAGCGTCCCTGTCCGGGTCCATTCTCCGTTGGGTTTTGTATCGTTCCATCCAAGTGAAAATGTCTGGGAGTCAAAATACTCTGTCATTTCAGAAATACTCGGGAACTCCAGTATGTCAGGCACCTCGGGTCTACCGTCGATACTCGCCACGAATCTGCACAGCTCTGCGGTAGAGCCGCACCACGCCCCCGCGCCGGAAAGCGCATTGATGTCGTTCCCGCCGTAGCACCTCTCCACCAGCCTTCCGCTCATATTGTATTCCTGGACCTTTTCGCTGCCCCCGTGCATGTAGTAGCGTACTTCGTTGGGGTATTTCTGTTCGTAGTAGTTGTTTGCCATATGCATGTCATAGCATCCGGCCGGGTGGAGGATGTTCTCCTGGATGAATGTCTCGTAGTCCTGCCCGCTGATTTTCTCGATGATCATCGAAAGGAGCAGGTATCCGAAGTTTGAGTAGCTCTGCCATGAGCCCGGCCTGTAGCCCAGAGGGCGTTTGAGGACGCAGCTTACGAGCGTGTCGTGGTCAGGCGGCCCGTCCAGCCTGAACTGGCGGATGATGTCCCTTGTCGAGAACATGGGGTCTCCGCGGCTGTTGGTGAATCCGCCCTGGTGGCGAAGCAGCTGCTCCACTGTGATATCGTACATGTATTTTGATCTGATGGATGCAGTGAACAGAGAGTCGTCCAGTATTCCGTCAGGGCCGAATACGGTATCCTGCAGCGTTATCAGCCCCTTTTCCTTGAGCTTCATTATACCGGCCGCGGTTATCAGCTTGGAGACGGACGCCATCCTCAGTATCTTGCCGGGTGTCATGGGTTCTCCTGCCTCCTCGTCCGCCCAGCCGTATCCTTTGGAATATACGAGGGAGTCGTTGCGCATTACCGACAGAGAGGCGCCTTTTATCTCCCACTGTTTCAGGAATTTCTCGATACGGGTATCCATGCCGGCAAGGGTGTCTATGTCTGACATGGCGTTGGAGAGGGTTTCATTCATGCTGACAGGAGCCGCTGTCCCAGCCTCCGGTTCGGTGGACGGCCTCTGCCTCTGACGTGTGGCAGTGGAGACAGCCGCAAAGACAACTACAGCCGCAAACAGCGATATCCCGGTGATTATCCTCTTGTTCATCCTGCTACAGTTTCCCTGACCGTCTTGCAAAATCGATGATAAAGTCTGCAGTGCCGTCAATGCCCAGGATGGACGAATCGATGCACAGGTCATAGTTGGACGCCACACCCCAGTTCCCGAAAGTGAAGTAGTTGTAGTATGTCTCTCTTTTCCTGTCCGTCCGGTTCATTACCTCTTCCGCCTTTTCCGGAGTGGAGCCTATCCTTTCCGCGACGGTCTTTCTACGTATCTCCTTGGGAGCACAGATGAACACGTCCACCGTACAGTCGAGGTCCCTCAGGATGTAATCGGCGCACCGTCCTATGATTACCGCAGATTCATGTCCAGCTATCTCACGTATGACCTGGCTCTGGATGCGGAACAGTTCATTGTCATTGACATAGTTCTCGGCCTGTCCGAAACTCTGTGAACTGAAGAATGAACTGAAGGAGAAGAGGCTGCGTTTCTCGTCAGACTTCCTGAAAAGGTACCGGCTGAATCCGCTTGCTTCTGCAGCCTTGGATATCAGCTCGTTGTCATAGACCTTGATGCCGAGCCTGTCCCCGATTTTCTGTGCGACAATACGGCCTCCGCTGCCGAACTGCCGTCCTACGTTTATGATTATCTTCTTCTCCATAAATTGTATCTCCTATAGTCTGCTTCCGAGAATTGACGGGTCATCCCCGTCGTTGAGCCGTCTGAACTTCCTTGCAAGTCCGGCATACAGCAGAGCCGATATTATGAATGCTGCAAAATCCGCAATCGGGAAACTCATCCATACCCCTTTGTTCCCGAAGAACAGGGGCAGGGTGTACACGCATGGGATGAGGAACAGGAGCTGCCTTGAAAGAGACAGCAGGATCGCCTTGTTCACCATGCCCAGGCACTGGAAGAAATTGGAGGATACCATCTGGAAGCCTACGAACGGGAATGCGAGTACAAGCAGTCTCAGTCCTTTTGTTGCCAGCTCTATCATCTGGCTGTCATGTGTGAATACCGATACTGAAGCCTTAGGGAAGATTTCTGCGATGAGGAAACCGAAACATGTTACCATTGTGGCATACTTCACTGTCTTCCAGAAGACTTCCTTTACTTTTGAATATCTTCTCGCCCCGTAATTATATCCGGCTATAGGCTGCATGCCCTGGTTCAGCCCCATGACAATCATGATGAAAATGAAGCTTATCCTGTTCACTATGCCGTATGCGCCTATCGCAAGGTCCCCTCCGTATTTCTTGAGCTGCTGGTTGATGAATAGTGTTACGATGCATGCGGCAGAATTCATCAGGAACGGGGCTATGCCTATTGCAAGCGAGTCCTTTGCTATCCTTACGTCGAGTCGGAAAATCCCTTTCTCGAAGTGCAGGAGCCTGCTCCTGTCGCTGAAATACCTGAGCACCACAATGAGTGCCACCACCTGTGCTATGACTGTCGCGGCTGCCGCCCCGCGGATCCCCCATTTGAATGTGAATATGAACAGGGGTGCGAGAATGACATTCAGTACCACTGTCATTACGGTAAGGTTCATGGCGAGCTTCGGGTTACCCGAGGCCCGGAGGGCGTTGTTCAGACCGAGGTACATGTGCGTCACCGCATTGCCGGCCAGGATTATCTGCATGTACTCCCTTGCATACGGGATGGTGTTTTCACTTGCTCCGAAGAAATACAGGATCGGGTCCAGGAAGAGCAGCGAGACGGCCATGAAGAGGATTCCGATTATCGCGTTGAGCGAGGCGACATTGCCGAGTACCTTGTTGGCTGCCTCATAGTTTTTCTGGCCGAGGAGTACAGAAAGCATCGTTGAGGCTCCGACCCCCACCAGCGTGCCGAATGCCGCCGACAGATTCATCAGGGGGAAGGTGATGGCCAGTCCTGAAATTGCAAGGGCCCCTACACCATGGCCGATGAAGATGCTGTCGATCATGTTGTACAGCGATGAAGCCGTCATGGCTATGATCGCCGGGATCGCATATTTTTTCAGGAGCTTGCCGGTACTTTCGGTACCCAGTTCTGTGGGAATTATCTTTTCTGACATCCTCTGCCGCTCCTAATCATTAGGGTTTTCAACGATTTCTATTTCAAACATTAGCGGTGAATAGGCCGGAATGGATGACCCGCTGCCGCTGGATCCGTATCCCAGATTCGAGTAGAATATCCCGATTGCCTTGCCGAACGGGTGCATCCTCCATAGCGTCATGGCAAATCCCTGGATTATGCTTGAGCTCGAGCTTTCGTCCCCCATCTGCAGCTGGTAGTAGCTGTCTCCCCACTGGATTGCCGCCGGCTCGTATGTGCCGCCGCTCAGCCCGTTGTCCTGCGCGACACGCTGGATGTTGGTGTCGAATACTGTCCCGTTCAGCAGACGGCCTACATAGTTTATGTAGATTGTGGTGTCGTTGGACCCGGAGGTGGTATAGAAATGCGACTTCTCCCAGTCGTACTTGTCTTCTTCCCCGGTGCTCCCGCTGTCATCACCGCTGCTTTCCTCGTCATCCAGGGGCTCGAGTTCCTCTCCGTGCTTTATCTCTATGAAATAGAATCCGTACATGTCGGTGGAGTCCTTGGCCTCAGATATCATGTTGCTTTCCAGGTAGCTGCGGAATTTATCTTCTGTTATGTACCCGAAATCGTGCTCCCCGTAGCCGCCGGCAAAGAACCTCCCGAGTGAGTCTATCTGCCACTGCGTTATGTTGTCTATAGGGTCGACCACCTTTATATCATATATGGAGTTTGTCCCGGAGACATTGTTGATGAATTCCTCCTCAGAGCCGTACCAGTCATAGCTCATCAGCCATCCCGGGATGATGGCCCTGCGTGAGTCCCCTTTGCCCATTCCGGAGAACATTTCGTTTACCCCTGCATAGAGGTACCCCGACCTTCTGGTCCATATCCTGGGACCGTAGTACACGGACGAATTCTCCTCATATTCACCCATGAGCTTCGCAGTCTCCGCTTCGGAATAGCCTGTTATCGTGCCGTCCAGATTCATGGCTGTGTATGAGACATATACGTACTGTGAGTCTGCCACCGGCTCCGCTTCGCTTTCGGGTGCTTCCTGTTCATATTCTGGTATGACATATATGCCGAGACCTGTCTTTTCAAGCTGCGGATAGTGCACATGCATCCATGAATCGAAATACAGTTTCTCGTCCTCGTTTCTCGGTGTGTCCGCCTCTTTCGCGCATCCGGAAATGATTGCACCTGTGGCGCAGACCGCTGCCGTAACCTTAAAAAATCTTCTCATCTTGCAAAAATTGACCTGCAAATATACGTAAATAAATGTCAGTTCTGCCTGTTGTCCGTATTAATTCGATACGCTTTCCACACGGATGTGGTACAGCAGGGCCGAATTTCCGGGGATTGTACCCACGGGCCTTTTCCCGAATCCGTATTGCCCCGAAAACAGTATGTAGCATATTTCCCCGGCCTTAACGCCGAGCAGCCCGTTGTGCAGTCCTTCAATCAGCCCGTCGTCCGGGCCTAAGGTGACTGTCGCTATCTCATATGAGGCGTCCGTTACATCCCACCCGTTGTCCTGTGCGGTCTGCTGGTCATTGGTGGCGAATATGTTGGATGCATTTATGCTCCCCTCGAACACGTAGCCTGTATAGTAGAATGATACCGTCCCCCCGTCCGCCAGCCCGTCTCCGGTCCCTTCAGTCAGGACAACGCGGTTCGACCCCCCGTTGTACACCACCTCGTGGACATACTGAGTGTCCGGATTGTCGGGGTCGGCCTCGGTAGGCAGGGACTGGATGAAGCTGTCTATCCTGTCCTCCTGTGTGGACCATGCGGTCTTCAGGCTCTGTTTCGAGCATGATGTGGCCACGGCGGCCGCCATCCCCAATGACAATATTATTTTTACTGTCCCGCGCATAGCATCTGTTCCTCCCTGCTGTTCATGAATTCGTGTGTGACCCTTTCGGTATATGCCGCTACCTCGTCAATTGATTTCACGTCCCCCGGGACCGACAGCCTCCCGCCTGCTGCCTGCTCGTGCCCTCCTCCATTGAAATAGAGTGCTGCGCACCTGTTGGCCGATACCCCCTTCTTGGACCTGAGGGAGACACGTATCCTGTCCTCATCCTCTTTGAAGAAGCAGCTCATCTTTACTTTACCGATACCCAGAGGCAGGTTCGCGAACCCTTCCGTGTCGCCTTCCTTCAGGCCGTATTTCTGCATGGTCTTTTTGTCCAGCACCATGTAGGCCACCCCGTCCGCGGTGATTTTCATTTTCCTGGAAAGCATCTCGCCCATAAGCCTTATCCTGCCTTCGCTGTAGTCGTTATAGAGATGTCCAATAATGGAGTCCCTGTCCACTCCGGTCTCGAGCAGCGACGAGGCCATGCGGAGCGTCGACGGGAAGACTGAGTTCGCAAAGTTGTTGGTGTCGGTGGTCATGCCTGTCATGAGGGCGGCCGCTGCGTCACCGGGCAGCTTTGCGGCGGAGCCTCCATATCTTGAGGTCATGAGAAGTATATGGTAGAGGTATTCCGCAGTGGAGGAGATCTCTGTCTCCGAGAATACAAGGTCGTACCTCTCCCTGTCAGGGTTCAGGTGGTGGTCTATGAGCACCTTTTTCGCCGGGCTGCCCTCCAGCAGCGGCTCCATCCTGCCGCAGCGGTGGAATGCGTTGTAGTCGAGGCTGAAAATGAGGTCGCATCCTGAAAAGGCCTCCGCCGTTCCCTGCGGGTCGCTTTCGAAATCGGTCAGACGCCCTTTGTCGATGGTGCCGGTGATGAATCCGAGGTAGTCCGGGCTCGGGTCCGGAAGTACGATAACAGCGTCCTTCCCCATGTCCTTGAGGCAGTGGAACAAGGCCGTGCAGCTTCCTACTGCGTCGCCGTCCGGCCGCATGTGTGCCGTCAGTACTATCTTCTGCGCTCCTTTTATGAATTGCTCCAGATGCGCTATGTCCGATGTGCTGATAGTATTCATATCATGTAAAAATTCGACTGCAAATTTAAAAATTATATTGCATATCATAAATCAAATTTCTAACTTTGTCCGGGATTTGGACGGGTTATCCTCAATCCCGGTGTTTCGACAATGAAATAAAATACATAAACCGATGAATATACTTAAAAAACTGTGCACTTACCTTGTGCTGCCCCTTCTTATCATTTGGCTCGCCTATCTGGTAGTTGATAGCGTGATGGAACCTATGAGATTCACCAAGGCCCAGGAAAGCCGCGAAGCTGTCGGCATCCAGAGGCTGAAGGACATTCGTGAACTTCAGGTCGCATTCAAGAGTGAATACGGACATTTCTCCCCTACATTCGACTCCCTGAAGCTGTTCTACAATACAGGGAATATCAAGGTGGTCATGCAGATCGGTTCAAAGGATGATTCTGTGGCCGTTTCCAATACCAACGCCCTGAAGAAACGTAATCCGCGCATCAAGCCGGAGGAGATGCTCGCTCTTTATGAGAAAGGTGAGAAGCTCGTTTTCCAGATAGAGAACGACATTCCTGTAAAGGACACCCTTTTCCACAGCAGAAAGGATTTCAATATCGACTCCCTCGCTTTCATCCCGTTCAGCGGAGATTCAGTCATTATGCGTTCGGACATCAAGAAAGTGTCAGGTGTGAACGTACCTCTGTTCGAGGCTTGCATGCCGTACAGGTCACTTCTTAAAGGTCTTGACAACCAGTTGAGGATCAATCTTGACGCAGATATGAGAGACAGGGGCCGCTATGAGGGCCTTCAGGTGGGAAGTGTCACTGCTCCTAACAATAATGCCGGTAACTGGGAGTAATGGTATCACCGGAAAATACCGCAGCAATAGACAGAATATCCATTCAAGTAGCCTTGAGTGGATATTCTTTTAAAGTGTCAGGCCGTGACGGGTCGGAGAGGTTTTCAGGATGGCAGAGTACCGACCGTGTATTCACGACTCCGGAATTCCAGAAAAGGTATGACGAGGTCGCAATTTCCCTGTTTACAGGCAAAACGGGGCTTTTCCCGGAGCATTTTTTCGAAGCTTCAGATCCAAGGAGGCTTCTTTCCGAAATAACGGCAGTTTCTGATTCCGATACTGTCGAGACCGTAATGGTGCCTGAGTTCGGGGCCGTGATGGTATATTCCAACTCGATAGGGGAGACCCTGTCGAAAGTGATCTCGGATTCAGTCCTCAGGACTGACGGATACAGGAGCCCAGTCATGCCGGAGCAGTTTTACATGCTTAAGGATCTTTCCGGGATCAATGAATACAACAAGATAGTGGCATCCTATGCTGACGGAAGACTGTATCTCACAGTCGCCCAGGGCAAGACCCTTTTGCTGTGCAACAGTTTCGCCGCGCAGGACTTCACCACGGCAGAGTATTTCATTTTCCGGGCCCTGAAGAAATTCCAGCTCAACCCGGAGGTGTCATCCATATTTTTCCGCACCCCGCTCACCGGACTTCAGGAGATGTCCCTGTACAGGTATTTTTCTTCAGTAGAACAGATATAAACGGTGTAGTCCAATGAGAATAATCGGAGGAAGGCTTAAAGGAAGGAACATTACCCCGCCGGCGGGCTACAGTGCCCGGCCGACAACGGATTTTGCACGTGAGGGTCTGTTCAATATCCTTGACAACGAGTATGAATTCGACGGTCTCACTGTCCTGGACCTTTTCGGCGGCACTGGCGCTGTCTCGATAGAGTTTGCGTCCAGGGGTGCCTCCGAGGTATACTGTGTCGAAATGGCTCCTGCCAACGCCTCTTTCATCAGGTCGCAGGTGAAGAAGCTCGGTCTTGAAGGCAGCGTCAAGGTGGTAAGGCACAATGTGTTCGATTTTCTTGATATATGCACGGTAAAGGCAGATATCATATTTGCGGACCCTCCGTATGCATTGGACAGCCTGGCTTCTCTCCCTGATGCCGTGCTCGGAAAGGGTCTGCTGCATGAGGGAGGGTATTTCATCCTGGAGCATCCTGACACGTACAGTTTTTCCGACAGGCCACGGTTCGTTAAGGAAAAGAAGTACGGGAACGTCCATTTTTCTTTTTTCACAGTCTGAAAATGTTCAGAAATCCAGACCCGATATGTCCAAGATAGTAAAGACCAATGCAGCCCGCCTGCTTGACAAGGCGGGGATTAGCTATGAGCTCATCCCTTACGAAGTGGACGAGAACGACCTGGCGGCCGGGCATATAGCGGCGCAGCTGTCGGAGCCCCTCGCGCAGGTCTTCAAGACACTGGTCCTGGGCGGAGACAGGACAGGGTATTTCGTATGTGTGGTGCCGGGGGATTCGGAGGTGGATCTGAAGGCGGCCGCAAAGGTGTCGGGCAACAAGAAATGCGACCTCATCCCAATGAAGGACCTGCTTCCTGTTACCGGATATATCCGTGGAGGATGTTCTCCCGTGGGCATGAAAAAGCATTTCCCCACTTTCTTCCATTCTTCCGCAATGTCCTATCCTTATATCTATATAAGTGCAGGAGTCCGCGGCCTGCAGTTCAAGGTATCTCCGGAGGACGTAATCAGATTTACCGGGGCTCTCTGCTCCGACATAGCCAGAAAGACGGATTCCTCCTCCGGTCTTTAGAAACAGGCTGGCCTGACTGGTGTCGCTATATGCTGAAATTGTGGTAGTGCGGTCCGAACCGTTCGAATGCGGCCCTGTCGAGCTCGTTCCTGTGGTCCGGATGCGCGATGCTTATGATGAGTTTCGCCCTTTCCTGGAGGGATTTCCCGTAGAGGTCTACAGCTCCGTATTCTGTCACGAGATAGTGTATGTGGGCCCTGGATGTCACCACTCCTGCCCCGTTCAGGAGCGCAGGGGCGATTTTGCTTTCACCCTTCTTTGTGCATGACGGCATCGCGATTATTGCCTTGCCTCCGACAGAGAGGGATGCCCCGTAGATGAAGTCCACCTGCCCGCCTGCACCTGAATAGAACTTTGTCCCCAGCGAGTCGGCGCAGACCTGCCCGGTCAGGTCGACCTGCAGGGCGGAGTTGATAGCGGTGGTCTTCGGGTTCTTGGCTATGTTGAACGGGTCGTTGGTGTAGCCTACGTCCATCATGGCCACCATAGGGTTGTCGTCCAGGAATTCATAGCACTGCGGCGAGCCCATGACGAACGTGGATACCATCTTTCCTTTGTCGATGCCTTTCCTGGCACCGTTTATTATGCCTTTCTCAACGAGCCTCAATACACCGTCGGCGAACATTTCCGTGTGTATCCCCAGGTCCTTGTGCCCGTCCAGCTGCTCCAGGACGGCATTCGGTATCGCCCCGATCCCCATCTGCAGGCAGGCCCCGTCCTCGATCAGTGCAGCGCAGTTCTTCCCTATGGCCTCTTCGATTTCGTCCGGCCTGTGGAATTCGGCCGGGAGCAGAGGGGTATTGTCCTCGACGAAAACGTCTATCATGTCCATCGGGATTATCGCCTGTCCCCATGCCCTCGGCACGTACCTGTTGACTACGGCAATCACTGTCTTTGCGCATTCTATCGCTGCGAGCGTTGCATCGACCGAAGTCCCCAAGGAGACGAACCCGTGCCTGTCAGGCGGGCACACCTGTATCATGGCCACGTCGCACGGCAGCGCCCCGCACCTGTAAAGTTTCTGGGTCTCGCTCAGAAGCACGGGGATGTAGTCCGAATAGCCGCTCTGTACGCTCTTCCTGACATTGGATCCTATGAAGAAACCCTGGTGGAAAAAGACCCCGTCGAATTTCGGGTCGGCGTATGGGGCCTGCCCCTCGGTGTGGAGATGGTGTATTTTAACGTTCCGCAGTTCGCCGGCCTCCCCGCGTCTGCACAGGGCCTCTATCAGCACTTTGGGCGCACAGGCTACGCTGCTGAGATGTACATGATCTCCGGATTTCACTGCTTTGACAGCCTCGTCTGCCGAGACGAAATGGATCTCTTTCCTCATCGGTATATGGTTTTCTGTTGTTTTTCGGGTATAATGTCGGATTTCCGCCCCAAATATAGCGTTATTGTTTTATATTTGCGCCATTTTTGAAAAAGTGGAATATGGATTTTAATCTTGGGAAAACATTCAGACCTAAATTTTTCAGTCTGTTCAGGAAAGGCAGGTACAGTTCTGCCACGTTTGCATCGGACCTGGCTGCGGGGGTGATTGTAGGAATCATAGCGCTGCCGCTCGCAATAGCATTCGGTATAGCCAGCGGGGTCACGCCACAGCAGGGGCTCATTACGGCGGTCGTGGCCGGTTTCCTCGTCTCTGTCTTCGGAGGGTCGAGGTACCTGATAGGCGGCCCGACCGGTGCCTTTATCGTGATAGTCTCCGGCATTGTGGCCCAGTACGGGATGCAGGGACTGGTGATCGCCACCATCATGGCCGGAGTGATTCTGGTGGTGATGGGGCTGTGCCGTATGGGCGCGATCTTCAGGTTCATCCCTTATCCGATAGTGGTCGGGTTCACGAGCGGGATAGCATTGACGATATTCTCCACCCAGGTGAAGGATTTCCTCGGCCTGGATGTGCAGGTGCCGTCCGGTTTCATCCCCGAATGGATATGTTATATAAAGAATATAGGGTCGGCTGACCTGGCGGAGACGGCCATGAGCCTGTGCTGCCTGCTGCTCATAATATTCTGGGGCAAGTTCAACAAGAAGGTACCCGGCTCTTTGGTCGCGCTGGTGTTCGGCACGGCCGCTTCCCTCCTGCTGAACAGGTTCGCGGGCGTGGAACTGGCTACCATCGGCTCGAAGTTCCCGGAGCTTGCCGCAGGGCTGCCGATGCCGAAGCCCGTCGCACCGGATTTCGACTATGAGACGGTCAAGGGGCTTGTCTCGCCTGCATTCACGATTGCCGTCCTGTGTGCGGTCGAGTCCCTTCTCGCTGCGATGGTTGCAGACGGGGTCACGGGGCACCGGCATGACTCAAACACCGAACTGATAGGGCAGGGCATAGCCAATATCGTGACTCCCATGTTCGGCGGCATCCCTGCTACCGGGGCCCTTGCCCGTACCATGGCGAGCATCAACAACGGAGGGAAGTCTCCTGTGACGGGGATAGTCCATGCCGTTGTACTCCTGCTCATATATCTGTTCCTGATGCCTTATGCGGTATATATCCCGCTGTCATGCCTGGCCGCGATACTTGTCGTGGTGGCCTACAACATGAGCGAGTGGAGGACGTTCCGGTATCTGCTGAGGGCCGACAGGGCCGATGTGGCCGTGCTGCTCATAACGTTTTTCCTGACTGTGCTTGTGGACCTGACCGTAGCTATCGAGGTGGGTGTCCTGCTCGCTGTAGTGCTGTTTGTCAAGCGTGTCATGGAGACATCCTCTATCGAGGTGCTCGACGATGACCACGTGGCCGCCACGGAAAACGATGAGATTGCGCAGCTTGACGATACGGAGCATCTTGACATCCCGGCAGGTGTAGAGGTCTACGAGATCAACGGGCCGTTCTTCTTCGGACTTGCCAGCCGCCTTGAGGAACTGGAGGAAGGCCGCAAGACTGGAGTCCATGTCAGGATAGTCCGGATGAGGAAGGTCTCCTTCATGGATTCCACAGGCATAAGGAACCTGCGCAGCTTCTGCCAGCGTACAGAAAAGAGGGGAATCCGTGTCATCCTCTCAGGTGTGAACCCTCAGGTGCGCTCTACGCTGCACAAGTTCGGTCTGGACGCGGAAATCGGCGAGGAATATATCTTCCCGCATATCATACCGGCATTGGCCAAGGCCGGCGAATACCTGAAGACAGTTTCCAGGAAAAAGAGTTAAATTTGCCGGACAGACATTTGAAATTGGTTGGAAGGCCCTTCAGGGCCGCACCGGAGCGTCAGCGAGGTTTCCGGAATGGAAACCGAAGCAGCGCAGGTGCCGGCGGAGCTGTCGCCGACAGGCGACTGGGGGTGGACAGACAGGATTTCCCCCGGAAATCCTTAACGTCAGTGTGACGGATTCCGGTCATGAATGATAAAATATTGATTTTTAGGATAATATTGTTAAATATAAATTCGTCGAACTGACGTTAAATATGAATACAAGAAAAGAAAAACTGGAGGCATTCGGCCGCATCCTTGACATAATGGACGAGCTTCGTGTCAAGTGCCCGTGGGACAGGGAACAGACATCTGAATCCCTGAGGCCGCAGACCATTGAGGAAGTCTATGAGCTCAGTGACGCAATCCTCAAGAACGACAGCAAGAACATCTCCAAGGAGCTGGGCGATGTACTGTTGCATGTAATCTTCTATTCCAAGATAGGGGAGGAGAAAGGTCAGTTTGACATAGCGGATGTCATCAACCTGCTGTGCGACAAGCTTATATACCGTCATCCCCATGTGTTCTCATCTGTACAGGTGGAGAATTCGGCCCAGGTCATGCAGAACTGGGAGATGCTCAAGGCCAGGGAGAAGGACGGCAACAGGCGCATCCTTTCCGGCGTCCCTGACGCCCTCCCTCCGCTCCTGAAGGCGTACCGTATGCAGGACAAGGCCAGGGGTGTGGGCTTCGACTGGGAGAAGAAGGAAGATGTATGGGACAAGGTCAGGGAAGAGCTCGGAGAGTACCAGGCCGAGCTGGACTGCATGGAGAAGGCCTCCACGGAGCAGGAAAGGAAGGAGGCGTATGACAGGGCCGAGGGTGAGCTGGGGGACTACCTTTTCGCTGTGGTCAACGCGGCGCGTCTCTACGGGCTCAACCCGGATACTGCGCTGGAGCGCACCTGTGCCAAGTTCAAAAGGCGTTTCACCTATCTGGAGGAGCATACCATACGCCAGGGCCGCGACCTCCACGATATGACCCTCGAAGAAATGGACGCCATCTGGGACGAGGCCAAGGCCAAGGGCCTGTAGCTGCCGTTCCGGGCTTGTTCTCCGGCATTGCCATCCCGGGTTTGGCGTTGTCCGGAGCCGGACGGCCTGTCCGACAAACACTGTACTGTAACAATGGAAAACTGGAAAGAAAGGACTTCAATGCTGATCGGGGAGGAGGGCCTTGACAGGCTGTCGGCCTCCTGTGTAGCTGTCATAGGGGTAGGCGGTGTGGGAGGCTATGCCGCCGAGATGATAGCCCGTGCCGGCGTAGGGCATATTATAATAATGGACAGCGACGACGTGTCCGTGACCAACAAGAACCGCCAGCTCCTTGCGCTCGACTCCACTGTCGGACGCCCCAAATGCGATGTGATGCGGGAAAGGCTGCTGGATATAAACCCTCAGCTTGACATCACTGTAATCAAAGAGTATCTGGAAGCGGATTCCCCGGAAGCCGTGCTCGGCGGCTACAGGATAGATTTTCTGGTAGATGCCATTGACACGCTCTCGCCCAAGATGGCCCTCATAAAATACTGCATGGACAAGGGTATCCCGCTCGTGTCCTCCATGGGGGCAGGAGCAAAGACGGATGCCACAAAGGTCCGGCTTGCGGACATATCCAAGTCATTCAACTGTCCTCTGGCTTTCGTCGTGCGCAAGCGGCTCAGGCGTATGGGCATAAGGAAAGGCTTCAAGGTGGTGTTCTCCGAGGAGTTGCCCCGGAAAGAGGCCATCATCGAGTGCGACGACCGCAACAAGAAGTCCCTCGTCGGGACTGTCTCGTATATCCCCGCAGTCTTCGGATGCGTCTGCGCCCAGGCCGCTCTGGAATCGTTATTGTCGAACTGAACGCAGGGAGTATTACAATTTTTACTACCTTTGCATCCGGTAAGTTGGCTGTTGACCTGCCGGATGTTCGTATTATGCTAAATTACAGATAATTATGCCTGATTATCATATTGTGGAGGTCAAATCGAAAAAGGACCTCAAGAAGTTTATCCGGTTTCCTGACAAGCTGTACAGGGACTGCCCCCAGTATGTGCCGGCGCTCCATTCCGACCAGGTGAAATCCTTGACGAAGGTCTCCACCCTGAGCTACTGCTCCCGCAGGATGTGGATGGTGCTTGACGGGAACGGTGAGGTGGCAGGACGCATTTGCGGGATGATTAATCCGAGGTACAACGAACGTTACGGCAAGAAACGGGCGAGGTTCGGGTGGTTCGACACCATAAACGATATAAAGGTGGCCGGAATGCTTATAGGGACGGCCGAAGCCTGGGCGAAGGAGAACGGCATGAATGAAATCCACGGTCCTCTGTACTACAATACGTTAGGCAAGCAGGGCATGCTGGTGGAAGGCTATGAGAATGTCCCTCCGTTCAACTGCCTTTACAACTACCCGTATTATAATGACCTGGTTACAGCCCTGGGATTTGAAAAGGAATGTGACTGGGTCCAGTACAAGCTGAGGGCCGACCAGCCTCTCCCGGACAAGATGGTGGCCATCGCCGACCGCCTCATGGAAAGGTACAAGCTTGTGGAGGGGGACATCGATTCCCTTAAGCATGACAAGGCCCTGGTGCGTAAGTTCTTCCAGATCTACAACGAGAGTTTTGCAGAGGCGGTCTACAATTTCATCCCGTTCACCGATGAGGAGATAGCCGAGGAGGCGGAACAGACCATAGGCCTGCTGGACAAGCGGCTGTGCTGCTTCCTGCTGGACCAGGACAACGAGATAGCCGCATTCGGAATCTCGTTCCCGAGCATATCGGGGGCTCTGCAGAAGGCCAGGGGTTCCATGTTCCCCTTCGGGTGGCTGCATTTCCTCAAGGCCCTGAAGAACGTCGAGACCATAGACCTGATGATAAACGGTGCGGCACCGAAATGGCAGAACACCGGGGTGTCGTCCGTGTTCCATAACATAATGGCACGGCAATACCGGGAATGCGGAGCGAAATGGGCCATAACGAACCCGCAGATAGAGACCAATTCGGCCGCTTTCGTCTGGAACAAGTACGGTGACCACGAGCTCTATATGAGGCGCAGGTGCTATATCAAGGAGATCAAATAAAAAGAGGTTTTTATAATAATATGGCAGAAAATTCATTACTGGACAAGATCCTGGGACTGCAGGACAAGTATGATTCGCTCCAGGCACAGTTGTCTGACCCTGAAGTGATTTCCGACATGAAGAAATACGTGCAGCTCAACAAGGAGTACAAGGAGCTTGCACCTATCATTACGGCCGGGCAGGAATACAAGAAACTGGTAGAGGACTATGAAGCCGCCAAGGACATCATAGCCAACGAGAAGGACGAGGAGCTCCGAGAGATGGCCAAGGAGGAGATGGCCGAGATAGAACCGAAACTTCCTGAAATGGAGCAGAATATCAAACTGCTTCTGATTCCGGCTGACCCGCAGGACAGCAAGAACGCCATAGTGGAGATCCGCGGAGGTACAGGCGGTGACGAGGCCGCCATATTTGCCGGGGACCTGTTCCGCATGTATTCCAAATACATAGAGAAGCGTGGATGGAAAATGGAGGTCACCAGCCAGTCCGAAGGGGCTGCGGGCGGCTTCAAGGAGATAGTTTTCAAGGTAATCGGCGACGGAGTGTACGGGGTGCTGAAATACGAATCCGGAGTACACCGTGTGCAGCGTGTCCCGCAGACAGAGACGCAGGGCCGTGTGCATACATCTGCAGCGTCCGTGGCTGTGCTCCCTGAAGCTGACGAGTTCGACATAGAGCTGAACATGAATGATATACGTAAGGATACGTTCTGTTCTTCAGGACCTGGCGGACAGTCCGTGAACACTACCTATTCGGCCATCCGGCTTACCCATATCCCTTCCGGGATCGTGGTCCAGTGCCAGGACGAGAAGTCGCAGCTGAAGAACTTCGACAAGGCCCTTGCCGAGCTGCGTACCAGGCTGTACAACATGGAGTACGAGAAATACCTGAACGAGATTTCCGCAAAGCGCAAGACGATGGTCTCGACCGGAGACCGCTCGGCCAAGATACGTACCTACAATTACCCCCAGTCCCGTGTGACTGACCACCGTATAAACTATACGATGTACAACCTTCCGGTTTTCATGGACGGTGACATCCAGGAGGTCCTGGACCAGCTGCAGATTGCAGAGAACGCCGAACGCCTTAAGGCCGCAGAATAAAATACAGATATATGAACAGGAATTTCGACTCATACGCCGAAAAATACGATTCATGGTTCCTCGACAACAGGAATGTCCTGGAGTCCGAGGTAGCCCTTGTGGCCTATTTCCTCCGGAAGGGGGAGAAGATCCTGTCTGTCGGCTGCGGCAGCGGGCTTTTCGAACAGATACTGAAAACAGAATACGGGATTGTGATAACTGACGGGATAGAGCCCTCGACCGACATGGCCTCAATAGCCACGGCAAGGGGAATGGAAGTGGAGATCACCACCGCGGAGGACTATGTACCCCGCAAAGGGTGCTACGACACCATACTCTACAATGGCTGTCCGGGCTATATCACCGACCTGGACAAGGCCCTCGGGAAAAGTTACGAGGCACTGAGGGACGGCGGCAAGGTCATCCTTATCGACATACCGAAAGAAAGCTCGTACGGTCTGCTGTACAATCTGGCCAAGTCCACCGGCTCATGGGACCATCCTCTACTTGAAGGGGTCTACCCGAGGAACCCGTATCCGATAGAGCTGGTCACGAAGGCCTGCTGGAGGACGACCGCCGAAAAGGCGGAGGCGATGCTTGCAGCCGGATTCTCTGACCTGGAGTATGCCCAGACCCTGATGAGGCACCCTATCTATTCGGACAGTTCCGTAGAGACTCCGGAGCCCGGTTTCGACAAGGGCGACTATGTAGCGATATGCGGATATAAGAAGCAGGCGCTGTGATGCTGCGTTGTCCGGTAAGGTTTTGATGGAAATGGAGACTGTTCAAGGTGCCGGAATGCCGTGGAGCGGCACAGCATGGGAAGCTGCTGAGCCCGTATACAGGAGGATACTGGAACACCCTTTTGTCAGGGAGCTCTCCGACGGGTCCCTCCCGCACGGTAAATTCATTTATTATATAGAGCAGGACGCTCTGTATCTGAAGGAGTTCGGCCGGTCCATGGCCGCAGCTGCCGCGCGCTTCACGGATCCGTCGGCCATGTCACTTTTCCTGCATTTCGCGACGGACAACCTTGCCGCGGAGAAGTCCCTCCACGAGTCCTTTCTCGGTGCCGGTGCGGGGACGGCTTCCGCATCGCCGGTATGTCTCCTTTGCTCTTCGCATCTTTGGAAGCAGGTTACATCCTCGTCGGTGGAAGTGGCCCTGGCAGCTGTGCTGCCGTGCTTTTCCGTCTACGGGAAGGTGGGTATGCATATCTTCCGGACCGCTGTCCTTGACGGCAATCCGTACAGGGGATGGATAGAGACTTACGCTGACGGCGGTTTCTCCGGGTCGACCGGGCAGCTCATGGATCTGTGCGACAGATTTGCGGACAATGCCTCTCCGGGGATACGGGAGGAGATGACAGAGGCTTTCGTTACAGGCGTGAAGCTCGAATGGATGTTCTGGGACAGCGCATACGGACGGGAACAGTGGCGGATCTGACAGCCCGGACTATTTACAATCAATCGGTTATATGGTTATGAAAAAATACAATGTAGCTTTGTCCATTGCCGGCAGCGACCCCAGCGGGGGAGCCGGCCTTCAGGCGGACCTGAAGACCTTTTCGGCCTGCGGGTGTTACGGCGCGACAGCCGTAGTGGCAGTCGTGGACGAGAATACGCAGGGTGTTACAGGAGTCTTTCCTGTCCCTGCCTCATTTGTCAGGGGGCAGATCAAGTCTGTGCTTGACGACATAGGCGCCGATGCCGTAAAAATCGGGATGCTGCACAGCTCCGAACTGATAGTCACGGTAAAAGAGACCCTGGCGGAGTACAATATAAGGAATATAGTGCTTGACCCTGTTATGGTGGCCACGTCCGGGGATCCACTGCTGGAGCCGGATGCGGTGGATACTCTGAAGAACGTGCTCGTGCCTTATGCCAGGGTCATCACCCCGAACATCCCGGAGGCGGAGATTCTGCTCGGAGAGAAAATAACCTCGCAGGCTGAACTGACGGAATGTGCCCGCAGGCTTTCGCAGAACGGTAAGGTGTCGGTGCTGCTCAAGGCGGGGCATCTGTCCGGCGCCGAGCTTGCAGATGTATTCTACAATGCGGAGTCAGGCAGTATTGCTTTATTGAAGTCCAGACGGATAGATACGGTCAACACCCACGGCACCGGCTGTACGCTTTCCTCGGCGGTTGCCGCCTTCCTGGCACGCGGGTACGGTCTTGACGAGGCTGTGGGAAATGCCAAGGAGTACATCAGCAAGGCGATAGAGGCCGGTGCCGGATACCGGATAGGGAAGGGGCACGGCCCTGTGCATCACTTTTTCGGTTTCTGGGAATGATGGGACGGTACAGGGGAGTTTTCTTCGACATGGACGGCACGGTGGCTGATACCATCAGCCTGTGGGACCATATTATAGGGACAATAAAGTCCGAATATGACCTTGACATGACTGTCCTGGAGAAATCCGACGGGTTCAACCTTTCCAACGAGGATGCGATCCGCGTTGTCCTGGAGGATGCGGGCCGGTTTTCCGAAAGCCTTCATTCAGAGATACTCTGCAGGATAGATACTCTGTACGAGGCGTTTCTGGCATCGTTCGCCGGTCTGGAGGACGGCATCTGCCGGACTCTGGAGCGTCTGGAGGAGGCCGGAGTGAAGATGGTCCTTGTCAGTAATTCCTCAAGGAGGCAGGTTGATATGTGCCTGTCGCATTTGGGGATTGCGGATTTTTTCTGCGGGACAGTCACCTCCGATGACGTAACAGAGGCAAAGCCTTCTGCGGAGCCGTATCTCAGGGCGCTTGAAATAACCGGGCTTGACAGGGAAGAGGTAGTGGCCGTGGAGGATTCCGAGACAGGGGCCCGTGCCGCTTCGGCAGCCTCCATGCCCTGCATCCTGATATATGACGGCTCTCCGGTACCTTCATCCCCTGGCCTTACGGCAGTTCCCCGCCACGAACTTGAAACCTGCCTTCTCGGCCTTGTAACCCCGTCCAGCTGACATCGGAAAGTGTGCTTGGTAACCACTTAAAAAACAAGAAAAATGCAAACAGAAAATCCTATCCAGGGGCCTCCCGCCCCACGCCAGCGCGTCGCGCTGTCAGTCCCGTTCGTGCTGATGGCAATACTTTTCAACGTATGCCTGATTGCATCCAACCTTTTTGAAACAAAGATATTCACTGCCGGCATGCTCACCCTTACCGGAGGCGTGATCATCTTCCCCGTGTCCTATATCCTCAACGACTGTATCGTGGAAGTCTGGGGGTACAGGAAGGCTCGGCTTGTCATCTGGAGCGGTTTCGCCATGAATTTCTTCGTGGTGGCCATGGCGCAGATAGTCAGGGTGCTGCCGGCGGCTGGCTTCTGGGACGGCGGAGAGCATTTCGACTATATTTTCGGCATGGCCCCGAGGGTCACGCTGGCGTCCCTGCTGGCATTCCTTTCAGGCTCTACCGTAAACGCCTATATCATGAGCAGGATGAAGGTGGCGTCACATGGCAGGCGCTTTTCATTCAGGGCTGTGGTCTCCTCTGTCGCAGGGGAGACTGTGGATTCGCTGGTGTTCTTCCCGATAGCGTTCTGGGGCCTTGCAGCGGACGAGATGGTCAAGATGATGCTGCTTCAGATATTCCTGAAAACAGCATACGAGGTGGTCATCCTCCCGGTGACAAATATTGTCGTCAAGGCCGTCAAAAAATACGAAGGTGCCGATACTTTCGACACCTCCATTTCTTACAACCCGTTTAAAATAATGGATATATGAATAAGATAAACAAAGACGAGGCCCTGGTTGTATTCAGCGGGGGCCAGGATTCCACCACATGCCTTTTCTGGGCGAAGCGCAGATTCGGGAAAGTCCATGCACTGACATTCAGATACGGGCAGAAGCATTCACTGGAGGTGGAGATTGCAGGGAAACTGGCTGAAAAGGCCGGAGTTGACTTCCATGTCATGGATGTCCCTCTGATCGGGCGGCTTGGATCCAATTCATTGACGGATCCTGATATAGTGATGGACCAGGAGAAGCCGGAAGGTTCCTGCCCCAATACATTCGTGCCCGGCCGTAACATGTTCTTCCTGAGCATAGCCGCCGTCCTTGCCAGGGAGCACGGTATAAGCCATATAGTGACCGGAGTCTCCCAGACGGACTTCAGCGGCTATCCTGACTGCAGGGACGCTTTTATCAAATCCCTGAATGTCACATTGAACCTTGCGATGGATGAACAGTTTATAATACATACGCCACTGATGTGGATAGACAAGGCACAGACCTGGGCCCTTGCCGATGAAATGGGTGTCCTGGATGTCATCAGGAACGAGACCCTCACATGCTACAACGGCATTCCCGGCGACGGCTGCGGCCATTGTCCGGCCTGCCGTCTCCGCAGGGATGGGCTCGAAAAGTACCTTGCCTCCAGAGGACAGCAGGCAGATTCCCCGACTGCCGCCCGGTATTGACGCCCCTTAACAAAGAGCTGTCACCGACAGGTGACTGGGGGGGGTGGACAGACAGGAAGATTATGATGGAAAGGCCCGTCAGGGCCGCACCGGAGCGACAGCGAGGTTTCCGGGAGGAAACGGAAGCAGCGCAGGTGCCGGCGTAGCGAAGCGGAGCCGTATGCCCCAGCGGGGCTGTCACCGACAGGTGACTGGGGGTGGACAGACAGGAAGATTATGATGGAAAGGCCCGTCAGGGCCGCACCGGAGCGACAGCGAGGTTTCCGGGAGGAAACGGAAGCAGCGCAGGTGCCGGCGTAGCGAAGCGGAGCCGTATGCCCCAGCGGGGCTGTCACCGACAGGTGACTGGGGGT
>CALVDL010000020.1 GCA_944326305.1 uncultured Bacteroidales bacterium
TTTCTGATGTACGATTGTTGCAATTTTTGATGTAGCCTCGTTGCCGATTTTGATGTATTCCTGATTTCCGGTTACACGGAATCCGTGGAAAATGGCTCTCCGACAGCCGGTACGTGGTGCTGCACAGGCTTGCTGTAGCTGATGAGGTAAAAGGGAAGGGCGTAGCCTACGTCTTCATCCAGGAAGTGGAGAGTCTTGCCGCAGGGAAGGGTGTACGCAGCTTTAGGATTGACACCCGGAACGACAATGTCCGCATGCTCCGCGTCATCTCTCGCCTCGGCTTTACATACTGCGGCGAAATCTATTATCTGCACGGTTCAAGGATGGCCTTCGAGAAATTCATTTGAAGGCATGGGAAATTTGCGGAGAGACAGGAACTTGAAGCCAAAGACAAGGAAATATCACGGCTGAATACTATTCTTGAAAAGGCATTCAAATGGTTCCCGATGCTTAGGGAGATGCTGAGAATGGAAAAGCTGTGCGCAGCTATCGGCTTCACCAAAGAAATGATAGAGAGCCTACTGACAAAGAAAGAGGCTATTAGGTGGAATGGCAGGATTTATTCCGAAGAACACAGACGGAAGTTTGACATCAAGAACGATGTTTTCAAGGTGGAAAGGAATCCGACCGACAACAATAAATTGGTTCTGACCATAAACAAACAGCCGATTGGCGAATGGTTCAAGGAGCAACTTGGCAAGCTGGGACATGGCTTCCGGAAAGCACCTGATGAACCGAGAAAAGGAGGTGGATTTAGATTATAAACGTTAATTAGTTCGTACTGAATTGAAAGGAGCAATCAAATAAACTCTTGGTTGCTCCTTTTTTTCTTATCTTTATGCCATCTAAGTAGATTAAGTTATGGAACCGAATAATTGGATAAAAGAAGGCGAATGGTTTTGTGCCATTGAGGGCTTGGCCATTTTTGACAAAGTATATGATTTTTATTTTGAGGAATATGACCGTATCCCTCAAAATAAGAAGATAGGCGACTATAACCGTTCTATAGTTCAATACAGACTGTTCTGCGATTATGACGGGCATCCAATAAAACGGAACAGATGTAAGATTTCCGAGGCGGACTATTGCAGTCCGATGTGTGCGAAATACGAGAAGGTGTTAAAAAGGAGCATCAAGGATATTCCCAAAGAATATGCCTCGTTTGTCAGATTCTTGAAAACTCCCCAAGAAAAAAGGAGTTGGGAACTGGTTTCTTATGCCATACCGGAAGGTCTTCATAAAGAAGCAATTCAAGACTTTGAGAAAATTCAGAAGAATTTGCCTCCTAAATTTACTTTTTCGGATTTGCTAAAAATTGCCACGGACAATCAATGTATTATCAATATGACTGATTCTGTAGAATACACTTGCGGTATTCCTTTATGGATTAGCGTCACTCTCAGCTACATTTTGGGTAATTACGCCGGAAAGAGGGTCTTGTTTGACAGATTTGATTATAAGATTGGAGGAACGGAGGCAAACGATGAGATTTAACAAATGGCTTCCTATTGTTTCGGCAATAAACATTGCTCTGTTAGGGTTGGCAATATATGTTTTTGGGCTGTATCAACATAGGGCAAGCATTGTGGCATCCCAAACTCCGATTACAAATTTTTCTATATTGGAAGTAAATTATAGAAAGCTTGGTTCATCCGTTAAAATAGCATATAACGGCAAAGAATATTATACAGGCATACCTATACCCTATTCCAAACGTAAGACCGAGAACGTTGAAAAATTAGCGTATTACTACGACGCAAAGAACGATACCATATTCTGGGAAAGGGAACTTAACAAAAGGTATGTCGTGTTCTATTTCATCGTGTTTTTATTTTCATTGCTACTTTGGGCATATCCTGAAGTGCGGAAAGGAGGTAAGCGATGAAATTCATATACCTTATATTTTTCGGCATATTGTACGTGTTCAATTTTGTCATGGACTTCTTTCGTTATATAGGAGCCGCCGTGCGTTATATTTTCTTCAAGGTGATAGGGCGCAAACGCTCGTACCATGATTTGTGGATGGAAAGTGAAGTGATAAATAATATATGCGGTTTGGGTTTTCTGCTGACTTTGATTGTTGCTGTGATGTTTTTGTAAATAATATTATGGGTATTATGGAACAAGCTGATGAACGAACAGATATAAATAATTTCTGCCCTATTTGTGGATATCCACTTGGCAATTACAATCCGTGGGGTGATGATGGAAAGACTCCGACATACGATATTTGTCCATGTTGCGGTGTGGAATGGGGTAATGAAGATTATACGCAGGAATCCCTAACAGAATACCGCAATACATGGCTGGCGGCTGGAGCTAAATGGTTTGATCCTCAGAAAAAACCAGATAAATGGAGTCTTGAGAAACAATTAAAAAACATCGGCTATCATGTGCAGTAAAATCAATGATTGATATGACAGAAGAAGAAAAGATAAATATTAAGGAACAATTCTATCATATTGTCAAAGACGGTATAACTCCTATTTTGAAATCCGCAGGGTTTAGGAAGAAAGGTAATAATTTTCATGCTCATGTAGAAGAATTAGATTGGTGTATCAATATACAAAAGGACAAATGGGGATTTGATGACTCTTCCAACACATGGCAATTCACAATCAATATTGGTGTGACTTGGGGTGATTATGCAATGTGCTTGTTTAACGAGGTCTGTGATTTTCCTTTGGAAAATTCCTGTCCGATAAGAACTCGTATAGGGAATTTTATGAGAAAAGATGATTATTGGTTTATTTTGCACCCAAATCAAGATTGCTCACCAATAAAAGATTTGATTTGCTCTACACTACAAAATAAAGTCTTGCCCTTATTAAAACGACATCAATGCTTGAATGATTTATGGGATTTAATAGAGGACAATCACTCAAGACACACTTTTCTGATTAAACTGTTTCGTGTCAGGTCTAAACAAAAAGTCTTTTGGGCTACTCCAATCGGCTTGTATATGTTGTGCCTTGCGACAGGAAAAGCGAAAAAGGCAAAATCGTTGAGAAGCAAAATGGAGCAACGAAAGGCAAACACTTCATTATTAGACAAAATAGACGAAATGTATAAAAGCAGGGGGATTAGCGCATAACCCTTTAAATAAGAAAACACCCGACTTTACATTTCTTGGGTGTAAAATCGAGTGTTTGATTTGTAAAACATTGGTTTTCAATTTCTTGTCTTGCGGAGAGATCGGGATTCGAACCCGAGATACGATTTTGTCGTATACACGCTTTCCAGGCGTGCCTCTTAAGCCACTCGAGCATCTCTCCAGAATTGCGGGTGCAAATATAGCGATAATTTTCGTCTTTGCAACCGCGGGCCTGTCTATTTCTTCTGCAGTTCCATCAGTACATTCCCTTCGGCGTCAAGTGCCAGGATCTTTCCTTCAGAACCGTTCTTGACTGAAGCGGTCTTGTTGATGGCATCGAGGACGGCCCCTTCAAGCTCCATGTCCGGACCGGCCATCATGGTAGTGGCCATTTTGCTGAAAGTGAGCTTCTTCCCGTCCTGGGTATAGCTGCCGTTCATTATGTTGCAGCTTGTATGCCCGTGTACCTTGCCTTCAGCGGTATTGAACTCGATAAAGGGTGCGGTCTCAACCGCCTTTACCTGCTCACCGTTGAGGGTGGTGATTTCCCATTTCCCGTTGAGGTCGATGCTGCCTCCGCATGAAGCCATGAAAAGTGCTGCGGAAGCTGCAATCACAGCTGTGATGATCTTTTTCATAATAACTATCTTTAAATCCCATTTCAAAAATCGCACGAATTTACGTAAATTTTTTCAAAAATTCTTTTAAAGGTCTTTCCGGTATAAATTCCCTGAGAATTTCTCAGCCGGACAGTTCTGCTGTCCTTTTCGAAACTTCAGAAACATTCTCTTCGGAAATACTTCTTGAATTTTATATTTAAAATTTCGAAACAGTTTCTTAATTTTGGCCGCTGTACCGCAATATTTGTTCGGAGATTCTTTGCGGCACGCAAGGCGATGAAAAGAAAATTGCAGATAGAAGTCCCTGGCGGTGAGGATACTGTACTTCTCCACACCTGTTGTGCCCCGTGCTCGTCAGCGATAGTGGAAGCCCTGACGGACAACGGGATCAGGCCTGTGATATACTATTGCAACCCTAATATCTATCCAGAACGTGAATATCTTATGCGGAAGGACGAATGCACGAGATATGCCCGCTCTCTGGGGCTTGAGATTGTGGATGCCGACTATGACCATGCTCAATGGCTCACTGCCATGAAAGGACTGGAGAATGAGCCGGAACGCGGGGCAAGATGTCTCAAATGTTTCAGATACAGGCTTGAGAGGGCTGCCGGATATGCGCATGAGCATGGTCTTAAGGTAGTCACCACCACCCTTGCATCTTCCCGTTGGAAAAGCCTTGACCAGATCAACGAGGCTGGACGCTATGCCGCAGGCCTTTTCCCCGATGTCGTATGGTGGGACCGTAACTGGCGCAAAGGCGGCCTTCAGGAGCGCCGTAGCCAGATCATAAAGGAATACTGCTTTTACAATCAGCAGTACTGCGGATGCGAATTCTCGATGCGGTTCTTATCCCGGTCCATAGAAAAAGAGGATGGACAGCAGGCCTGGCCTGGTCCATCCCCTTCAGATCTGTAATGCCGATGGCTATTCTTCGACCTTGAAATCCTCTTTGCCTACCCCGCAGAGAGGGCAAACCCAATCTTCAGGAAGGTCCTCGAACGCTGTACCCGGCTCGATACCGCTGTCCGGGTCTCCTACTGCAGGATCATATACGTATCCGCAGATGATGCAAACATACTTTTTCATGATGATTCCGGTAAATTAAAATTAACTGATTTTCTTTAGTATTGGTTTTTGTTCAGGCTGGATGCCTCCAATTGCAGGGGACTTGTCCTACAGCCTTTCAGTGACTTTTTCCCAGTCGATGAGGTTCCACCATGCTTCGACATAGGCGGCACGCTTGTTCCTGTAGTCGATATAGTATGCGTGCTCCCATACATCCACTGTGAGCAGAGGCTTCATTCCCTTGGTCAGCGGATTGCCCGCATTTGACTCCTGCAGTATCGAGAGCTTGCCCTCGGCGTCTTCGGCCAGCCATACCCATCCTGACCCGAACAGGGATATTGCAGACTTGGTAAACTCGTCCTTGAATGCCTCCACGGAGCCGAATGCTTCCGTAAGGGCGGCAGCGAGTTTTTCAGGTATGGCCTTTTGTTCAGGGGTGAGTGTCTGGAAGAAGAATGTATGGTTCCAGGTCTGGGCGGCATTGTTGAATATCCCGCCTGTGGCCTTGCGGACGATGTCCTCGAGAGGCATCTCCTCGTATGGGGAGCCCTCAATCATCCTGTTGAGGTTGTCGATATATGTCTGCAGGTGTTTACCGTAATGGTATTCAAATGTTTCTGCGCTCATGGCCGGAGCCAGTGCATACTGGCTGTACGGCAGTTCAGGTAACAGATGTTTCATAGAAAATTCAATTGTTGTATCGCAAATGTATGTATAATTTTTTGCTTTTCCTATTCGTGTCAGACCGGAAACCATACAAATACCGCCGCATCCCACAGGGCATGGGAAATTACCAATGCCCACAGTCTTTCCGGAAAGAACCTGTACAGCAGCCCCCAGACGGCCCCTGCCGTCAGTGACGCCATCACAAGCATGAAGTTCATCGACGGTACATGCACCAGGGTGTAGGCGGCAAGGGTTAATGCTGCCCCTGTGTCTGGATTCCATCTCGAGGAGAGCGTGTTTTGCACATAGCCCCTCCAGAACAGTTCCTCCGCAGGGCCAATGAGCAGGAGAAGCAGCGCGGACAGGAGCCAGGGAGAAGTCCCGCCCTTGATCCCGTATATCATATCCACCTGCGGCCTTGCGAATCCGAAAAGGAATGATGAGACCTTGTCCCCGAGCCAGAACACTCCCCAAAGGACTGCGGCTATCAGGATGCCGCATGCCAGGTCCTTCCATTCCGGGCGGACAGATCTCCATATCCCCGGGCGGAAGCATGTTGCCAGGGTCATCAGTATGGCTGCAGAGCATGACATTGCTGCCCAGAAATTCACATGCGGGGCTGTCCACGGGGAGAACATGATAAACCACAGGGCGGCAGCTGCCATGAGTGCTGATGCGACTTTCAGCCCGTATTTGTCACTTATATACTTCCCCATGCTCAAATGAAATATGCCGCTATGAACGATGCCGCGAACAGCAGGGAGAATACGAGCTGCAGCTGCGCCGTGGCCTGGTCCAGTGAACTTATCGCCTTCATACCTCCGGTGCGGGACCCCGCCATCATTTTCAGTGCCCCGGCCGCAGGGAATATCGCCATGAAGGTAAGCAGGCACCATGCCGGGAATATCCCCGCGGCCGTACATCCTGCAACCCATGCGAACGGTATAAGTATTTCACCGTAGTATATGAACCTGGATGCCTTCTCTCCGGCCTTCATCGCTATTGTCCTGATTCCTGCCCTCCTGTCAGTGGCCATGTCCCGTGTGTTGTTGGCATGGAGGATGGCCACTGTTATGAGTCCGACAGGTATGGCAAGCCACAGTGCTTCCAGACAGAATTCCCCGCTTACCACGAATGATGTCCCGAGGATAGGCAGGAAGGCATACGCAGCGAAGATCACGAAGTCCCCGGCCGCATTGTATTTGAGCAGCGGGTACAGCAGGGAGCAGGCCGCCCCTCCGAGGCCTATCCACAGCAGGGGGAGCCCTGTGAGCAGCATGAGCCCCGTACCTCCTGCCAGAGCCACCGCAAGCAGTCCGGTCGAAAGCCGTATGATTTCATCCGGGGTGAACATTCCCCCGGTCAATGTCCTGACCCCGAAAGTATCTTCCGCATCCACTGATTTCCTGTAGTCGAAATAATCGCTCCATGTGTTCCCCGCGGCGTGGAATATCACTATGTTCACCAGAGCCCATAGCCCGTATATCCAGTCCATTCCGGCCGTGGTACCCTCTTCTCCGCTTTTCCAAAGCATATATGCCAGTGTAACGGCAACAGGCATGGCGGAGGCCGGAAATGACCACGGACGCACTGCAATGGCCCATTCTTTAATAGAGTGTCTGTTCATAGGCCTATTGATCAGTTAAGCACCACGCAGTCGAAATACTCTTTGAAAAGAGATTCCGCCCTTTCAAGCTGTTCCCTTGTGTTGAGCGGCACGCCTTTCAGTTTGTATTCCTGTCCGAGGGCGTCGTATTTGTTGACCCCGAGGGTATGGTAGGGGAGTATCTCCACGCGCTGTATCATCCTGTAGCCACCAGGTCTGCTCCCGTCAGTAAGTGCCCTGGATCCGAAATGTTCCCCGAGGGCGCGGATGTCCTCCTCGAAGTCGCTGTATCCCGGCACGAGAACGTACCTGAGCCAGAACGGCCTGTTGTGTTCTTCGAGCCATCTGGCAGTCTGGAGCGTCTGCGTGTTGCTCCTGCCTGTCAGCGTTTCATGCCTTTGAGGGTTGAATTCCTTTACGTCAAGCAGCACAAGGTCGGTCATGGACAGCAGTTTCTCCACATGGAGGTTCCATATTCCGCCATTGGTGTCAAGGCAGACATGTATCCCGTTGTTTTTTAACTCTTTTACTATGGGGATCAATGCTTTTGCCTGCATTGTCGGTTCTCCTCCGGAGAATGTTATTCCTCCCCGTTTCCCGAAAAAAGGCTTTTGCCGGACCGCCATCTCAATGATTTCCCCTGCTCCCGTGGCCTTGCCGCCCTCTGCCGGGATAGTGTCAGGATTTGCGCAGTACAGACATCTGAAGGGACAGCCCTGCAGAAAAACAACGAGCCGGAGTCCCGGCCCGTCATATGTACCCATCGATTCGTAGGAATGAACTTTCAGATCCATCTTACAGGGAATTGTGGAATGTCCTTGCTATCACTTCAAGCTGGTGCTCACGGCTCAGTTTTGTGAAGTTGACAGCGTATCCTGAAACCCTGATGGTCAGCTGCGGATAGTTTTCCGGGTGCTCCATGGCGTCCTCGAGCATTTCCCTGTTGAGGACGTTCACGTTCAGATGATGCGCACCCTTTGAGAAATATCCGTCCATCATGGTCACGAGGTTCTCTATCCTCTCCTCCGAAGTAGGCCCGAGTGATTTAGGGACAATGGAGAAGGTGTTGCTTATACCGTCCATCGCGTCATGGTAGTCAAGCTTGGCAACAGAGCTGAGTGAAGCTATCGCCCCGTGGGAATCGCGCCCGTGCATCGGGTTCGCGCCCGGTGCGAATGCCACCCCTTTAGCCCTTCCGTCCGGTGTGGCGCCTGTCTTCTTGCCGTACATCACGTTGGAGGTGATGGTCAGCAGTGAAAGCGTAGGCATGGCGTTCTTGTAGACAGGGAGCTTGTTCAGTTCAGAACTGAAATAGTGCACCAGGTCTACCGCGATGCTGTCGACCTTGTCGTTGTCGTTTCCGAAGCAAGGGTATTCCCCCTCGATGTTGAATCCGTCGGTGAGACCGTCGGCGTTGCGGTGCGCGGTGACTTTAGCATATTTGATGGCTGAAAGGGAATCCGCCGCGATTGAGAGGCCTGCCACCCCGTATGCGAGGTTGATTGCCGGGTCGGTGTCAATGAACGCCATCTGCGCCCTTTCGTAGTCATACTTGTCGTGCATGTAGTGGATGATGTTCATCGCCTCGTTGTAGACCCTTGCGACCTCATGCAGCACTTTTTTGTAGTTCGTAATCACCTCCTCGAAGTCGAGCACGTCGCTTTTGAGCGGCTCTATCCCCTTGACCATGAGTGTGCCGGTGTTCTCGCAGCGGCCACCGTTGATGGCCAGCAGTAGGGCTTTGGCCAGGTTGGCGCGTGCTCCGAAGAACTGTATGGCCTTGCCGATGGCCTGGTATGACACACAGCATGCGATTCCGTAGTCATCGCTGCCGCGCACATGGCGCATAAGGTCGTCGTTCTCATACTGTATGGAGCTTGTGTCTACAGAGACTTTTGCACAGAACTCCTTGAACCCTTCAGGGAGTTCCGGGCTCCACAGTACTGTCATGTTGGGCTCCGGTGCAGGCCCGAGGTTGTAGAGTGTCTGCAGGAAACGGAAAGAGGTCTTGGTGACTTTTACCTTACCGTCATTGAAACGTCCACCTATCGATTCGGTCACCCATGTAGGGTCACCGGCGAATATGTCGTTGTACGACTGCATCCTGAGGTGGCGTACCATCCTCAGCTTCATCACGAACTGGTCGATGAGCTCCTGGGCGAAGCTCTCGTCTATGTTCCCGTGGTCGAGGTCGTACTGGATGTAGATGTCAAGGAATGAGGATACATTTCCGAGGGACATCGCCGCACCGTCCTGCTCCTTAACTGCCGCGAGGTAGGCCATATAGACCCACTGTACCGCCTCCTGTGCATTGTATGCCGGCCTTCCGAGCTCGAGCCCGTAGTATTCTCCCAGCACCTTTATCTCTCCCAGGGCGCGGATCTGCTCTGCCACTTCCTCACGGAGCCTTATCCTTGCCTCGGTCATCGGGCCTGTGAGGTTTCTCAGGTCCTCTTTCTTGGCTTCGATAAGCCTGTCCGCACCGTACAGGGCGAGCCTGCGGTAGTCACCGATGATACGTCCCCTGGAGTAATTGTCCGGAAGACCGGTCAGGAAGCCCAAAGACCTGAATTTCAGGATTTCCTCTGTATATACGTCGAACACTCCGTCGTTGTGCGTCTTGCGGTAGTGCGTGAAAATTTTCTTTACTTCAGGATCGATCTCAACGCCGTTTTCCTTGCAGGCCTTCTCGGTTACACGGAACCCTCCGAAAGGCTTGATCGCCCTTTTCAGGAGCTCGTCGGTCTGCAGGCCGACAATCAGTTCACATTCCTTGTCTATGTAGCCTGCCCTGTGGGAAGTGATTGTAGAGATCGTCTTGGAGTCGATTGAGCGCACTCCGTTGTTTTTCCTTTCTTCTTCAAGAGCGCTGAGGCATTCTTTCCACAGCTTGACGGTACGCTCTGACGGTCCTTTGAGGAACGATGCATCTCCTTCATATGGAGTGATGTTCCTGTACACGAAATCAGACACGTCAATCTTGCGGGTCCACTCCCCGCCATTGAATTTTTCCTTTAATTCCATAAAATTTCCCATGATTACGGCCGCAAAGATAAATCTTATTTTTAATAATTCAAATCTGTTGTGCAGATACCGGCAGTTTCCTTGTATTTTGTTAAGGAGGAGACCCTCATGTGCTTATGGTAAAGGCTTAAGAGACAGTGAAAAACGAAGAACTGCATTACCGCCTTGCCGGAAGAAGTCCCCGTCACTGCGGTGAATGCAGCCTGTCTGTTGTCACTGGCAGATGACATCTATGTGGTTCGCGATGACTTCGTAGACTGTCTTCTCTGTCCCGTCATTCCCGGTGAATCTCGATGTCCTCAGTCTCCCGCACACATAGACCGGTGCCCCTTTTACAATAGTGGAGAAATCCGGCATGCCTTTGCCGCTCCATGCGACGATGTTATGCCATGTGGTCTCCAGCACGGCCTCGTTGTCCTTGCCTTTGTACATGAAATTTGTAGCGAGGGAGAACCGTGCGACACGGTTCCCTCCGATGTCAGAGATACGCACATTACCTACGTTACCCCTCAATTCAATCTTGTTCAACTGTTCCATAATGATGCTTTCTTTTTTGTGTATCGCTGACCGGAATCCTGTGAGCGCTCCATGCCGGCCGGATGCAAAGTAATGCAGAATTACAGTACGGTGTACCTGTCCAGTCCGCTGTTCTTGTGATGTTTTTACGTTTTTTTAAGAAATTTCTCTTTTTTAATGTTTCTGCCGCCCGGTACTTTGTATTAAAAAACGAAAAAACTTTTTTTTAAAGGTTCCTGATTTCGCCACATTTATTTTGCCGGTATTGCTGCTTGATCCAAATTTGCGTCCGCAGAAAAAATTCTGGCAATCTGATTTAATAGTATATACAATGGAAAATCATGTTAAGATGACGGCGTCTGCAGAGAATTTCTATCTGTCAGGGACTGAGCCCGGCAGTACGGAAGGAAGGTGCCTGGAGTGCGGGAACAGGATTTCATACGGCAGCAGGACAGACAGGAAGTTCTGTTGTGACAAGTGCAAGAACAGGTGGCATAACAAACGTACCCGGAACAGCCGGCTGTTCCGGATCAGGGTGATAAATGCGCTTGAAAAGAACTACAGGATATTGTCCGGCCTTATAAAGATGGACGTTGATACTGTACCGGTGACTGTACTTGGGCAGATGGGGTTCGACTTCAGCCATATTACGGGTTACAGGAAAGGAAGGAAAAGTACGGAGATGTGGTGTTACGATATAAGCTTTACCGTCACGGAAACACTGGTGAAGTCCATAGGCAGGCTTGATATCATATGACCGCCCGGATGAATAGTCCCGTAGTGGCCTTCTCCGGTCGTCAAATCAAGATATTTTGCTTAAGTTTGCATTCTGATTACTGGAAAATTATCTTTATTCAGTGCATAATGCCTTTTTAAACATTAACATTACCGTACAAAATGAATAATCCTTTGTTGGCGGAATCTCCGCTCAGGTGGGGTGTGCCGCAGTTCGGCCTTATCGGTGTGGACGACTATCTTCCGGCATTCGAGGCAGGGATAGCCGAGGCTAAATCTGAAATAGATGCAATAGTGGCCAATCCGGAGCCCCCGGACTTTGAAAATACCGTCGAGGCCCTGGAATATAGCGGCAGGACCCTGGACCGGGTATCTTCTGTCTTCTTCAATCTGCTTGAGGCGGAGACGGATGACAGGATGCAGGCTGTGGCAGAAAAGGTTTCCCCTATGCTTACGGAGTATTCCATGTATGTGTCGATGAACGGACAGCTTTTCGACAGGGTCAGGTATGTCTATGACAGGAAGTCATCCCTTTCCCTTGAAAAAGACCGGATGATGCTTCTGGAGAATACATACAGGTCCTTTGTCAGAAACGGGGCAGCCCTTCCTGAGAAGGACAAGGAGATTTACCGTAAATATGCCGAAGAACTTTCCCTCCTGTCCCTCTCTTTCGGGAACAATGTCCTGCGCTCGTCCAATGCGTACATGCTTCATCTTACTGATCCTGACGATCTTGCGGGGCTGCCTGGCTATGTCGTGGAGGCCGGAAAGGCTGCCGCCCAGTCCAAAGGGCTGGACGGCTGGGTGTTCACCCTGGATTACCCGAGCTATGCCCCTTTCATGAAATACAGCCGCAGAAGGGAACTGCGCAGGCAGATGTACATTGCATACAATTCCAAAGGAATAGGAGGTGAGACAGACAATACAGGGATTGTCAGGAAGATGGCGGATCTCAGGATAAGGATGTCGAAGATGCTCGGATACGGAAACTATGCCGGATATGTGCTTGAGGAGAACATGGCCAGGACACCGGAAAAGGTGGCGTCATTCCTGGACGGTCTGATGTCGGAATCGCTTCCGTTCGCGAAAGATGATATCTCCCGGATATATGCCTATGCTTCGGAGCACGGGTTCGGGGACTCCATGCTCATGCCGTGGGATTTCCTTTTCTGGTCGGAACGGTACAAGGAAGCTGAATTTTCACTGAATGAGGAGCTCCTGAAGCCGTATTTCAGGCTGGAGGACTGTATTTCCGCAGTATTCGACCTTGCCGGCCGTCTGTACGGGATACGGTTTACAGAGGCGGATGATGTCCCTGTTTACCACAAGGATGTCAGGGCCTATGATGTCACGGATGCTGGAGGAAGGCATCTTGCAGTCTTCTATGCTGATTTCTTCCCGAGGGAAGGGAAGCGCGGCGGTGCCTGGATGACTGAGTTCCGTGGCCAGAGCATAAGGGACGGGGTCGAAGAGCGCCCTCTGGTGAGCATAGTGACCAATTTCACCAAACCGGCAGGCAATACTCCCTCCCTGCTTACCCATGATGAACTGACGACTTTCCTGCACGAGTTCGGACATGCCCTCCATGGTATAATGGCGGAGGGCAGGTATCCGTCCCTTACGGGGACTTCTGTCGCAAGGGATTTTGTAGAGCTTCCGTCGCAGATTATGGAGAACTGGGCATACGAGCCGCAGTATCTGGAGACTTTTGCAAAGGATTACAGGACAGGAGAGCCGATACCGGAGGAGTTTATATCCAGGATAGTTGAGGCGAAAAACTATCTTGCCGGCTACCAGCAGGTGCGTCAGCTACAGTTCGGTGTCCTGGATATGGCATGGCATACATTGGATACGCTTCCGGAGGAAGGTACTCTGGAGTTCGAAAAGAAGGTGCTTGAACCGTACCGTCTAATGCCGGATGTAAGCGGGACAGCGGTTTCCCCTGCATTCAACCACATTTTCTCTGGCGGATATGCAGCAGGGTATTATTCATACAAATGGGCCGAAGTCCTTGAGGCTGACGCTTTCTCCCTTTTCAAGGAGAACGGCATATTCGACAAGGCGACGGCAGCTTCATTCAGGGAGAATATCCTGTCCAGGGGAGGCTCGGAAGACCCGGCCGTGCTATACCGCAATTTCAGGGGACATGAGCCTGATCCGCATGCCCTGATGGAGAAACTTGGGCTTGTAAAGCATTAATCGGGCGGATTTTTGTCTTTTCTGCAACACGTCAGCCCGTTTCTGCATCTTGTGGAAGGTTTTAAAGAGAACAGATGAAACGGATGAAGTATTTTGGATTGGCGTTTTCCGTAATGTTGTGTATGTTATGCGGCTGCAGTAAAGTTGAATTGGCCGGCATAACGGATGTGGTGTATGTCGATATTCCTATGTCCTATACGAAAGTGGAGGTGTCCTCAATAATTGAGGTGAGGTTTTCGGAGGACTGCACGTCTCCCCAGCTCGAGGCCGATGTGAACATTATGCCATACATCAAAATTTATGAAAAGAAAGGTACTCTGATGGTGGAGCTGGCGAAAGGCCTCAAGCTCGATGACAGCGGCTGGGCCGCATTCAAGGCTGTGGTTACGCTGCCTCCAAAAAGGGATATAGAATCTGTTGCCCTTTCCGGTGCAGCCCTGCTCGTATCGGATGTCCTGTTCGGGAATGACAGGTTCTGCCTTACTGCTTCCGGGGCATCATCATTTACCGGTGCGGTAGAGGCGGATGAGTTTGACCTGAATCTTTCGGGGGCGAGCCTCGCAGAGTGCGGTTTCCTCAAATGCGGGAACATGAGGTTCACCGCTTCCGGTGCATCCTTGGCGAAGCTTTCAGGCTCCGTGTCATCCTGTGACATGTCCCTGTCCGGGGCATCTACCCTCGGGGATATACAGGTTGGCACACCGTATTCACTGGAAATAGACAGGTGTACGGGGGTACTCAGCGGTGCAAGTCTGGCTACGTTCAGGAGCGACGGGGAGATTCGCTGCACATTGAGCGGCGGAAGCTCCATATACTACAGTGGGGATGCGGATGTTTCTGGTTCTGTATCCGATTCCGTATCTTCGATTGTCCAGGAGACAGGCAAACGGTGATTTTTCTGTAAAAAAAGCAGGATTGACTGCAACATTTCTGACATTCTTCCGGTCTGACAGATATAGATTCTGCGGCAGACCGGATTTTTTCTGTGCTGCCTGGTGTGGAAACTCTTAAATCAATATACAATGAAAAGATTTTTTATTTTATTCATGTCCATGTCTGTAATGGCCCTTGCTTCCTGTGTCTCCGTGGCAGGGATGCGACTTTCCGGGGAAACGGATGAAAAAGTTTTCAAGGTTGATACCGGGTATTCTGTACTTGAGGTGTCAGGGTCGGTTGACATCCTGTATTCTGCAGAAGCTGACAATGTTGTCGTGACTGCTGATTCCAAAGTGCTCCCTTGTGTCTGTGTAGAGGATGACAAGGGTGTCCTGAAGATATACGTCCAGCGGAAGGACAGGAAGTTCTGGCGTGGAAACCAGGGCAAGGTCTACGTCGTGGTCCCGGCCAGCTCCTCTATAGGAAAGATTGACATCAGCGGGGCTTCGGATTTTGAGAGCGATGCCGTGATCACGGCCCGGAGTCTGGATGTAAAGGTAAGCGGTGCATCTGATTTCATCGCGGACATGGAGGTGGAGTCGTCCCTTGAGATGTCAGTGAGCGGAGCATCGGATGTACGGTCTTCTGTTTCAGCCTGCGGGCTTACCGTGGACGCAGGAGGGGCTTCCGATGTAGTACTCAGCGGCAGGGCTGACAGATTCAGTGCGTCTGTCTCCGGGGCCTCATCCCTTTCTTCCGGCAAGGCGTATGTAGAGACGGAGACCTTTTCATGCAGCGTTTCGGGTGCAAGCGAATGTTACGTGAAATGCAACGGCACGGCTGAAGGGAAGGCGTCCGGCGCGTCTACTGTAGTCATGTACGGTGACGGAAAGTCGCGCATCTCGTCCTCCGGGGCGTCAAGTGTGCATTACAGGCAGGAATAGCTTGCGGCTGCTGTCAGAAAAAGTGCTACGCTATTTCGGCGCGATCCTGTAAAGGAATCCCGATATTATGGCATACAGGATATTCGGCACCCATAGTGCTATCCCTGGCGGGAGGAAATCCGTGTAGACGAACATTTCACTGAATTTCAGGAACAGGATATAGGAGAAGCTGAGTGCTATCCCGATGCCGATGTTCCATCCAATGCCTCCCCGTCGCTTTTTCGAGGAGAGTGCCACTCCCATTATTGTCAGGATGAATGCCGAGAACGGCAGGGCGAAGCGGGTATGCTTCTCTATCTGGGCCAGTTTCACATTGTCATCACCTCTCATTTCCTGGGTCTCGATCATCTGGTTGAGCTCCTTGTATGACAGGGTGGTGACAGTGTTTTTTGTAAGGTAGAAATCCGAGACGGAAAGGTTGATTACGGTATCGAGCCGATTCCCTGTCCTGATCTTGTCCGTCATTGATCCGCTGTAGTCCCGGATTACGTATTTTTTCAAGGTCCAGCCGTTGAATGTACTGTCCCATACGGCCGTCTCGGCCGAGAGCTTGGAGACCAGCCGGTTTTGTTTCACCCTTTCGAGTGTGAACTTGTATGCGGTGTTGTTCCACCTGCTGAATGATTCCACATAGACGAACTCCCCCGGGGAGATCTGGTAGTGGATGTTCCTGCCCGTGTTCTGGTAGCTGCTCTTCAGGTACTTGCCGTTGAACTCATCGAGCACCTTGTTCGAGTTCGGGATGATGAACAGGTTCAGGATCAGAGAGAAAGCTGCAATGAGAGCTGCGGAGAACATATACGGGACCATCATTCTGTGGAAGCTGATTCCGCAGGACAGTATGGCTATGATTTCGGAGTTGGCCGCCATCTTCGAGGTGAAGAAGATTACGGTTATGAACACGAACAGCGGGCTGAACATGTTCATGAAGTAAGGTATGAAGTTGAGGTAGTAGTCGAATACTATCTCTTTCAGCGGGGCTTCATGCGCCACGAAATCGTCTATCTTCTCGCTGATGTCGAAGATGATTACAATGCCTATGATGAGTATCAGCGCGATAAAGAAAGTGAAGATGAATTTCTTCACTATATAGAGATCGAGTATTCTCGGTTTGAGGTCCATTTTATGTCCTGTTTAAATTGTTGACCGGCTTTTCTTACAGCCTGGTCATGACTCTTTTGACCGTTTCGTCTTTCCATGACTTGAAGTCCCCGGCAGCGATATGTTTTCTCGCTTCCCTGACAAGGTCCAGGTAGAACGCGAGGTTGTGTTCGCTCGCTATCTGCCCTGCAAAGATTTCCCCCGCTATGAACAGGTGCCTGAGGTAGGCCTTGCTGTATGTGCGGTCCACGAATGATGTTCCGTCCGGGTCGATAGGGGAGAAGTCGTCGGCCCATTTCCTGTTGCGCATGTTCATGATGCCGTTCCATGTGAAGAGCATCCCGTTGCGGCCGTTCCGTGTCGGCATTACGCAGTCGAACATGTCCACGCCCCTGGCTATGCCTTCAAGTATGTTTGCCGGGGTCCCCACACCCATGAGGTACCTCGGTCTGTCGTCCGGGAGCATCGGGCATACCACTTCGAGCATTTCATACATCTTCTCGGTCGGTTCCCCGACGGCGAGTCCGCCTATTGCATATCCCTCCCGGCCGAATCTGGCCGCATGCTCCACCGCCTCCCGCCTCAGGTCGGGGTATACGCATCCCTGGATTATCGGGAAGAACGCCTGCGAATATCCGTACAGCGGCTCTGTCGAGTCAAAGCGGCTGATGCAGCGCTCCAGCCAGGACTGGGTGAGCTTCAATGATTTCCTGGCATAATCATAAGTGGCGTCTCCTGGGGTGCACTCATCCAGGGCCATTACGATGTCGGCCCCGATTATCCTCTGTGTATCTACATTGTTTTCAGGTGTGAAAGTGTGCTTCGAACCGTCTATGTGCGAAGAAAAGGTGCAACCGTCCTGTGTGAGTTTCCTGATGGGGGAGAGCGAGAACACCTGGAATCCGCCGCTGTCTGTCAGTATGGGCCTGTCCCATGAGATGAATTTGTGAAGGCCCCCTGCCGCACGGAGTATTTCAAGCCCGGGCCTGAGATACAGATGGTATGTGTTGCCCAGGATGATTTCTGCCCTTATGTCTTCTTCCAGATCCCTGTGGTAGATTCCTTTTACCGACCCTACCGTGCCTACCGGCATGAATATGGGGGTCTCGATCTGCCCGTGGTCCGTGCTGATGGTTCCGCATCTTGCACTTGACTGGGGATCTGTCGCGGTCTTGACGAATTTCATTATGAATTCTGCATTTTTACTGTTATTTCAAGTGCCAAAGATAGTAAAAACCGGATAAATACCCTTATATTTGCTCTCCAATAACATTTAAAAACTGTAATCAATGAAGAATAAGTCAGTCCGTATCAGGCTGGTGGTCATGAACTTCCTGCAGTTTGCCATCTGGGGGGCATATCTGACTTCGATGGGTAACTACCTCGGCAAGGCGGGACTTGCGGACCATATCGGGTGGTTTTATTCCATGCAGGGGATTGTCTCTATTTTCATGCCGGCCCTCATCGGCATCATAGCTGACAAGTTCATCCCGGCCCAGAAGGTCCTGAGCATATGCCATGGCATTGCCGGAGCTGCGATGCTTGCTGCCGGGTATTACTGCATGAATGCGGAGCCGGGAATCAGTTTCGGGGTGCTTTTCCCTCTTTATGGCTTGAGCGTGGCTTTTTTCATGCCAACGATCGCCCTTTCGAACTCGGTTGCATACAATATCCTTGAGAGCAACGGTTACGATACCGTGAAGGATTTCCCTCCAATAAGGGTGTTCGGAACCATCGGTTTCATCTGCAGTATGCTTTTCGTGAATTTCATGAAGGACCCGGACGGGGTCCAGTTCCAGTCAACATATTGGCAGTTCATTACTTCCGGAATCCTCGGGCTGGTACTCATGCTTTATGCCCTGACCCTGCAGAACTGTCCGGTTAAGGCTTCAAAGGACCGCAAGAGTCTCTCGGATGCCCTGGGCCTCAAGGCTTTCACCCTTTTTAAGAACAGGCAGATGGCCACATTCTTCATTTTCTCCATGCTGCTCGGTGTGGCCCTTCAGATAACCAACGGCTATGCCAATCCATTCATTACCAGCTTCAAGGCCATACCTGAATATGCCGGGACGTTCGGTGCGGAGAACGCTAATGCCCTGATTTCCATATCACAGGTCTCCGAGACCCTCGGGATACTCCTCATACCGGTATGTCTGAGAAGGCTGGGAATCAAGAAAGTCATGCTTATCGCAATGATTGCCTGGGTATTCCGTTTCGGCCTTTTCGGTGCCGGCAATCCTGGCCCCGGTGTGTGGATGTTCATACTGTCAATGATAGTATACGGCGTGGCATTCGATTTCTTCAACATTTCAGGTTCCCTTTACGTGAACGAAAAGACCACTGAGGACATACGTTCCAGCGCCCAGGGCCTTTTCATGCTCATGACCAATGGAATAGGTGCCTCAATAGGCATGATAGGGGCCCAGGCGGTCGTAAACCATTTCACCTGTCCTGCCGAGGTCGGCGGCATATTCTATACGGTAGGCAACTGGAGCGCAGCCTGGTACATCTTTGCCGGCTACTCTCTTCTTGTCGCCGTCCTGTTTGCAATATTCTTCAGGGAAACGGCTGACAGTAAGACCGTTAAGGGTAGATAGGATGTTGAATATTAATGTATTGTGAGTAGGTGATACAGCCTGTCCGACACTGATGTATGTATTTTGCATGCAAATCCATATTCAATAAAATATGATTGCAATGCTGAAATATCGTAAAGACGGAGTGTCTGTCATCGTAGTGCTCGACAGACGGAGAAAGAAAAACAACGGACTGTTTCCGGTAAAGATAGAAATAGTCTACAGGCGCATCCAGAAATATATCCCTACAGACGTCGACATGTCCGAACAGGAATGGTCAAAGGCTGTCACAGGCAGCAGGGTTGTCAAAAAACTTCCTGAAATAGAGAGAGTCTTCAACCATGTCAGGGAAACTGTAGACGGCATCGTCTGCAGCGGGAAGTTCTCGTTCAGTAAATTCCATTTCAGGATTGATTCTGCGTTGGACTGTACTGTCAATGCCTCCATGCGCCGGATGATGCAGAGGCTTCACGATGAGGGTAAGGTGAATTCATATTACAGGTGCCGTTCGACACTCCTTAATATAGAAGGGTTCGCCGGGGCTGATATATGCTTTTCCGATATAACGTGGCAATGGCTCCGGGACTGCGAACGTCACTGGGTGAAGGATGGGAAATCGCTCACTACGGTAAATATCTACATGAAGACCCTGAAATGTGTCCTTTATGAAGCCATGAGGGACGGCTATATCAGTGAAGATAATTTCCCGTTCGGAAAGTCCGGCTATACAGTGCCGAAACCTTCATCCAGAAAACTTGCCCTGACCAAACAGCAGATAAAGAAGATAATGGAATACAGCGGCCCGCCTAAGTTGGAGATGTACCGTGACTTATGGCTTTTTTCTTATCTGTGCAATGGTATTAATTTCAGGGACATGCTATTTCTGAAGTATGGAAATATAATGAATGGCGAGATATGTTTCATTAGGTCGAAGACAATGTACGCCTACGGCCGTTCCAAGGTGATAAGGGCCGTTGTCTGCCCTGAAATGCAGAGGATAATGCAGCGTTGGGGCAATGTTCCGGACGGGAGCCCGGAGACATTCATCTTCCCTTTCCTGAGAGGGGACGAAGACAGTTTCAAGGCAGCCATAGCTGTACGTCAGGTGATAGGCAAGTGCAATAATGCCTTGAAGCTTATCGCCTCCCAGATTGGCATCCCTCCCTTTACCACATATGCCGCGCGCCATTCTTTCGCCACTGTCATGCAGCGTAGCGGGGTTGCGGTCTCATTCATCAGTGAAAGTCTCGGACATTCCAGCCTTTCTGTTACAGAGAACTATCTGGCCGGGTTCGACCGTGAGACGCGTTTCAGGAATGCGTCCTTCCTTACCGACCTCAATTGAACGGTATGTAAATCGTATGCAAACGGTCGTGGGGCAGTTTGCCGTGGCTTGCTGTATTCTGTTTTTTCAGCGGGAGTTTGAAAGGAGAAAATGTGTAAACGGATTGTTACACATTGTTATAAATATAGTTTTTAGTTTGTTTTCTGTATAGGCTAAAACGCATATAGCTAAAACACGCACAAATGTAGATTATTTTTTTTTCATATACAAAAATTTGTTCGAAAAAAAGATGCTCTCAAGCAGAATCCCTCCCTGGACTGTATGTGTCCGTGACTTCCTGGGACATTTTTCAATTTGTTACAATGTGTAACAAACAAATTTTGGTTATGAAAAAATTTTTCAGAACGGTTATGGCATTCTGCCTGGCGGGCGGGATGCTGGCCTTTACTGGCTGTACCGATTATGAGGATGACATCAACAAACTCGATGATCGTCTTACAGCCGTGGAAGGGACTCTCGCCGATCTTCAGAAGAAGATTACGGAGGGTGCAGTCATTACCGGTGTAGAGCAAACTGCAAATGGTGTGACTGTTACTTTAAGTGATGGCTCAGACTTCGAACTTACAAATGGCACCAACGGAACTCCAGGTTCAGTAGTCACCATAGGGTCTGATGGCTATTGGTATATTGATGATGTGAAGACCGATTATCCTGCCACGGGTCCTAAAGGAGATGACGGTGATCCTGGTAGTGAAGGTGCACCAGGCGCTGATGCAAATGTAGTATATTATGTGCCTAATGAGGATGGTTATTGGTATAAGGTTACTGAAACTCAGGATGGTGAACCTATAGGAGAACCTGTAAATACACAAATCTCGTGGGTCGCTTCTGCTGATGGTGTGACTGCTGTATGGGATGAAGAAAATGGTGCTCTCCTCCTTTCTGGCGTAGAGGGTGTAGATGGTCCATTTGCTATTCCTCTCTATTCTGCTCTTAAATCTCTCGCTTTCGTGCCGGAGGTGCTGCATGACGGTCTTGGCGTGATAGATTTCTATTCTATTTATGACCTGAAGGGTGCGTTCGCAGCCACTAATAATCCAGAAGTGACTTATCGTGTAAATCCAGCCAATGCTGATTTGACAGATGTTGAATGGGCTTTCATTAACCGCGATGTGGAAACTAAGGTGGCAGGGGACGAGACGACGCTTATTGAAATTGTCGGAGAACCGGAGGCCGGTGAGAAAGGCGGTGTGATTGTTACTGTAACTGCAAAGGATAACAAAAAGCTGCCTTCAGATTTTACTGGGAAGCAGGTGATAGTCGCTCTCCAGGCCATGCTGGAAGGTGAAGAAATTGTTTCTGACTATTCTTTCGTCCAGAGGACAGACCTGAAGGACTTTAATATTATCAACAAAGATAAATATACTGCGGCCAAACCTGAAGTTATCAAATTCAAAGAGGGGACAGGTTCAGACAATAAGGCTGATTATCCGACTCTTGCGGCAAAAGCCGATTTGATGATGAACTATCAGGAAACTTTGGATATAAATAAATATCTTGAGACCTATGCGAATGAAGTAAAAAAATCACTTCCGGAAATTGCTGTAGCTCCGGATTATAAAATCTCTCTCGTAAAGGAATATCTCGGTGACGACAACAAGACTAACCAGCAGGAATTTGTTGTGCTTTCCGAGGATGGTGTACTTTCAATCAATGACAGCTTTATCAGCAACCCGAGGCCTGCTATCGGTCGTACTCCTCTTCTTTATGTACAGTCTGAGGTAAACGGTAAGGTAGTGGCAGACTGCTATATAAAGGTACAGATTGTAGATGACACCTATTCACCTGACCCTAAAGGAGAAAAGGTATTTAAGACTATCACTGGCACATACAGGTACAATGAAATTGATCCAACTGACGGCGAGTATCTTGTACTTGAATGGAAAGATGCAAATTCAGAAATATTTGCAGATCTTGGTATGTCTTACGATGATTTCGTACGCAAGTATGATGTCAACAATCCTGAAATACATTACGATGTGGATAAGGACGGCAACTATGATGAGCCTATCGTTGATGCCAAGCCTGCCGGTGTGGAACCGGATGCGACCGGAATGTCAGTTTCAACTGCTACCAATGCAGTAGAGCTCAATATATCAAATATGGTAGATGAGAACAGCAGCGCTTGTGTCAAAGTTGTTATCCCGGCCAAAGACAACAACCAGGATGTAGATGTGGCTATCGTATTCGAGTATTCAGTATCTCATACTCCTGAGTTCCCTGCACTTAATCCTGATTATCTGAAGCCAGGCACAACCAACACTGTTCAGGTCAAAGGAAAGCTTAATGCCGATGAATCCGCTTGGGTTATGCAGTCATCCATAAGGGAGCACTTCGAGAACTATCTCGCAGGATGGGAGACTCCAGATAATCATAGTGGTGACTATTGGGCAGTCCTCCAGCCTCTCGAGGCTGATGGTACCCCTGTCCCTTACCAGGAGACAAGCCCTACTGCAAAGCCTCAGACAGGCGTCGAGATTACTGATGGGACTCCAGGCTGGGAAGAAGCTGAAATAGCCCTTACTGCTCCTCTTACTAAAGAATCCTTTACCGCTGTCGTGACTATTGTAGTCCAGCTGTCAAATGGCCATTTCTGTGAAATGCACTACAATGTAGAGTTCCTGTCACCATTCGTAATGAATCTTGACGAAATCACGCTCAAGACACTGACAGCCGAGCACAGTACGGCCGATATGAATGACTATATCACGATAGAGGACCGGGATGGCAAAGCCATTTATGAGAAGGGTGCACTTACAAAATATGCACAGGATACTTACAAACTGAACAATGTCAACTTCTCATACGACCTCGTATTTGGCGGTACTGATTATCCTGGATTTGATGATGAGGCATCATTCAGCAAAGACGGAGACAAGACTCTCAATATCATCAACACATCAGATGTTGATTGGTACAATAAGGGGACAATCCTCCAGCAGCAGAAATATGCAGGATATAAAGTAGAGATGGAGATAACCAATATATGCAAGATTGCTAAAGTGGGTAATATCACTATCCTTACAAGTGCGGAATCAATTGAGTAGGTCCAATGGACTTTCATAATCTGCAATTATGACAAGAGGAGGGTGGTCGGAAAACAACGGCCACCCTCTTTGTTTTGAAAGTAAAGACTGATCTTAAGCGCCATGAAAAAGACATTGACAATCGCATTGGCCGCTGTACTGTCTGCAGCCTTTGTATACGGTCAGGACAGTAGGCATGACGGCAGGGCCGATGATTTCAACGGGCACTGGTTCATCCAGGCCCAGGGAGGTGTCGGCAATACGGTAGGTGAAACGAAATTCGGGAACCTCATATCTCCTGCTGCGACTTTCTCGTTCGGCTATCAGTTCACTCCGGTGTGGAGTGTACGTGCCGGAATAGGCGGATGGCAGGCCAAGGGTGCTCTTACGGGACCTACCCAGGTGTACAAGTACAATTTCCTTCAAGGGAATGTTGATGTGATGGTGGACATCTGCAGTATATTTTCCGGGTACAGGACGAGCAGGGCCGTAAGCCCTTACCTCTTTGCCGGAGTGGGTGTCAACGGTGCATTCAATAACGAGGAGGCCAATTCACTGGCCGCCGCTTTTCCTGCAGACAACCTGATATGGAACGGGAGCAAGGTCTTCCCGGCCGGCAGGTTCGGAGCCGGTACCGGCATCCGGATTACAGATGCGGTGCAGTTCAATGTCGAAGTCAACGGCAATTTCCTGTCCGACCGTTTCAATTCAAAGCGCGGAAGTGCAGTGGACTGGCAGCTTGGTGCCCAGGCCGGCTTTATCTTCAAGATCGGCTTGAAGAAAAACCGCAGACAGGCCTCTGCCCCTGCGTCCGAGCAGTATGTCGCCCCTGCCCCTGCTCCTGAGCGGAAGCCTTCTCCGCAGCCGGAACCAAAACCGGAAAAGAAGGAACAGGTAAAGGAGCCTGTCGCTGCGGCCCCGGTAGAGGAGCCTCAGGTGAAGGAGTTCAAGGACAATGTATATTTCCGCATAGGCAAGTATGAGATCAGCGGCGCTGAAGCCAAGAAGATAAATGCCGTAGCGGATATGCTCAAGGACAATCCGTCTGCGAAAGTAAGTCTTACCGGATATGCCGATGCACAGACAGGAACCCCTGAAAGGAACTGGTATCTGTCACGGAAACGTGCCGAGGCTGTAGCCGCCGAGCTTGAGAAGGCCGGCATCCCGTCAGAGAAGATTGATGTCTCATACAAAGGTCCGACTGAAGCCCCATACAGTTCCCCTGAAAAGAACAGGGTTGTCGTCTGTGTTGTCGGGGGCATACCGAAATAACATATGCGTCGTGATGACGCTTTTCAGTCTCAGGCACTCCCCATGAAAATCTTTGTAACAATACACACACTTCTAATATTATCTTACACTGGATGCCTGAGACTTTTTAATTTATTGAATAACATTGTTTTTAGATTCGTTGAACAGACTTAATAATTGTACCTGTATGAAGAAAAAATTATTGTTGCTCATTGCCATAGCCGGATTTTCGGCTGCCGTGTCGGCCCAGGAGAAAGGGGATATGTATGTTTCTGGCAATTTTACTCTTGAAGGAGGCAACTCCCGAAATACGGTAGGGAATGTCGTGACCAAGACACCTGCTACCTTGACTTTCGGAATTGCCCCGCAGTTCGGATATTTCGTCATGGACCGTCTGGAGGTAAGCATCTCATTGGGCTATACCCACAACAGATACAATAACGGGACTGACAATGATGGGAATAACCTGTTCCGGAAAACAAACGTATTCGAAATCTCCCCTGGCGTGAAATACTATGTTCCTCTGGCAGAGAAGTTCTGGTATACTCCGGGCTTTGACTTTGGTGTCGGTTTCGGAGGGAACAGACGTGAGGTAGACCGTCAGACTACGGTCAAGGGCGGTATCACACAGTTCAGCCTTAACCTTTCGGCAGTAGCTTTCGAGTTCAGACCGTCGGAGCATTTCGGTGTCACTCTCCGTGCCGGAGGCCTGACCTATACTATGGACCGTACCTCCTCTAAAGGTTCGACCGGGACATCGGATGTGGACAATGAATTCAGTTTCAAGATCAATACGGGGGCATCTATAGGATTCAGGTATTATTTCTGATACGGGAAACTGTATTGCATATAACGGAAAAAGGAGCTTGAAAGAGCTCCTTTTTCCGTTTATTCAACAAACCTGCACCATCCGAACGGATCTTCTATCTCTCCGTACTGTATGCCGGTGATGAACCTGTACAGTTTGAGGCTTTTTTCTCCGCATCTGTCGGAAGGTCCGTACTCGTAGGTGGTCACCTCGTCGGATTCAAGGTAAGGCTTGTCGTCTATCCTGTAGACAGGGGTTATTACTACGGCTGTACCGCATTCTCCGGTTTCTTCGAATGTCGGGAGCTCCTCGACAGGCACAGGCCTGCGCTCCACTTCCATGCCCAGGTATCTGGCTGCCTGTTCAAGGGATTTGTTGGTGATGGAAGGGAGGATGCTTTCGGATTTAGGGGTGATATATGTGTTCCCCTTGATTGCGAAGAAGTTGGATGAATTGAATTCATCTATATGCGTCTTTGTGGCAGGATTCAGGTAAAGGACTGCCTTGTAGCCCTGCCTTGTGGCAATGTTGAAAGAGCGGAGTGATGCGGCATAATTCCCGCCGAGCTTGTAGCATCCGCAACCGTTAGGTGCAGCCCGGTCGTAGTTCCTGGCTATCACCACTTTTATCGGTTCGAGATTCCCGCCGGTATATGCACCTACAGGTGAGCACAGCATCATGAACAGGCAGTCTCTCGATGATCTTACGCCCAGTTGCGGGTTTGAGCCGATGAGTGTCGGCCTCAGGTAGAGTGAGGCTCCTGTCCCGTAAGGCGGCAGGAAGTCCACATTTTCCTTTACGACTCTTTCGCACATTTCAATGAAAAGCTCTGCAGGTGGAGGTGCTATTCCGAGGAATTCAGCCGAGCGCTGTAGCCTTGCTGCGTTTTCCTCAGGTCTGAATATCCTGATTCTCCCATCTTTGCCCCTGAATGCCTTCAGCCCCTCGAAACATTCTATGCTGTAGTGCAGCCCCCCTGCAAATGCGCTGAGGATGATGTTGTCGTCTGTGCGGCTTTCTATTTCGCCCCACTGCCCGTCTTTGAACGGGCAGCACAGCATGGTGTTCGTTTTTGTATACGAGAATGTCAGTTTACTCCAGTCGATATTTGTCATGATACTTTATTTTTATATGAGAGTTTCGAGCAGTTTGTTGTTTTCGTTAATGTATTCGTAATTTATGTTGTTTGCCTTCATCCTGTTGATCAGGGCCTGATAGTCTTCTTTGCTTGCAACTTCTATCCCAATCAGGGCAGGGCCTTCTTCCTTATTCGTCTTTTTGATGTACTGGATATGAACCAGGTCGTCAGTAGGGCCGATCACATCGCGGATAAAAGAGAGTATTGCTCCGGAGCGTTGCGGGAAAGTCACGATGAAATAGTGTTTCAGCCCCTCGTAAATCATTGATTTCTCCCGTATTTCCTCTGTCCTTGTAATGTCGTTGTTGCTGCCGCTTATGATGCATCCTACCCTCTTGCCTTTAATCTTGTCGGCATAGAAGCGCAGCGCGGCTACGGAAAGTGCCCCTGCTGGCTCTACAACAATGGCGCTTTTGTTGTACATGTCGATGATGCTTGTACATACCGCCCCTTCCGGAACAGGTATGATGTCATCAAGTATTTCCCTGCATATCTTGAAGGTATATTCCCCTGGCTTTTTGACGGCGGCACCGTCCACGAACTTGTCTATTGTAGGAAGGTCCACTATTTCGCCCTTGTCTATGGACGCTTTCATGGATGCTGCTCCTGCCGGCTCAACGCCTATGATTTTGGTCTGCGGCCATACCTGGCGGATGAACGCCCCGACCCCGGAGGCGAGCCCTCCACCTCCTATAGGGATGAATATATAGTCGAGCGGTGACTTGAGCTGCCTGGTAATCTCATAGCCTATGGTACCCTGCCCCTCGATAATCTTCTTGTGGTCGAACGGCGGGATGAATGTCTTTCCGCTTTTTTTTGCATATTCTATGGCGGCTGCATTCGCCGCATCGAAGGTGTCCCCGGTAAGTACGATGTCGATATTGCCTTTCCCGAACATCTTCACCTGCTCGATTTTCTGTTTCGGTGTAGTTGTCGGCATATAGATGGAGCCCATGATGTTCAGCTTCTGGCAAGAGAATGCAACGCCCTGCGCATGGTTACCTGCACTGGCGCAGACCACCCCGTATTTCAGCAATTCCGGGGAAAGGGTCTTTATCATATTGTATGCACCGCGGATTTTGTATGAACGTACCATCTGGAGGTCTTCCCTTTTGAGGAATACGTCTGCCCCGTATTTTTCAGACAGGCTGGGGTTCTTCATGAGGGGAGTGGGCTCCAGTATCTCACTCAACGTCTTTTCTGCTGATTCTATGTCAGTGACGGACGGGAAATATTCTTCGGTTTTCATTTTATTACAATTCAAATGTTGGTAATCAAATCCACTCCAAAATTATAACTAAAATAGGGAAAATCCCAAGAAGCTGTTTTAAATCTTCAAAAATTCAGAAAATCTTCTCGGAAATCTCTCAAAAAACTGTATGGCTTCTCTGTCCTGCAGCGGTAAGGCTTGACCGGTGTCAGTCCAACAGTATCAGGGCTATCGACTTATGGCTGAACTCCAGCTTGACCGTGTCTTCGGAGGACCTGTTGAGTGTGGCTTTCCATAGATTGTCGAATATGACGTTGTCCGTCGGCCATACGAGGCCGGATGATTTGATGACGAGGGTACTGTCCGGGGATATTATGGATACGCTCCTGTCTTTACCGCAGTACAGCTCCGACGTATCCGTTATCGCGAAAGCTGTTCCGTAGTCGTAGACGGAGTCCACCTTTATCCCCATTGCATTCAGGTCATATTCCTTTGCATATTCCATTAGGAGGGAGAGGTTCCCGATAGTGTGTTCGGCCCTTTTCCCTGTGGCCCCTATGATGTGAATTTCAGATATGTCCTTGTATCTTGACAGAACGAATCTGAAAGCTTTGGTCTGGTCGTTTGTTTCCTGGTCCGGGTCGTGGATGGTTATGTCGTTGTATTTTCTGCGCAGTGCCGTCCCGAGCGAGTCCATGTCCCCGATTACCGCGTCAGGCCTGCGGTCCTTGCCGAAGATTTTACGGCAGTGCCTCAGGTAGGTATGCAGAGCCCCGTCGCAGCAGATGATGATGTCTGCTTTCCCTATAAGATAACGGGGATATTCTTTCTTTGGAAAATCCCCGTTGCAGATGATTACAGCGCTTTTCATGCCTGGAGCCTTTTCTTTACATCGGCAGAAGTGCCTGTGCTCGTGGTATACTGTCCGGCATTCCTGAATCCGAGCAGGAACTCTTTGACTTCCATGCGTTTCTTGCCTGCGAGCTGGAGATCTTCTATGAGAACGGCACCGTCTGATGCCGTTACGGCAAGGTATGTCCTGTCGTCAGATACTATTGTGCCTGCAGGTATATTTCCGTCAGGGAATCTGCCGGATGCCTTCGCCCTGATTGCTGTGAGCATGTCCGCATCCGCAACCGACACCCTGAAGATTTTCATCTGCTGCTCTGCCCCGTCCTTTATAATGGTAGTGAATGCTCCTGGGTACGGGCTGAGACCGCGAACCAGGTTGTAGATATTCTTGCAGGTGTCGTTCCAGTCTATGTGGCACAGCTCCCTGGTGAGCTTCGGCGCAGGCATGAGCTTTTCGTCACCCTGGATGAAGCTTTTCTGCAGCTGTAGTTCCACATGCTTTTCCAGAATCGCCTCTATGGTCTGTACTACGAGATTCGCCCCGAGTGTCATCAGCTTGTCATGCACGTCCCCGGCCGTATCGGTGTTTTCTATCTTGCTCTGTTCCCTGAATATTATGTGCCCCGTGTCCATGCCGTCATCGATCATGAATGTGGTGACGCCGGTAAAATGCTCCCCGTTTATGACAGCCCAATTTATAGGGGCGGCCCCGCGGTACTGCGGCAGCAGGGCGGCATGCAGGTTAAATGTCCCCAGCTTAGGGATTTCCCAGATGGCTTTAGGCAGGAGCCTGAATGCCACAACCACGGCCAGGTCAGGTTTCCATGCCTTGAACGCCTCTATGAATTCCGGGTCTTTGAGCGATACCGGCTGGAGTACTGGTATCCCGTGTTCTACGGCGTATTTCTTTACTGCACTTTCGTTCACCTTAAGACCCCTTCCGCTGGCCTTGTCAGCTACGGTGACGACTCCCACGACATTGTAGCCGTTCTTTATGAGGGTGTCCAGAGGGGCTACGGCAAACTCAGGCGTACCCATATAGACTATCCTTGTCCTGCGTATATGTCCCATTATCTTGATTTTAATCTTGTTGAACAGTGTCTTCATGCTGTCCGTGCTGAAAATGGCAGAGTCGTTGATTGCCTTCCAGGTCAGGAATATTCCTGTCGGCAGCAGGACTATCGTAGATATGAATACACCGAATGCCGGGCTTACGGCCCCGTCTTTTGCGAGCTTTTCCCCGGATATGTCGATGACCCAGTAGGCAACGAAGAACAGTACGGAAATGATTGCCGGGGTACCGAGTCCTCCTTTTCTTATCAGCGCTCCCAGAGGTGCACCTATCAGGAAGAATATGAAGCATGCGAATGCCTGTGCGAACTTTTTCAGTATCGCGATGTCGATTCTCCTGATATTGAAAGTATACTGGTAGGTGTCCCTGTTGAATGCGGTGAGGGTGGAGATGTATTCATTGGCGCTGGCGAGCGCCTGGTCGTATGCCCGGATTTCCCGGTCCAGACTGCTGGATTCTTCTACCTCGTTCCGGTCGAGGACCCCTTTAGCCACGAATCTGCCTGCAGTGTCGAGCTGCATGTTGTATTTCAGTATCCTGCTTTCGGTAAGGGTCTTTATGTTGTTCGCCTGGGCTTCCGTATTCAACCGTCCTATCGAATCCTGGTCATGGAACAGCTGCTTGAGCTCCATTGTCCTGGCATCGTTCCAGTCCTTTTCCTCCGACTTCTGGAAGGCATAGTTCTCGAGAGGTATCACCAGTTCCTGACGGGAAAACTCTATCTTCTGAAGCTGGAGAGTGGTGTCCCGGTATTTCCTGGTGTTCGTCTCCTCGTAGTTGACCCCGTCATACATTATGAATGTGAGGGATGTCTTGCTTTTCGACATCTGCATCAGGGCCGAGTCTGCAAGAGTAAGGCTGGTGTTACCTTTGTTGCCCGTATGGTTGTATACCATGACGTCATACATCATCTGGGTCTCGTCGTTCCTGCTTTCTACCCTCAATATATAACCTTCGATTCCGTCATAGAATGTCCCTGTCGGTATCTTTATCTCTTCCTTTGTCCTCTTTATGTCGCTGCGCAGGGAGAATATCTTGTTGTATGCCACAGGAACAAGGTTGTTGGCTGCGAAGAAAGCGGCTACGCTTATAAGTACGGCCACTATCATCAGGGGGGCGAGGACTCTCTTCAGGGATATGCCGGCTGCTTTTATGGCAAGCAGCTCATTGTTCTCACCGAATGTTCCCAATGTCATCATCGACGAGAGCAATGTGGCCAGCGGTATGGACAGCGGCAGCAGTGTGGCGCACCCCCATCCCAGGAATTCGAATACTATTTTAAGACTCAGTCCTTTACCTACGAGTTCATCAATATATAGCCACAGGAACTGCATCATGAGGATGAAGACGACGACGAGGAGGATCGCGATGAACGGTCCTATGAATGATTTTAATATGAATCGATCAAGTATCTTCATACTCTGGTGCCGTAATGACGGCATTTATATCGTTATCTTCGTCGTCCGGTCCTCATTACCGGGAGGTAACTGCGTCCCTTACTCCTTGATGGCCTCATAACTGCCGCCATTACGGCACCAGCCGAGGCAGCGAATTCGGTATTTATATCGCCATCATCGATGTCCGGTCCTCATTACCTGGAGGTAACTGCGTCCCCTACTCCTTGATGGCATTATGACTTGCGGGGTCAGTTGCCTTTGGTGGCGAGGGTGACCAGAGTTTCGAGTGCGGCGGCAAGGCCAGATGAGTCCTTCCCGCCGGCAGTTGCCAGTCCTGGCTGGCCGCCGCCTCCGCCGAGGATTGACCTGGCGGCTTCCTTGATGTCCTTTGCCGCATTGTAGCCCTCCTCTACGAGGTCCTGCGAATACATCAGCAGAAGCTGCGGCTTGCCCTCATATTCGAACGCACCTATCGCGGCAAACCTTTCTGTCTCCTTTTGGAGCATGAAGGCTGCATTCTTCATCATTGACGGATCCATAGGGGTAGTTACCGTGATGACGCTGATCCCGTTTATCTCCTTCCCGTTCTCTTTCAGGAACTTCTTGAATTCCAGGGTCTTTTCCTTTATGATTTCGTCTATCTTCTTCTTGAACTCCGCATTTTCGTTTATCATCTTTACGATGGCCCCTGCAAGATCCGGTACATTGTTGAACAGCGCCCTGGCGGTCCGGAGGGCATTCTCCATGTGGTCAACCACGAGCTCGGCCTGCTCGCCGGTCGTCGCCTCGATCCTGCGCACTCCTGCCGCTATAGCCGATTCCGAGATTATCTTGAAGAATCCTATCTGGCCGGTCGCCCTGGCATGAGTCCCTCCGCACAGTTCAACAGAATCCCCGAATTTCACTATCCTTACACGGTCTCCGTATTTCTCCCCGAACAGGGCCATCGCGCCCATCTCCTGGGCCTGCTCCATTGTGGCGGAACGGTTCTCCTCGAGAGGCGAGTTGGCGCGGATAAGGGCATTCACGCGGTTTTCCACCTTGTCGATCTGCTCGTCCGTCATCTTTTCGAAGTGGGAGAAGTCGAAACGGAAGTAGTCTTCCGCCACAAAAGACCCCTTCTGCTCGACATGCGTCCCGAGGATTTCACGCAGGGCCTTGTGCAGGAGGTGTGTGGCGGTATGGTTGTTGGTGATTTTTAGCCTCCTGTCCGCATCTACATGCAGGGAGAAGCTTTCGCTGCAGTCGGAAGGTATCCTTTCTGCGATGTGGATGGTGAGGTTGTTTTCCTTTATTGTGTTGATTATCTTTATGGTCTCTCCGCTTTCTGATACGATGTAGCCTGTGTCACCGACCTGTCCGCCCATTTCTGCGTAGAACGGTGTCCTGTCGAACACGAGCTGGTACATCACCTTGTTCTTTGCCTTCACGGTGCGGTGTCTTGTGAGGCTTGCCCCGTCTATGTCTGTGAAATCGTATCCTACAAATTCCACGCTGTCGCAGTGGTGGAACTCTATCCAGTCCCCGGATTCGATGGCTGTGGCATTGCGGGCCCTTTCCTTCTGCTTCTGGAGCTCTGTCTCAAAACCTTTTAGATCTATGGTGTAGCCGTTCTCCGACGCAATGAGCTCGCTCAGGTCAATCGGGAAACCGAATGTGTCGTAAAGGACGAAGGCGTCCTCCCCGGTGATTACCCTGGTGTCTTTGGATTTTTCCATCAGGTTCTCTATCAGCTTGATGCCCCTGTCCAGAGTACGGAGAAAGGCCATCTCCTCCTCGCGGATAACCTTTTCAATCAGCTCCTGCTGCTTTACGATTTCAGGATAGAATTCCCCCATGTCAGCCACGAGCTGGCCCACCAGCCTGCACAGGAACGGCTCGTTGAACCCGAGGAATGTGTATCCGTAGCGTACCGCCCTGCGGAGGATGCGGCGGATGACATATCCAGCCTTGACATTCGACGGGAGCTGTCCGTCTGCGATGGAGAAGCTGATGGCCCTGATATGGTCTGCTATAACCCTCATGGCCACTTCTGTCTTTTCAGATTCATGGTACCTGTGTCCGGAAAGCTCCTCTACCTTGGCTATCATGCCTGTGAACACGTCCGTGTCGTAGTTGCTTGTCTTTCCCTGGAGGGTCATGCAGAGCCTTTCGAAGCCCATGCCAGTGTCGACGTTCTTGTGCGGAAGAGGCTCAAGCTCCCCGCTTGCTTTCCTGTTGAACTGCATGAACACGAGATTCCAAATCTCTATCACGAGATGGTGCCCCTTGTTTACCAGTTCCCTGCCAGGGACAGCCGCCCTTTCTTCGTCGCTGCGCAGGTCCACATGTATTTCGCTGCACGGGCCGCACGGGCCGGTGTCACCCATCTCCCAGAAGTTGTCATGCTTGTTCCCGAACAGGATGCGGTCTGCGGGAAGGTATTTCTTCCACTCCTCGAGCGCCTCGGTATCCTTTTCCGTGCCGTCTGCCCCGTCTCCTTCGAATACGGTGGCGTAGAGTCGGTCCTTGTCTATCCTGTACACTTCAGTGAGCAGTTCCCATGCCCAGCTGATGGCCTCCTTCTTGAAATAGTCACCGAAGCTCCAGTTCCCGAGCATCTCGAACATGGTATGGTGGTAGGAGTCATGCCCTACTTCTTCAAGGTCATTATGCTTCCCGCTGACCCTCAGGCATTTCTGGCTGTCAGTCACCCGCTTGTACTGCGGTGCGCTGTTCCCGAGAAACCAGTCTTTGAACTGGTTCATGCCTGCGTTGGTGAACATCAGGGTAGGGTCGTTTTTCACAACCATTGGTGCTGACGGTACTATAGTATGGCCCTTAGAGGCGAAAAAGTCGAGGAATGCTTTCCTTATTTCTTTGGATGTCATCATAATAAACACTGTTTCGGATGTCCGGAAAAAATCCGGTATTCATTTTGACATGCAAAAGTAATAACATTTTTCCGAAAAGTTTCTATATTTGCATGATGTCTAAATTCAAAAGGTATATTTTCAATCCCGATACTCTGACCTACGAGGTGAAGGAGCGTTCGGCAGGGGCCCGTTTTTTTAAAGGGGTCCTCCTTTTTGTTGCAAGCCTTGGCATGGCGGTACTCTATATATGGATATATTCTTCTGTGCTGGGGTGCGACCTCCCGAAGACAGCTGTCCTGAAAAAGGTCAATGCCAGGTGGAGCCTCAAGATGGACATCATGAACAGCCAGCTCGACAGGTACGAGGCAAGCCTGGAGGCCATACGCGTCAGGGACGATGATGTATACCGGTCCATATTCGGTATGAACGAGATACCGGAGGAAGTGCGTAATGCCGGCATCGGAGGCGTGGACCGTTATTCCTGGCTTGACGAGGCCGGTTCGGGAAATATGCTGAAAAGCACGAAAATGCGCCTTGACATGCTGTCCCGCAAGACATTCGTGCAGAGCAGGTCTTTTGATGATGTGACTGTGCTCTCTAAAAGGGCCGGCGACATGGCCCAGTGCATCCCAGCCATACCGCCTATCGACCCGGTTCCTGGAACATACAGGATATCAAGTTCTTTTGGCCGCAGGACCGATCCGATTTCAGGCCGTACCGCATACCATGAAGGTGTGGACTTCGCATGCAATGTCGGCAATCCCGTCTATGCAACGGCAGACGGTGTAGTGGAAATGGTGCAGATAGAGAGCTACGGTTACGGGAAGAATCTTATCATTGACCACGGTTTCGGTTACAGGACCAGATATGCCCATATGGACAAGATTGATGTAAAGAAGGGCGATGTTATAAAGCGCGGGAAATACATAGGCACGTCCGGGAATTCCGGCAAGTCCACTGGGCCGCATCTCCACTATGAGGTCATGTACAGGGGGGCGCATGTAAACCCTTACAACTATTATGACCTTGCTATGACACATGACGAATATATGTCTCTGATTGCGCATACAAATGAGTAGCCACTATGTCTATGACAAGGATGATTTCAAGTTCCGCAGGCAGAGGCGCTCGATACGTTCGGTCCTGCTGCGGGGACTGAAGTATTTCCTTGCCAGTCTGTCCCTCGCCGTATTGTATTATATTATTTTCGCATTGTTTTTCAGTACGGACAGCGAGCGCCGTCTGAAGGCGGAAAACCGTATGTACGAAAAACTGTATCCGGAGATGGAACAGGAACAGAGGCTCCTCGAGGATGTGGTCTCCGGGCTTGAGGCGAAGGACAACATGATCTATAACGACCTTTTCCAGACGGATGTGCTCTCCCTTGACACCCAGATTTCCGATTATCTTTCAGAAAGCGACTCCATGGAGGTGAGCGACATACTGCTGTATTCAGAGAAACGTTTCCGTCCTCTGTACGAGAAGGCTCAGGATATAGACAGGGACTTCATGGAGATATTCCATATGCTGTCCCTGCCGGATGCCGTGCCTCCCCTTGCTTTCCCTATCGAGGGTTTTACCTACACTTCCGTAGGTGCGTCCGTGGGTGAGAAGATCAACCCTTTCTATAAGGTTAAGGTAATCCATGACGGACTTGATATGATTGCCCCGTCGGGAACACCTGTGGTTGCCTCTGCGGACGGGACAGTGTCTTCCGTCCAGTATTCGAGAAAAGGCCTGGGTAATGCTGTGACCGTTGACCATGGAAACGGATATGTGACGAGATATGCCCATCTGTCCGATGTGAAGGCTGTGCGTGGACGGAGGGTAAAGAGAGGGGATGTGCTCGGCAGTGTCGGCATGTCCGGGAAGTCGTTCGCCCCGCATCTGCACTATGAGATATGGCGCGACAGCACAGCCCTCGACCCGGTCAGCTATTTTTTCAGTTCGGTGACTCCTGAAGAGTACAGCGCAATGCTGCTCCTTTCCGCGAGTGCCGGGCAGTCTATGGATTGATGCCGATATGGAAAAGCTTTATTATACAATAGGTGAAGTGGCGGACGCCCTCGGTGAAAATGTGTCGCTGGTGCGTTTCTGGTCCAACAGTTTTCCGTCTCTTGTAAGGCCTGTCCGAAATGCGAAGGGAAACCGCCTTTACAAGGCCGAGGACCTGGATACATTCAGGCAGATACATTTTCTTGTGAGGGACTGCGGCCTGTCCCTGGAAGGAGCGGCAAGGAAGATGAAGGAGGACAGGCGTCCCGTCGAGTCGAGGATCAGGGCGATAGAGATATTGAAGGATATACGGCAGCAGCTGGAGGAAATCCGAAGGGAATTGTGATGCTGCCATTATATATAATATATAGGTATGGATACATATAAGGTCAAGGACGTAGTTTCTGTGATAGAGGATTTCGCCCCGTTGTCGATTCAGGAGAGCTGGGACAACAGCGGGCTTTGTATCGGATCGCCTGATTCCCCGGCGCATTCTGTCCTGATCGGGCTGGACTGTACGCCGGAACTTGTGGATGAGGCCATTGAGGCGGGGGCGGACATGATTGTGACGCATCATCCTCTCATTTTTTCCGGGTTGAAGCGGATATCTCCGGAAGACCAGGTGGGGCTTGCGGTCATGAAGGCGGTCTCGGCGGGTATCGCGGTTTATGCCGCGCACACTACAGCTGACAAGGTGATTGCCGGTGTAAGCGGTGCCATGGCGCGCAGACTCGGGCTGAAGGATATAGAAATTCTCGACAGTGAAGGTGACGGGACCGGCCTCGGGACGGTCGGGAACCTGCCCTGCCCGATGACAGCGGAGGAGGCCATCAGGTATGTCAAGGAAAAGTTCTCCCTCAAGGCAGTCAGGACGTCCAGGCCTGTGGATGTGCCGGTGAAGAGGGTGGCCATGTGTGGCGGGTCCGGAAGCTCCCTCATAGGGAAGGCTGTCTCCTCCGGGGCGCAGCTGTACCTCTGCGGCGATGTGTCCTATCACCATTTCTTTACTCCTAAGGATTTCATGATAATGGATATAGGACATTATGAGAGTGAAATAGAGATAGTTGCTATTTTATTTTCGTTACTCAAGAAAAATTTTCCTACCTTTGCAGTCCGCATTACGGAGAATATATATAGTAACCCGGTATTTTATTTTTAAGCGATATGGCTAAAAAGACAAAAAAAGTTGAAACTCCTATTGACCAGAGGGAAACCTTTGTATCCATCCAGAAGAGTTTTGCAGATTCGGACCTGAGCGTAGAGGAAAAGCTCAGGACCCTATATGAACTTCAGCAGGCAGATACTGAAATAGACAAGATACTCCAGCTCAGGGGGGAACTCCCTCTCGAGGTCGAGGCGCTGGAGAACGAGATAGCTGACCTGAAGGCAAAGACTGCCCGTATCAACGAACAGATAGATGATGCCGGAAAGCGTATCACTGAATACAAGCACAATATCGTCGAGTGCGATACCCAGCTCGAAAAATACAGGGCACAGGTGGACAATGTGTCCAACAGCCGCGAGTACGACTCCCTTAACAAGGAGATAGAGAACCAGGGCCTTCTGAGGGAGATTGCCGAGAAGAATATCTACGAGACCAAGGAACTTGTAGCCTCCAAGAAGCAGGAGCTCGAGTCCATAAAGGAGAAGATTGCTGTCAAGAACGAGGACCTGAAGGCGAAGAAGCAGGAGCTGACCCTGATTGTGGAGTCCACATCCAAGGAGGAGGAAAGGCTCAGGGCGAACCGCCAGGCCTGTGCAGACAAGATAGATGCAAGGACAATGAGCGCATACGAGCGTATAAGGAGCAGCTGTAACAACCATCTTGCCGTAGTGTCCGTATTCAACGGCAACGCATGCGGAGGCTGTTTCAACACAATTCCTCCGCAGCGCCTCATTGACATCGCTTCAAACAAGAAAATGATAATCTGCGAATACTGCGGAAGAATACTGGTAAATCCTGATTTTGAATAGCAGGTTATGGCAGACGAGGTAAAGAGACGCTCCTCAAGGAAGAAGGATGCCGTGAACCTCGAAACATTAGGGCTTGAGATGGGAAACAAACCGCCTCAAGCTCTTGATGTAGAGGAGGCTGTCATCGGTGCTCTCCTGATTGAGCCGAGCTGTGTCGATGAGGCTATGGAGGAGCTGACCCCGTCGTGTTTCTATAGCGACAGGCACAGGATGGTGTTCCAGTCCATGGTGTCGCTCTCTAATGAGCATTCCCCTATAGATATCCTTACCGTCACGCAGAAGCTCAAGGCAGACGGGAACCTGGAGGCTGTCGGCGGAGCCGTGGCCCTGGCACAGCTTTCCCAGAAGGTCGGTGCCGCTGCGCATATAGAGGTCTATATCAAGATCCTCAAGCAGAAAAGCATCCAGAGGGAGCTCATAACCGCTTCATATGACATACTGAAGAATTCATACGATGATTCGACCAATGTAGATGACCTCATCGACATGGCCCAGACCAAGATCTTCGCCGCCATCCAGAACAATGTCAAGAAGGATGTGCAGGAGATCGGCTCTGTCATCAACCAGGCCATCCAGGATATAGAGAATCTGCAGGACACCACCGGGCTGAGTGGTGTGCCGTCAGGCTTCCAGTCCCTCGACAAGGTGACTCTCGGATGGCAGGCCTCGGACCTTATCATCCTGGCTGCCAGACCGTCTGTCGGAAAGACGGCGTTCGTGCTGAACATCGCCAGGAACGCGGCAGTGGACTACCATATGCCGGTGGCTTTCTTCTCTCTCGAGATGCCGGCCATCCAGCTTGCAAAGCGTATGATGGTGACGGAGACCGGCCTGAATGCAGACAAGGTCAAGGGCGGGCAGAAGCTGGAGCCTTATGAGTGGAAGCAGTTGGAGGAAAAGCTGAAGGACCTGACCAAGGCTCCGCTGTACATCGATGATACCCCGTCTCTTCCTGTGATGGAGTTCCGCTCCAAGGTGAAGCGTCTTGTTAAGCAGAAAGGGGTCAGGCTCGTGATAGTGGACTACCTGCAGCTCATGCAGGGGCCTGCGGAGCTGCGCGGGATGAGGGAGCAGGAAGTCGCGGCAATATCCAGGACACTCAAGGCCACAGCCAAGGAAATGAATGTCCCTATCATAGCGCTTTCCCAGCTGAGCCGTCAGGCTGTACAGAGGACGGGAAGCAACAACAGGCCGCAGCTGAGCGACCTGCGCGAGTCCGGATCCATCGAGCAGGATGCGGATATGGTGCTGTTTATTCACAGATATGATTATCAGGGCCTTTCAGATAATCCGGAAGATATAGGGAAGACATCGCTCATAATCGCCAAGCACAGAAACGGGGAAATCGGTGAGATAGACATGATGTTCCGTGCTTCAGAGGTACGTTTCGTCGATATGGCAGACTCCCTTGTCGGGAGCATTTCCGACATGCCGTTCGCCTCTGCGATGAACAATGACGATGATGTCCCGTTCGGTCCCCCTTCTGGATTCCAGTCCGGCATGTCCGATTTCGGGGGAAACCAGGAATTCATGTAAACGCTATGACCAGGGCGCTTGTCATATTGCTTTTGGCCGTGTGCCATATTCCGGCATTTCCCCAGAATGTCGTGGATGCCGGCAGCAACGGCGGCTGCATCCCGGTCCGTACCGTATCGGAAGATGAACTGGCCTACAAGTCCGGTGAGCGTTTCACCTTTACTATACATTATGAATGGGGGGCCATCGATTCGGATGTCGGCTGGGCCTCGGTAGGTATAGACACTGTCAGGTTCAACGGGCAGAAGGCCTTCCACTGTGTCGTGTACGGGAGGACGACCCGCCTGTACGACTTCTTTTTCAAGGTAAGGGAGAACTTCCAGTCATGGTTTACCGCGGACGGCATAAGGCCGCTGAAGTTTACACGCAACACCCTGGAAGGAAAGTATGAGGCACGGAACACGTATTCCTATATGTGGGAAGGGGCAGATACCACATATATCGCAGCAGATGTGTTTACCTCGTCAAACGGGCAGCTCACGGTGAGGCTGCCCCTGAATTCGTGTACGTATGACCTGCCGTCCCTGTTCTATCTTGCAAGGAACATTGACATGTCGAAGATTGTCCCGGACGTGAAGTATCCGATGACCTTCGCCATTGACGATGATGTATATAATGTATATTTCATCTACCGCGGCAAGGAGCAGAAGAAGGTCAAGGGCTTCGGGACGGTAAACACCATGAAGTTCTCCGTCAAGCTCCTTTCGGGAAACGTATTTACGGGCGAAGAGGATCTTTCCGTATGGATTTCAGATGACGACAACAGGATACCGGTCCTGTTCGAGGCCCCCATTCTCGTGGGTGTCGCCTCCGGGCGTATAGAAAGCTGCTCCGGACTCAAGTATCCTTTTTCATCGTATGTAAAGAAAAGATAATACAATATAATGGGCGGCCCGCCCGCCGGTAATACCGGCCAGACGGGTCGCCGGACAGGATTTGTTATGGCAAAGAATGAAATATCACATATCGGCAGGGTCAAGGAAATGACCCCGGAATCTACTGTTGTTGAAATAGTGTCGTCTTCTGCGTGCTCTGCATGTCATGCCAAGGGCGTGTGCGGTGTCTCCGAAGAGAAGGTCAAGGAGATCGAGGTACCGACCGACCCTTATGCGACATGGAAACCGGGTGACGAGGTCCGTGTGATGCTGAAGCAGACTATGGGCCTGAAGGCAGTATGGATTTCTTATGTGGTCCCTTTGCTCATATTAATGATTTTAATATTAACTTTGTCGGCCGTGAACGTAGGGGAGGTCTATGCCGGTGTAGTCTCGATAGCAGCTGTGGCGGTCTATTATCTTGTGATTTATCTGCTCAGGGACAGGCTGGCGAGGGATTTTGTATTCTATCTTAAAGAAAAGTAGGGGAATATTTTAATTTATACTATAATGACAACAACAATTATCTGGACTATTGCGATCATCACCATCCTCGGTGTCGTGCTTGCGGTAGTCCTTTACCTTGTAGCAAAGAAGTTCAAGGTGGAGGAAGACCCGCGCATCGATGAGGTGGAGAAGGTGATGCCGGGAGCGAACTGTGGAGGCTGCGGATTTGCCGGCTGCCGCGCGTTCGCGCAATCCTGCGTCGAAGCCATGAACCTGGACAACAATTTCTGTCCTGTCGGTGGCAACGATACTATGAAGAAGGTCGCTGCGGTACTGGGGCTTGAGGTCAAGGAGAAAGCTCCTATGGTGGCTGTGGTACGTTGCAGCGGGACCTGCGCCAACCGCCCGAAGACCAACGAGTACGATGGCTATCAGTCTTGCAAGGTAAAGGCCGCCCTCTACAGCGGTGATACCGGATGTTTTTACGGCTGTCTCGGCTGCGGGGACTGTGTAGCCGCCTGCCAGTTCGGGGCGCTTTCCATGGATCCTGAGACGGGGCTTCCTGTCGTGGACGAAGAGAAGTGTACCGCCTGCGGGGCATGCGCCAGGGCCTGCCCAAAGAGGATTATCGAGCTGCGGAACAAGGGACCGAAGAACCGCCGCGTGTTCGTCTCATGCGTTAACATGGAGAAGGGCGCCGTCGCCCGCAAGGCCTGCAAGTCAGCCTGCATAGGATGCGGCAAGTGCGAGAAGGCCTGTCCGTTCGGGGCAGTGAAGGTTGAGCACAATGTGGCCTACATCGACTTCGAGAAGTGCAAGCTCTGCCGCAAGTGCGTGGTCGAGTGCCCTACAGGGGCCATCCATGATGTCAATTTCCCGTCGCCTGCCGTGAAGCCTGCCCTTAAGCCTGCGGCATCGGAACCTGTTGCCGCTCCAGCTGCAAAACCGGTTGCACAGCCGGCTGCGCCTGCGGCTCCGGAGGTGAAAGTCTCTGCCGCGGAGACCGGGAAGAAAGTTGAACCAGAGAAAAAGAGCGAGGAATAGACTATGAAGACATTTTCAATAGGTGGGGTGCATCCCGATGACAAGAAAATATCTGCAGGCAGCAGGATAGAGAGCCTGCCTATTCCAGAGACCGTGTACATATCCATGGCCCAGCATCTCGGCGGACCTGCCAAGGCTATAGTCGCTCCCGGGGACAGGGTCAGGACTGGACAGGTGATAGGGGAGCCTACAGGCTTCATATCGGCTTATGTCCATTCTTCCGTGACGGGTACGGTCAAGTCTGTCGGCTTGAGGAAGGACCTTGCCGGCATACCTGTGGTGCATGTGGAGATCAAGACAGAGCCTGTGGACGAATGGGCTGACGGAATCGACACTTCCGACACTCTCGTGACAGATATACCGCAGGACAGGCAGTTCATTATAGACAGGATCAAGAATAACGGTGTGGTGGGGCTTGGAGGAGCGACCTTCCCGACCCATGTGAAACTCTGCCCTCCGCCTGACAAGAAGGCAGAGTGCCTGATACTCAACGGTGCGGAATGTGAGCCGTATCTTACCTCCGACTACCGCATCATGCTCGAGAAGACACGTCAGATAGTGGTCGGTGCCGCCCTGATGAAGAAAGTCCTCGGCGTTTCCAGGGCAGTGATCGGTATCGAGGAGAACAAGCCGGAGGCCATCAAGGCTATGTCTGCTGCTGTATCAGAGCTCCAGAAGTCGTCTGCCGACTACAGCGGTATAGAGGTACAGACCCTGAAGAAGAAATATCCGCAGGGAGGCGAGAAGCAGCTGATCGATGCTGTAATGCACAGGCAGGTGAAGTCGATGGGGCTTCCTATAGATGTCGGTGCTGTCGTGCAGAACGTGGCCACGTCTCTTGCTGTGTATGAAGCTGTGCAGAAGAATATGCCCCTTATATCCAACACCCTTACCGTGACAGGGGACTGCCTCCCGGCTGAACGCCAGAAGAACTACCTGTTCCGTATAGGGTATCCGCTTTCATGGATTGCGGAGTACAACGGCGGTGTGCCGGAGGGCGCAGTCAAGATCATAAGTGGCGGCCCTATGATGGGCAAGGCCGTGTCCAATTTCGACGCAGCCACCCTCAAAGGTTCATCATCCATATTGTACATGACGGCAGAGCAGACGGAAAGGAAGCTGGAGTCCAGCTGCATCCGCTGCGGAAAGTGCGCTGAGGCCTGCCCTATGGGACTCGAGCCTTTCTTGCTGAACAAGCTGGCCCGTAACGGGATGATGGAGGAGCTTGAGGCTAATGCTGTCCAGGACTGTATCGAATGCGGATGCTGTCTGTACAGCTGTCCGGCGTATATCCCTCTCCTGGATATAATAAGAGTTGCGAAAGGTGAAGTGATCAGAGCTATGCGCGCCCGTACTGCACCTAAGAAATAATGAATAAAATTTACAGACAATGAATAGAATATTGGTTTCACCATCTCCACATATCCACGCGAAGACTTCCACTTCGGTCCTCATGCGTGATGTGGTGATAGCCCTGCTGCCTTCGGTCATCGTCTCCATACTCTACTATGGTGCGGCGGCCATCGGCCTTCTGGCAGCGAGCGTGGTATCATGTATCCTGGTGGAATATCTCATCACCAGATTCATGTTCAAGGCCCCGAGTACGATAGGGGACTGGTCTTCATCTGTGACAGGTGTCCTGCTTTTCCTGAACCTCCCGCCTTCATGCCCGTGGTGGGTGGCTGTGATCGGGGCGATATTCGCTATTGGTGTAGTGAAGATGACATTCGGCGGGCTCGGACAGAACCTTTTCAACCCGGCCATCGCAGCCAGGGTGTTCCTGCTGGTGTCATTCCCTACATTCATGACTACATGGGCCGCCCCTAAAGGTTTTATCGGCGGTGTGGACGCTGTTTCTGGCGCCACTCCGCTCGGCATTGTGAAAGAGGGGCTTGCACAGGGTATGACCCTGCCGGAAATATACGCGCAGCATGACTTCTCCTATCTGCAGACCCTGTTCATAAACATTGGGGGGTCGGCAGGCGAGATTTCGGCCATCGCCATACTTGCCGGGTTCATCTACCTGCTGGCACGCAAGGTCATCAGGCCGTATATCACCCTTTCTATACTTGCCACCGTGTTCGTATTCTCTGGCATATTCTGGCTGGTCAACCCTGACCAGTACACAGACCCTCTGTTCAACCTTCTCACCGGCGGTGTCCTGCTCGGTTCCGTATTTATGGCTACTGACTATGTGACCTCGCCTATGAGCGACAAGGGGGGTATCATCTACGGTATCGGTATCGGTCTCCTGACCATCCTCATAAGGTATTTCGGCTCATATCCGGAAGGTATGTCATTCGCAATCCTGATAATGAACTCCGTTGTGCCTCTTATCAACAAGTTCTGCAAACAAAAGAAATACGGGAGGTAATGTTATGGCGGTACAATCATCATTCAAGAATATGGTGCTGAGCCTGATGGTAATCTGCTTTGTCAGCTCGGCCCTGCTTGCAGTCGTCTATGTTGTGACCAAGGCCCCTATCGAGGCTGCCTCGGCGGCCAAGACCAACAATGCCATTGCCCAGGTTGTCCCTGAATTTGACGGAACTCCTGAAAAGGCCCGGATCGGTGTGGCAGGTACGGACTATATATATTATAAGGTATCGAAGGGCGGTTCTGTCGTAGGCTATGCCGTAATGGCTTCAGCGACCGGCTTCGGCGGTCCTGTGTCCCTTATGGTGGGCATCACTGCCGACGGTGTCATATACAACACCTCAGTCCTCTCGCAGAGCGAGACCCCGGGCCTCGGGGCAAAATGTACTGACCCGGCATTCGCTGACCAGTTCAGGAATTTCAATCCTGCGGAGAAGGTGCTCAAGGTTAAGAAGGACGGGGGTGATATAGATGCCATCACGGCCTCGACTATTACTTCCCGGGCCTATGCGAACGCTGTACAGACAGCCGTAGATGTTTTCAAGGCTATAACTTCGGGGGAGCAGCCGGACGCAGCATCCGGGGCTTCGGTATCGGCGGCACATACTGAAAACGATAATAATGGAGGGCATAGCAATGAGTAAACTTCAGCTTATAACAAAGGGCCTGATAAAGGAGAACCCTACATTTGTCCTTATTCTGGGCATGTGCCCTACACTGGCCACTACCACTTCTGCCATGAACGGAATGGGCATGGGGCTGGCTACACTGTTCGTGCTTGTCCTTTCGAATATGGCCATCTCCGCTACGGCGCCATATATACCGGACAAGGTGCGTATACCGGCATATATTGTGATTATCGCCGCGTTTGTCACTATCCTGCAGTTTATTATGCAGGCATACACACCTGCGATGTACGAGACCCTCGGCCTGTTTATCCCGCTTATTGTCGTTAACTGTATAGTTCTCGGCCGTGCGGAGGCCTTCGCTAACAAGAACAGTGTCATTGACTCGGCCTGTGACGGTCTCGGTATCGGTATCGGATTTACATTGGCATTGACTGTCCTCGGCCTTGTCAGGGAGATTATAGGAAGCGGTTCGGCTTTCGGGTTCAAGTTCATATCCGGAGACGGGATCCTCGTGTTCGTCCTCGCTCCTGGGGCCTTCCTTGCACTTGGGTACCTTATCGTACTTTTCAGAAAACTTACGGATAAAAAGTAAAGGCTATGGAATATTTGATTATCATCATATCAGCGATATTCGTAAACAATATCCTGCTGGCTCAGTTCCTCGGGTGCTGCCCGTTCCTCGGTGTATCCAACAAGCTCAGCACCGCTGTCGGGATGTCCGGGGCCGTATGTTTCGTTATTACTCTGGCTACTCTTGTGACATATCTCCTGCAGTATTATGTGCTGGTGCCTCTCCACATAGAGTTCATGCAGACCATTTCATTCATCCTGGTGATCGCCGCCCTTGTACAGATGGTCGAGATTGTGCTGAAGAAGGTCAGCCCGTCCCTTTACCAGGCCCTCGGTATTTTCCTTCCGCTGATTACCACGAACTGCGCGGTCCTGGGTGTCGCCCTGATTGTTGTTACCAAGGAGTTCACATTCGGAGGGGAGCCTCACATGCTGAACCTTGCGGAGTCTGTCGTATATGCATTCGCGACATCTGTAGGTTTCGGGGTCGCGATGATACTTTTCGCCGGACTGCGTGAGCAGCTTGCTCTCAATAAAGTCCCGAAGGCTTTCCAGGGAATCCCTATCGCCCTTATCACGGCAAGTATCCTGGCCCTCGCCTTCATGGGTTTTTCAGGTCTGGTATAGTGTACGTTGACATTGAGACAACATGTCCGGAACAATAGAAAACATCAAACCCGGGTCTGCCGTCGAGTGGTATGACCTGGGTTGTCTTTTCAGGAGGAGAGGGGAGTTCGGCCAGGCTGTGAATGCTTTCCGTGCCGCCATCGAGGAGGCCCGGGAGCGGATGCGCAATACTGATGATGCCGCTGTCTTGGAGGAGCTGTCCGCCGTGAAAGAAAAAGCCGAGACTTCAATCGGCCTGGTGCTGCGGATTACAGGCTTTGTGAACAAGGACCTGATGAACCCGTAAAGACAAGATGGTGACCAGAATTCCTGGCCACCATCTTGCTTTTACTGTATCTCCTGACAGTACGATCTTGTGTACAGGTCGTCTATTATGCCGTCGGCGAGGCCGATTACAGGAACATATATGGTCGCCGAGCCGAGAATGTCTGCGATGGTCAGGAAGATTTCGGCGGCTGGCACTATTACGTCGGCCCGGTCAGGCTTCAGGTCAAACGTCTCTATCCTTTCTTCTACGCTAAGCGGTTTCAGGGTCCCGTAAAGCTCCCGGAGCGATGCCACGGTCATTTTCGGGTAGCGCTTGTCCCTGTTCTTGACCATCTTTACGAGTTTGTTGATATTGCCTCCGGAGCCGATAAGCTCTATGCCCGGGTATGACATCGCGAGGTCATGCATGTCCTTGCGGAGCCGTTTCCACTCATCTTCAGTGGCCGCGTTGTTAAGTATACGGACTGTACCGATATTGTATGACCGAGAGCATACCAGCCCGCCGTCGCAGATGAGGTTTATTTCGGTGCTGCCTCCTCCGACATCCACGTACATGTAATTGCCTTTACGGCCTTTCATGTTCTCGATATGGTTTTCATATACTATCCTGGCCTCCTCCTGTCCGTCTATGATCTCTATCCTGATTCCGCTTGCCTTTTCTACCCTTTTGATGAGTTGCGGGCCGTTGGCCGCATCCCTCATTGCGGATGTCGCGCATGCGCGGTACACGTCTGTACCGTATATCTTCATCAGCTGCCTGTAGCTTTTCATCAGGCGGATGAGGTTCTTTTCCTTCTTTTCGGAAATCCTCCCTTCTGAGAATACGTCGAAACCCAGCCTCAAAGGCACCCTTACCATCAGGGCCTTGTTCAATTTCGGGCACTCCCCGTGCTCTACGACCTGTTTTATGAGCAGTCTCACTGCATTGCTGCCGATGTCTATTGCGGCAAATGACTGCGGACAGCCGGGATTTTTTGCATTTTCTTCCATGATTCTTCTGTTTTAGTGTTCGGTATTTCCGGATTCTTCAGCCTCCAGAGCTGTATAGTGCCCGTACAGGGCTTCCTGTGATCCGCATGGGAGAGGGTCCGGACATTCCCATGGACTGTTCTCCCCGCTGCCGTCGACTATCCTGCCCTGGACAGTGTCCCTGAGCCCGTAGTCGACTATCAGCTTCATCTCTTTTTTCACGTTCGGGTCATATACAGGGGTAATCACTTCGATACGGTTGTCAAGGTTGCGCGGCATCCAGTCCGCCGAGCCGATGAAGACCTTTTCCTGACCTCCTGAAGCAAAGATGAAGATACGGGAATGTTCAAGATACCTGTCTATTATTCCGTTTATCCTGAGATGGCAGCCTTCCGGCAGGTCAGAGGTGTCCAGGGAGCAGTTTCCCCTTACGATGAGATCGACGTGGACTCCCTTGTATGCGGCCTCATATATTTTCCTGACCATTATCGGATCCGTGATGTGGTTCACTTTCATGCGGATATATGCTGGCTTGCCGGCAAGGTGGTTTCTGATTTCTGCGTTTATGAGAGAGATAAAGCGCTTTTTCATCTCATTAGGGGAGACAAGCAGCTCCTTGAATGTTATGGGCAGATAAGGTTTCTCTATGAAATCAAACACCCTGGCTACATCTTCCGTTATGCGTCTTGCCGCTGTCATCAGGATGCAGTCTGTATATGTCCGGGCGTTCCCTTCATGGAAATTGCCTGTGCTTATGCATGCTATGTCGGAGCCCTGTTTCATCCCTATAAAGACAATCTTCGAGTGGACCTTCAGCCCTTCCACACCGTACATCACTTTCACCCCTGCATCCTGCAGCTTCTGGGACCATTGTATGTTGGATTCCTCATCGAAACGCGCCAGCAGCTCTATAACGACGGTGACCTTTTTCCCGTTCCTTGCCGCTGCAATCAGTGATTTCACCACTCTGGAGTCCTTGGCGAGGCGGTAGAGGGATATTTTTATCGTCTTGACCCTGCGGTCTGTTGCCGCCTCGTGCAGCAGTCTGAGGAAATGTGAAAAACTGTGGTACGGGACATGCAGGAACCTGTCGGATTCACGTATCAGGTCCAGGATACTTGTCCTGACGTCGAGGGATGACCTCATGATAGGCGGCATTGGCTTGAATTTCAAGTCTTTCCTCCCGCAGTCCGGAAACTGCATCAGATCCTTGTGGTTCTGGTAGCGTCCGCCTTTGAGTATTGTGTCATTATTTTCCAGATCGAGCTTGCTGAGTACCCTTTTCAGAAGGTCCGGCGGCATCTTCTCGTCGTATATGAAGCGCAGCGGCTCACCTTTCTTACGGCTTTTTATCCCTTTGGATATTTTCTGCAGGATACCGCTTCTGCGGTCGTTGTCTATCTCCATTTCCGCGTCCCGGGTGAACTTGAACGCGTATGCCTCGAACCCCGTGTAGGCAGATCCTATAAAGATTTCATCAAGGGAGCAGCGGATGATGTCGTCAATATACATTATATAGCTCTCCCCGTCCTTGTCCGGGAGCCTTACGAACCGGTCCTTGACCGGTATGGCGAAATAAGCGTAGTCGAATTTCGGCTTTTCCCCGGCTTTCATTGCCTTGACGGCGAAATAGATGTTCTCGTCGCTTTCGTAATCGAGGCGCTTGACAGCGGAGAACCACACAGGTATGATGAGTCCGGAAAGGTTGTTCCTGTAGTATGTCCGGATGAAAGCCTGCTGCCCTTTGTCTGCGTCTGCATCGGTGATGAGATGTATGCCATTGCCTGCCAGGGTCTTATAAAGATTTTCAACAGTCGCCTCGTAGTCGTTTATATAGCAGCTGTTCAGCTTTGCTATCTGTTTCACGATTTTTTCCGCGTTCTTTGCCTCTTTCTCGGCGGATTTGTCTCCCCATTCGATGATCCTGTTGAGGGAAGCCACCCTTACGCGGAAAAATTCATCGAGGTTGTTAGAGTATATCCCTAAAAAAGACATCCTTTCCAGAAGCGGCACAGAATCTTTACAGGCTTCCTGCAGGATTCTCCTGTTGAAATACATCCAGCTTATGTCCCTTTCAAGATAGGGCGGCAGCAGATTGTCTTTTTTCGTTTTCATAGCGGCTTGACATATATGAATAAAGTGCCCTGGAAGCTTTCCCCGTAAAAAGACGGGATACCGTGATGCTCCAGGACATCTCTTGTAAAAATAAGTAAATATTTTTACAAAAATATGTCAATATTGTTAAGAACGGTATTTTAGGGTATCGTGCACCGTTCTTTTTTCAGAACCTGTATCTGACTGACAGAGTAGGGATGAAGCCCATCATGCCGTAATTGTAGAAGCCTACCTTTGATGTATAGTCGTAGAAGCCGTCATTCACATGGAATCCGAAGTAAGGCCGTATGTCTACCGACAGCTGCAGAGGGAACCAGAATGTGTATTCAAGACCCACCTGCCCCGATAGCGCCATCATGAAGCCATGGTCGGCGGGATGTATCTTGATAGGGTAGCGGCGGCTGCTTCCTTCTTCCCAGAATGTGTATGTAGTCCTGTCGGACACATAGCCTATCGCAAGTCCAGGACCGGCATACATTGCCCATGAACCCCTGTCTGACCATGCCGGACGGGCGAATATGAAATTATATGAAGCCGATACCTTGAATCCGGCACCTCCGTATCCGAAGTCCATCCCGGCCTCTGCTTCGATGAAATTCCTGTTGATGGAATGCTGGTATGACGCCTCCAGCCCTGTCGCTCCTATCCTGAGCCCGACTGCGCGTGGCTGTGCGTTTGCGGTCAAAGAAAGGCAGCAGCTTGTGAAAACTGCTGCCAGTATCAAGTAGATGTGTTTCATCAGACTGCCTTATAGCTTTTAGAATCTGTATCTTACACTGAGTGCCGGGCCTATCCCGAAATAGAATGCCTGTCCTCCGAAAGCGTATCCCAGCTGTGCCCTGACGTCGAATGACAGCTGCAGAGGGAACCAGAATGTGTATTCGAGACCTACCTGTCCTGCTGCGCTGAGGTTGAATCCGCTGTGCCCGGTGAGGACGCCTACTCCGATTGCTCCGCCGGGTCCTGCATAGAATCCCCATTCGCCCCTGTCTGTCCAGGAAGGCTGGGCAATCATGAAATTGTAGATGACGGCACCGTTAAGGGAGTTCGTGAAGAGACCGAGGTCTGCCTCAAGGAAGTTTGCACCTTTCATAGTGTGCTGGTAGGATGCCTCAAAACCCCATCCCATTCTGGCACCGATTGCCCGCGGCTGTGCGGCTGCTGCAAAGGAAATCCCAAGAACCAGGACCGCGATAGCTAAAAATTTCTTCATAATATTAAAACTTTAAGGTTTGTGCTTTATCCACATTTAAGACAAAGATAGTCTAATTTTTATATACTTTGAACAGCTTTCGTGAAAATTTTCCTGTCTGCTTTCCCATTGTCATGAGAATTATTATCTTTGTATAATTGAATTATTTTAAATTTAAAGAATTATGGAAGGACATGAGTCAAGGGTGCCGGCTAAGAACCCGAACGAGAACCAGTTGAAGACTATCATGTATATTATGGTTGCTGTGGCTGTAGTGCTGGCCGCCATACTGGCTTATATTTGGTACGAGAGGACGGCTCTCGTGAATGATCTGAAACTTGAAAAAGAGGACCTCACCGCCCAGATGATTGCATTGCAGAATGACTATGCGTCCCTGTCGTCCGACTATGAGACCATAAACTCGCAGCTTGATTCGTCCAGGGAGGAGGTTTCGCAGCTCATTGAAAGGATCAAGAAGACGGATGCCACAAACAGGGCCAAGATCCGCCAGTACGAGAAGGAGCTCGGTACGTTGAGGAGCATCATGAGAAGCTATATCGTCCAGATAGATTCATTGAATACGCTGAATCAGAAGCTCACAGCTGATGCTGCAGCGGCCCGCAGGGAGGCAGCCGAGAGCCGCCGCAGGTCCGAGGCGCTGAGCAAGACTGTCGAGAGCCTTTCAGACCAGGTGGCCATCGGCTCGCAGATAAAAGCCAGGGGCATTTCGCTTGTAGGGTATAACGGTTCCGGCAAGGTGACCGACAGGAGCAGCAGGGTCATCCGCCTGATGACATCCCTCAGCCTTGTGGAGAACGAACTCGCGCCTAAAGGCCCTATACGTGTGTATGTAAGGGTAAAGGATCCGGAGGGGATACTGCTGACCAACGAGGAGCAGCGCACATTCTCTTTCAACGGGGAGCCTCTCATCAGTTCAGCATCGCGTGAAGTGGACTACCAGGGCAAGGAAGTGGAGATGAGCATTTACCTCAACGACATACCGGAATATGTCCGCGGAATTTATACTGTCGAGGTATATACCGAGAACAATTTGCTCGGGACGGCCGAACTGATGCTCAGGTAGCGTGATATACGTCCATATACCTTTCTGCGGAAGCCTCTGCACCTACTGTGATTTCTATTCGGAGATCTTTTCCGGGCGGGAGGGTGAGTTCATAAAGGCCCTTGCCGCCGAGATAGGGACCAGGAAAGGGGAGCTTGCAGGAAAACCGGATACGCTTTATATAGGAGGCGGCACCCCATCGGTGCTGCCTCTTTCCGCTTTCAGCATGATTGTCGGCGCCTTGAATGAGGCCGGTGTCCCTGGGGATGCAGGTTTCAGGGAGTTCACTGTAGAGGTGAACCCGGAGGACATAGTGCAGAAGGGGGCGGGATATATAGAGGGGCTGGCGGCCCTCGGGGTGAACCGCATAAGCATGGGGGTGCAGTCGTTCGATGACGGGATGCTGCGGTGGATGAAGCGGAGGCACAGCTCGGCTACTGCGGTCAAGGCATACGGGATGCTGCAGGATGCGGGTTTCCGCAACATAAGCATAGACCTTATTTTCGGCATCTCGCATATGGATGACGGAATGTGGCTGAAGACCCTGGACATGGCCCTGGACCTGGCTCCCCAGCACATCTCCGCATACCAGCTTTCTGTAGAGCCGGGGAGCGCACTTGCCGCGATGGCGGATTCCGGCAAATATTCAGAAGCTCCCGGAGAGCAGTGCCGCAGGCAGTATGACATCCTTTGCCGCAGGCTCTCGGATGCCGGGTATCACCACTACGAGATATCCAATTTCGCTTTGCCAGGATTCGAGGCTGTGCACAACAGTGCATACTGGGGCCATGTCCCTTATGCCGGATTCGGGCCGGGCGCGCACTCGCTGCGTGTGAAGGAGGGGAGTCTGCCTGAGGGCCTTCCTGCCTGCACCCGCAGCTGGAACATCCCTGATGTGCGGGAATATCTCCGGTGTTATTCTTCACAGGGCCCTTCCAGGTCCTCAGTAAGCCAGAGCGAGACTCTTTCTGCCGGCCAGGTGGCGCTGGAGCGGATCATGCTTGGGCTGAGGACGGACCGGGGCGTTGAAAGGGATTTCCTTGAACGCCATGCGGACAGAGCCCGCCTGGCGGCTATGCTTTCGGAGGGGCTGCTGGTCCCTGCGCAGGACCCCCTGTATGTGCGCATACCGGAGGATTCGTTCTTCATTTCAGACAGTATCATCGCGGATATCGTGTGAGATGTGTCCGTCCCGGTGGTGATACGGAAAAAGCGGTGCGTCCCGAATGAACGGCGCACCGCTTTTCTCAAATGTCAGCCTGCATGTGCTACCTCATGTCGTATCTGTGCATGACAGGCTGCATGATGAAGGTGAACTCATAGTCGCCGTAGTGGAGCATATATTTCTCCATCGGCATCGCACCCCAGCTGTTTACGCATCCCAGGCCCATCTGCACTTTGTCGATGCAGAGGTTCGTGAGACCGTTCTTCTCCAGGTCGGAAGGATGCCTGTTGTTCTTTGCGTGGCCGTCATCAAGCATTTCTGTGCTGTACTCGAGCGCTGAAGCGGAGAACGGCGCGTCGCTGTGGAAGCGCAGCCCTGAGCCGGACGCGTCAAGCACTTCCCACCATCTGAGACCAGCCTTTGTACCGGTCTCCTGCGGGCGGATATACGGGTAGAACTGCTCTTCCACACTCTGCCTGTAAAGGCCTACCTTGGCGGCGTGCTGCCTGTCCGCGTAGTTCTCGAAAGGACCTTTGCCGTAGAATTCGAGCGTATTGTATCTCTGCGGCATCTCCATCCTGAGCCCGAACCGGAACAAGTCCGGCACATTCTCCGTCTGGCCTGCCTTCATCCTCTGGGTCACCTTGACAGCCCCCTGGTTGTTCACCAGATACTCCATTGTCAGTACAGCCCCTACTTCCGGGATTTCATAGGACGCCGTGACGCAGGACAGGCCGTCTTTCATGCCGTGATCAAGAGATGTCAGCTTGAGGACAGGGGCCTTCCATACTTTGTAGCGGTTCTGGAGACCTGCGCCGTAGTCGTTGTCAGTGCCTGCTCTCCAGAAGTTCGGCCTGAGGGCGGAGCCGTCTGACAGGAAACTGCGCCCGTCTGCCTCGTACAGGGACATGAAACCGTCCGACTTGTTGAATTCTATGCGGAAATTCTCTCCAGTGAGTATGAGATAGCGCTGGTCGTTGTCTTTGAACTCAGGGGCAGGTATGGTCTCGTTGCTGCGGGTCTCGTCGGCAAGGTCAGTGCTGTAGCTGTATCCGGTCAAAGGAATCTGCTCATAGGCTACCGTATATCCTGCAGGCAGGAGTGTCTCGGCCCTTTTGAGCTTGAAATAAATGTTGAGCATCCACTCCTTTTCACCGCATATCATCGAACTGTCGTAGCCCAGTTCCACATCGGCTTTGCCCTGCGGCCCTACATTGAGATCAGGGACATTCCCGGTCTGCATCACTTCCCCGTCGGCGAGCAGCTGCCACTCCAGGCTGTATGCGGACAGGTCGCGGAAGAAGTTCTCATTGTAAACCGATACCACACCTTTGCCGAGGTCCGAAGGTGATGCCCATATGGACTGGTACACGTATTTCACCTCGTGGGCGTGCGGGTTGAAGCGGCGGTCAGGGCTGATCAGGCCGTTGTTGCAGAAATTCTGGTCCTTGTCCACATCGTAGCGGTCGAAGTCGCCGGCATAGCCGTAGAACATCCTTCCCTGAGGGTTGTACCATCTGACTGACTGGTCCACGAAATCCCATATGAAGCCTCCCTGGTATGCAGGGTACTTGCGTATGATGTCCCAGTATTCCATGAAACCTCCTTCTGAATTTCCCATCGCATGGGCATACTCGCACTGGATAAGAGGCTTGTCAGGGTTGTTCTCGCAGAACTCTATGCACTCCTCGTATGACCTGTACATAGGGCAGTAGATGTCGGTGAAGTCATTGTTCCCGGCCCTCTCGTACTGCACCGGACGAGACGGGTCTTCATCTTTCACCCATCTGTAGCATCTCTCGAAGTTCACACCGAATCCCGCCTCGTTGCCGAGCGACCAGAAGATGACGGAAGGATGGTTGAAATTCCTCTGCACGTTCCTTTCGTTCCTCTCCAGGTGCGTCTTCTCGTAAAGTGGGAATTTCGCCAGGCTTTCGTCTCCGTATCCCATACCGTGGGATTCTATGTTGGCCTCTGCCACAACGTAGAGCCCGTACTTGTCGCACAGCTCGTACCAGAGAATGTCGTCAGGATAGTGGCAAGTGCGCACTGCGTTGATATTCAGCTGTTTCATTCTGAGTATATCCTGGATCATACGCTCTCTGGAAGTATAATATCCACCGTCCGGGTCCATCTCGTGGCGGTTGGCTCCCTTGAAAAGTACAGGCTGTCCGTTCACAAGTACCTGGGCATCCTTGAGCTCTATTTTCCTGAATCCTGTCTTAACCGGGATTACCTCTTGGGCGCCGCCTGCTGAAGAAGTCGCTGTGAGGGTGTAAAGGTAAGGTGTCTCGGCTGTCCATTTGGCAGGGGAATCCACCTCGATGGTGACATTCTGCATCCCTTTTTTCCCGGAGATACGTTTCTCGGCCACTTTATTGCCTTCCTGGTCGGTAAGGACAAGTGACACGTCGCAGGATCCTGTAAGCTCGAGCCTGATGTCGAGCGAACCGTTGTCATAGCTGCTGTCAAGGTCCGGGGTGACCCTTATGTCCTGTATGCGGACTTTCTCGCGCGAGTACAGATAGCAGTCGCGCGCTACTCCGGAGTACCTCATGAAGTCCTGGTCCTCGAAATACGAGCCGTCGCACCAGCGGAACACCTGGAAGGCTATGAGGTTCTTCCCTGGCTTGACATACCTGGTGATGTCGAACTCGGCTTCAAGTTTTGTGTCCTCGCTGTAGCCGACATACTTGCCGTTCACCCACAGGTACATGTTGGACGAGACACTGCCGAAATGGACAAGTATCTGTTTCCCTGTCCATGCTTCGGGAATCGTGACTTCTCTTCTGTATGACCCTACATGGTTGTTCTCGACCGGAACCTCCGGAGGGTTGTTCCTGAACTGGTACTGCCAGGCGTATCCGACGTTGTTGTACAGCGGGGCGCCGTATCCGTGCAGTTCCCAGATGCCAGGGACAGGAATCTCGTCCCATCCGAGGTCATTGAATCCGGTCATGTAGAAATCTGTCGGGCGCATGTCTGCGTCCCGTACCCAGTTGAATTTCCACATTCCGTTGATGGACATGTAGTTGGATGATTCCGAGCGGCATCCTTCGGCTTCTTCGGCGTTTGGATACGCGAAGTAACTTGTGTGCATAGGGGCCCTGTTGACGGCATTGACCAGAGGGTCGCGCCATTCAGTCTGTTCCGCAGCGGACAGGCCGCAGGCCATGGTCATCGCCCAGAACAATAGGGTTGTCTTTTTGATTGTCATGATTTTTGTCTGGAATTATTTGTTTTGTGAAAATGTCATTGCCCTTTATAGTATTTCCCGGCAGCTGCCTTGAACTCGTCCTTCAGCTCCTGGAGCTTTTCCGGCTCGGACACGGCCAGGTTGTGCTCCTGGGCGGGGTCTTCCTTCAAGTTGAAAAGCCCGTAGGAGCCAAGGTTGCCCATTTCATTCCCGGTCACATTCCTTTCCTCTCCCTTGTATGGCGGGATCAGTTCATAGTCTCCTGACTTGTATGCAAGCCTGCCTCCGGCTTCAAGGACCATGGACTGCCTCCCGTGCCGTGACTGTCCTAGAAAGACGTCCAGATGGTCCTGGCTGTCAATCCCTTCAGGTACTTGTCCTCCTGTCAGGGAGCCAATGCTGGCGAAAAAGTCGAGCTGGGAGACGAAAGCATCCGACACCATAGGCTTCAGGTGTCCTTTCCAGTACACTATCAACGGGATATGGGTCCCTCCGTCATACAGGCTGTATTTCCCTCCTCTGGTGCCGTTGCGCGGGTCGTGGTCTCCGAGCATCTCTTCCGCCCCGTCGAGGTAGCCGTCGTTGATCACAGGCCCGTTGTCGCTGGTGAATATCACAAGGGTGTTCTCCAGCAGGCCCTTGACTGAGAGGTATCTGATGATCTCACCCACGCACCAGTCGGCTTCAGCCACGGCGTCACCGCGCGGCCCCAGTCCTGTGCTTCCCGCGAATCTCGGGTGAGGCGCCCGTGGCACATGCGGCTCGTGCAGGCCGTAGTAGAGGAAGAACGGCTCTCCCGAGACCGAGCAGCTGTCAATGAATTTCCGCGTCTTGGCCGCGAAATAGTCCGCCATCTCCTCGTCCACCCAGCGGGCCTTGTGGCCTCCTTTCATGAATCCTATGCGCGGGATGCCGTTGACGATGGTGTTGTCATGGCCCTGGCGCGGGTCATGCCGCATTTTCACCAGCTCCGGGTTTGTCACCGCCGTAGGCTCGCCGCTGAAATTCCCGGAATAGCTGATCTGTATGGGGTCGGAGGGGTCCAGGTTCTCCACCAGCCCGTTTTCCACATAGACGGTCGGGACACGGTCGTTGGTGGCTGCGATAAGGCATGTGTAGTCGAAGCCCACTGTATTGGCGTCAGGGGATATGTGCCTGTTCCAGTCTGTGTCCCCGTCCCCCATGCCGAGGTGCCATTTCCCTATTGCCCCGGTGGTGTAGCCTTCGGCCTGCAGCATTTTGGGAAGTGTGGGGATGTCCACGGGGATGAGCAGGGGCGCATCTCCGTTGAGGATTTTTGCCTGAGGGTTTTTCCACGGGTACATCCCGGTGAACATCGCATACCGGCTTGGCGTGGATGTCGCTGATGTGGAATATCCGTTGAGGAAAAGGATTCCTCCGTGTGCGAGGCTGTCTATGTTCGGAGTGGAGATAGTCTCCCTGCCTGGAGCCGCGCAGTCGTAAGGGGCGTATGCGTTCACATCTCCCATGCCCAGGTCATCGGCCACTATCAGCAGGATGTTGGGTCTCTGCGGCTGCCCTGTGTCTGAGCACGATACCGCCATCGCGGCAAATGCGGGGAAAATGAACCCCATCTTTTTCTTGTCCATCAATGCGGGTGTCTTTAATTATGTGATTAATGAAAAACGCCACAAGATAGTGAGAAATTTCTGTAAAAACCGAATGTGTCCTGTTTGTTTCTAAGATTGTCTCAATTTTTTCTGAGAAAATGCAAGCAGGTATATGCGACGGCTTTTTAAATGTATATTTTTGCAAAAACGGAAGAAACTGTTTTGAAACAAATTGACAGTGATGAAGAATACCATTTTCCTTGCAGCCGCTATTGCGGCTACGGCGCTTTCGGCCGTGAATTGTTCTGAAAAACCGGGATGGAAGCTTTCTTGGGAAGAAGACTTCGAATCGGAGACCATTGACTGGACAGTCTGGAGCCATACTGACAGAGGGACAGCCGACTGGCAGAATACACAGTCCTCCGACCCCAGGTGCTTCGCCTTCCGGGACGGCAACCTGGTCCTCAGAGGCATCGTGAACGATGACAGGCAGGCCGACACGGCGGAATTCCTGACAGGAGGCCTGTGGACGAAGGGGAAGAAGGCTTTTGCCCCGGGACGGATCGAGGTCAGGGCAAAGCTCCAGGGCGCCACCGGTGCATGGCCTGCCATCTGGCTGCTCCCGTTCGACACCCTGGGCAAGGCCAATATGTGGCCCGACGGAGGGGAGATCGACATAATGGAGAGGCTCAACTATGACTCGATAGCATACCAGACCGTGCATTCGCACTATACATTTGACCTGGGCCGCGGTGACAGCCCCCGCCAGGGGAACACCGCCCCTATCGATCCTGATGACTTCAATGTATACGGTGTGGATATCTGGCGCGACAGCGTGGTCTTCCATATAAACGGTGTGCGCAACTTCGTTTATCCGCGTATCGCGGAACTCGACTCGCTGGGGCAGTTCCCGTTCTATAAGCCGATGTACCTGCTCGTGGACATGCAGCTGGGCGGCCAGTGGGTAGGGAAAGTCGACCCGGCGGACCTCCCTGTAGAGATGGAGGTGGACTGGGTGAGATACTACGAGTGGAAATGAGAGCCTGTGTCACAGCCTTGCTCCTGTGCCTGACCACCCTGTCGCTGGCGGACAACGGCAAGATAAGTTATCAGGAGTTCGAAAGGATTCCTGTACATATTGACGCACCTGTGGTCAACGACATGGTCCAGGATACCACAGGTCTGGTATGGCTGTGCACAAACAAGGGGCTGTATGCCTATGACGGGTTCACTGTATATCCGTGCAACGGTCCAGGCTATGACAAGCTTGTGCAGATCCAGTGCGCGGCTCTGTCCGGGGACATGCTGTGGCTCGGGACGGACCGCGGCATGCTTCTTTACGACATACGCAAGGGGGAATATGCCAGCAACGCTCTGACGGAATACCTGGACGGAGTCGTGCGCTCGATATGCTGCTTCAAGGGGAAGGTCTATTCGGGATACCACTCCGGGATAGTGTGCTATGATACGGAGGACGGTGAAATCTCCGATATCAAGGTCACAGACTACAGAGGCCACAATCTGGGGGTATATACCGTGAAGGAGATGGACGGGGAGCTGTATTTCGGGACTTTCGACGGGCTTTATCTCCTTGAAGGCAAGGAGGTGAAGAAGCTGAACGGAAGTCAGCGGGATGTGTTTGTCTATTCCATGTGCTATGACAGCCGCAGGGAATGCATCTGGCTGGGGACACAGAAGGGGCTGTGGCGATACAGCCGGCCGGACAGCGTGCTGACGGCCGTAGGGAAAATCAGGCACCAGGTCATAAACGACATACTGTTTGACAGGGACAGCAATCTGGTGATAGGCTCAGATGCCGGACTCTATGTCTACGACAGGACTTCAATGCGTCATCTTGAGCATGATTCCAGGGACAGGCTGTCTCTTTCGGACAATGACATAGAGTCCTTGATGGCGGACAGGGACGGGAACACGTGGCTGGGCACGCATGACGGCGTGTCAGTGGCCAAATGCTGGAGCATGGCCGAATTCGTGCCGCTGAGCTCTTTCACCGGAAGCGGCAAGGGCCTGTCCATATCCACTATGATCCCGCCAGACAGCAGGCATGGCCTGTGGTGCGGAGGCTCCAACGGCATGGCATACCTTTCCCCGGACGGGGGAGAATCAAGGATTTTCGACATATACGACAAAAGATACCCGCTCCCGCACAATAGGTGAGTTCTATCAATTCAATTTATCCTCTTGTATCAGACAGCAGAACTCTTTAACTGCCCAATTTGTGAGTTTT
>CALVDL010000021.1 GCA_944326305.1 uncultured Bacteroidales bacterium
CCGAGCGGAGCCGAGGGATCTGTTAATTCCTTCTACAGATTTCTCCACTCACTTTGTTCGGTCGAAATGACAGAGAAAGTCCTGTCCGGGCGAAATGACAGAGAAGGTCCCGTTCGGTCGAAATGACAATTCATGTCTGTTCACCTCCAGTCACATGCGGTGACAGCCCCGTCGGCACAACCGGGCCGGTCCCCTCCCGCAATGCTCCAGGGACGGCAACTTACAGTGTATAGCCGGCTGCAAGGATACGCGCCTTGTCCGTAGCGACATCGGCACCAGTGGTGGTGAGCATGTCGCCGATTATGGCCGAGTTGATTCCCGCCCGGAAAGCCGTCATGACAGCCTGTTCCGAAAGCCTGGCCCGGCCTCCCGCAAATCTCAGGTATGCGTCCGGCATGACAAGACGGAACATGGCCACTGTCCTGATTATCTCATCTTCGGATATTAGTGGAATACCGTACAGAGGCGTACCCTTTATTGGAGAAAGGATATTTATAGGGACCGACTTCACCCCCAGTTCCCTGAGAGTGAAAGCCAGTTCGAGACGCTGCGCCATCGTCTCTCCCATCCCTATAATCCCTCCGCTGCATATATCCATACCTGCTTCACGGGCTTCGTGCAGTGTTTTGACCTTTTCGGTTTGTGTGTGTGTAGAGCAGAGTTGCCCGAAATAAGATGGGGCAGTCTCCAGGTTGCAGTGGTACCTGGAGATGCCGGCCCGGTAAAGCCGTATGAGCGCAGATTTGTCCAACAGCCCTGCCGAGAGGCAGAGCGATATGCCGCATTCCTTCTTCAGCAGGGCGGCTGTACAGGAAATTGAATCTATTTCTTTTTCAGTGAGACGGCGTCCGCTGGTGACAATCGAGAACCTCCCTATGCCCTGACCCTCGCACTGCCTTGCGGCCTTGAGGACGGCATCGGAATCCAGAAGAGGATAACAGGAGACATCCGTATGATAATGTGCCGACTGGGCGCACCACCGGCAGTCTTCCGGACAGCGCCCCGATTTGGCGTTGATGATGGAACAGGTGTCGAACCGTCGCGGGGAGCACGCGTCATTTACAGCCGTGGCCAGGGCGACAAGCTGCGGCAGCGGCACAGACTCCGCCATATTCTCCGCTTCATCGCGCTCCAGCCCCCCACGGCGTATGATACGCTCCACCAAGGCGCTGTCAACCGCCCCGGCCTTCTCCATGGAAGCATCCGCGATGCCTTTGCTCACCTGGCCGATAGTCACATGCTTTCCTATGCTGCAAAATGCGGAATAGGCCTTGTGCCCCCACCTGCGGAAGCGCAGTGACTTTACTGTAAACTTTTTATTGCTGTTCCTTTTCATTCTTCTTCCGGCTTTATCACCGCCTCGCCCTGCACAAGCGGGGCCTGAGGGGCGGTCTTTTTACTGCGAGCGGACTTCCTGTCCTGCCTGGCCTTCTTCTCCTCCGCCTTGCGCAGATATTTCTCCTTGTACATCTCCAGTTTGATTGAGTCTTTCCGGGCCTCCTCCTGCGCGGCAATGATCAGCTTCAGCTTGCGGGACCGCTCTTTCTCCTTCCTCTTTTCCTCCTTGATCTTCTCCTTGTCGGCATCCGCCTGGTCCTTCTGCGCCCATCTCTTTTCCCGCTCGGCGATACGGGCAGCCTTCTTCTCCTCCCGCTCTTTCCGCGCCTGTTCCTTCAGCTGCTCTTTTGTTGGCACCACGGAGGCAAGCGAGTCAGCTATCTCCAGCTGCCTTATGGAATCGGCCGCAGCGATGGAATCCACTCTCGCAATCGAGTCGGCGACAAACGCCAGGCTGTCAGACAGGGCTATGGAATCCGCCACTGCAATGGAATCGAGCCTTGCTATCGCAATGGAGTCCTTCACGAACTGCTCATAACGGATCCTGTCCTGCTCAAGCGCCTCACGCTCACGCTCCCTGACCAGAGCAAGTGAATCGCGTTCCTCTATCTGCGTATATATGTCATCGATATATCCCGGGAAATACAGTCCGGTCTGTACGAACCTCGCCCTCGGGCGTGAAGAATAGTGCTTCCGCTGCGGGGAGCGCAGTTCCTGTGAAGTGATCGAGTAACGGTCCGCAGGCCTTATGTCAGGCTGCCAGTTGAATCCTTTGAGCACCTGCTCGTCAGAAGTCATCTGGGCCACAGGATAGGCGTCGCTCTTGACCGTGTCATAATAGTATATCTTATGTATCGTGCCGTCCTTGAATACGGCAGACAGCATCTTCGACTCCTTCTTGTTGGCTGTGGCCAATGCGTCATTCTCCTCAAGATAGAACAGGGCCGCGGCCCCGCCGAGGGCGTCGAACCGCTGCAGCTGCGAACCCGCGTCAAAGTATGCCATCATCTCGGTGCTCCGTATCTGGTCATAGTGTACGCTGTCCTGCTGGTTGTGCACAAACGCATTCGACATCAGGCTCACTTTCTCCAATGTGCTACCCCTGACAAGGGCATATACGCTGTCCGCGAGATATTCCTGGGTAATCTCGTTCCAGATGACCGGCTGCTTGAAAAGCCTCGCGATAGAATCCAGGTCGCAATACTCCAGAGAGTCGCAAACGATCTGCATATTCTTCTTGTATATCTTCACATTGTTCAAGGCCCTTACAAACCCTATCTTGGTCGTGTCGGGCTCCGGTTCCGGGACAGCCATACTGTCAGCCGCAGCCAGTGAATCTGTCCCGACAGACAGTGAATCCACCGTAACGGCCAGTGAATCCGGAGCGACAGACAGCGAATCCGCCGTTACTGACAGGGAATCGGATGCGACCGCCAGTGAGTCAGCCCCGGCAGCGGTGGAATCCGCCACGGAAGATACAGGAGCTGCAGGGACGGCCCCGGAATCCTTCTTTACGTTCCTGGAGTCACCTCCTTCACCCTGTTTCCCGGCATTCTTATCCGGCTTGGGCGGGATGTCAGGCTTCCTGTTGGGGTCGTTCTTTGCGGCCTCCTCTGCCGCTTTGGCAGCCTCGGCGGCCGCCTTTTTCCTGAATTCCGACACCGGGTCGACATCCATGGTCGAGAGCCTCATACCGGCGTCCACCACAAGCATGGAATCAATATCGCACTTCCGGACAGTATAATATATGAGAGTATCCGCCCCGAAATATACAGTGTCCCTGCCGGATTCCTGTTCCTGGTCCTCTATTTCTGCAAGTACAGCGGGAACCCTGGTCATTGTCACCGTTGATGAGGAATCTGTGTATGCAATACGGCCGGCAAGCCCCGATACATTCCTGGAGGTATCGGTCACCTGCGCATTCCCGAGCATATCCACATCCATCGTGTTCCTGTAGAAATAAAGGGAATCGCTCCAGCCCTCCTGCACATCCGACATCACATGCACATTATTGTTGAAAAAGAAAACCTCCCTGCCACGGTCGTACCATCCTGCATTGGCAGAAAGCATGTTGTCGTCCTTCCATGCATCTGTGCTGTAGCCGAATGTGGCGAGATTCCTTTCTGATTCGTATTTGAGCCATGAGGTCTTCACGAAAATGGAGTCCGTGAACATGTTCACGTCTTCCGTGAAGGTGAAAAGCTTTATCTTGGATTCGTATTTGCCGTTCTGGCTCTCGATTATCTGCCCGTCCTTGTCCTTCATCGAGCCTCCGCCCCGGAACACGGCGATACTGTCCTTGGTGTTGTAGTCCAGGTTCCTGGTCCTGAGGATGTTGTTGTCCTTGTCCCTGAGCTGCACCACATTGCCGCGGAACTCGGCCAGGTCCCGGTCGATATAATAGACCATCTTCTCGCTCTGCAGTTCCGTCTCCTCCTGGATTATCTTGACATTGCCGATGGCGTCTATGATCCTGGTATCGACATTCCAGAGCGCCGTGTCGCACAGGAGGTAGGTATTGTTGTGAAGGAAAGTCGCAGGTCCGGTGACCTTCCTGAGGCTCTGGCCGTTGATCTCCAGGAGCTGGGCCTTCTTGGAGCTTATGAGCGTGACGATACTGTCTTCCGGCTCATCCTTCTCCTGCGCCTGCGCATAGGCGGAAAAAGGAAGCAGAAGAAACGGCAGACAATATGACAGTCGCTTCAGAAACCTCATGACAATCAGTTCTCCCTGAACTTGTCAGCCCAGCCGTCGTGATCGAATTCGCAATATTTGAACAGGGGGTCTATGACAATGTATGTTGTATTCAGCTTAGACGCGATGAAATCATCCACGGCCTTCATGGAAGCCTCCTGTTTAACCTGGTCTGAAAGAAGGCTGTAATCCTCCTTGAAGGAAGCCGTATGTGCAGGCAGGATCCTGTCCACCTTGATGATCTTGTAGACGGTGTTCCCGTCCCTGCCCTCGTTGTCGAGAGACTCCACCGGTTCGGAGACCTCGCCTTCCTTCAGGTCCTTGATGGCGGCATAGTCCTGTGGCTTGAGCTGGTCGATCTCATAGTATGAGGAGCCTGTATTCGGGTCGGCCATCTGGCCCCCGTTGGTCCTCGTGGCCAGGTCCTCGGAATAGAACCGGGCGGCCATCTCGAATGTCACTGCCCCGTTAGCCATCTCGGTCTTGAGGCTGTCGAGTACATGGAATGCCTTGTCCCTGTCCTGCGTAGTGTATTCCGGCTTGAGGAGGATATGGCGGGCGTTGAACATGTCGCCCTTCTTTTCGAGCACTTCGATGATATGGAATCCGTCCGGGGTCTCCACTATCTGGGACACGACCCCCGGCTTCAAGGCCATGGCCGCATCCGAGAATGCTGGCCAGAAAATGGATTTGGACGCCATCCCGAGCTCTCCGCCTTTCATGGCGCTGCCCGGATCCTGGGAATATATCCTTGCGAGTGTGGAGAACTTCTCCCCGTTGATGATACGCTCACGGATTGCAAGGAGACGCTCCTTCACGGCCATGTTTGCGGCCTCCCTGTCCGGATAGATGCATATCTGGCTGAGCTGGTATTTGACCGGCACCACAGGAAGGTCGTCCGGGTCGGTCCTTTTCAGGTACTCCTCCACATCAAAAGGCGTCACTTCCGGTATGTCCGACATGATGTTCTGCTGCATCTGCTGGGTGAGGCTCTGGTCCTGGAAGGCCTCCCTCCACTCCTGGCGGAGCTTGTAAATAGGCTTCCCGAACTGCTTCTCCACCCCTTCATCACCGCCGAAATATGTCCTGAACTGGTCAATCCTGTTCCTCAGCTCACCCTCAACCATATCATTGTTGACAGAGAGGGAGTCCAGGCGGGCCTGCATAAGAAAAAGTTTTGAAACCATCATGTTCTCCAGGATTTCGCATCTGGCGTCCCTTTCCGACACAAAACCCTGCGCCATCATGATACGGACCTCCTCCTCGAGATCGGAAATCATTATCATTTCATCCCCTACGACAGCGATGGTCTTGTCTATGATGCCGTCAGGATACTGCTGGCCATATACCTGGGATGCAATCCAGGGGAACACCATAGCGGCAGCGGTGATTAAAAATCTTCTCATTTCAATATCGGATGTATGTTCTGTTATAATATCTCAATTTTCCCTTTCGAGCGCGCATCCTCAAGCAAGTCCCGTTCCAGATTGCTTATCAGCTCGTGTTTTCTGATGCTTATGATCATGTCTTCAATACGGGCGGAGCAGTAATCAAGCGGTGCCATGTCCCCGGCCGCCTTGTAGTCGACAATATACGCCACGTTCAGTTTCCCGGAGGAATCCTCCATCTCCACCATGGAATTCCTCACCCTGGACATCAGGGTGGCATAGTCGATGCCGAAGTTCCCGGCAAGCTGCGGGAGGCTTATCCACGCCCCGGAGTAGTCAGTATAGACATCGGCGGAAAAATACGCCAGGCTGTCTGCCTCCACCAGGTCATCCACCACCGTGGACGCCATCTTCTTTTTTATCAGGGACGCATTGGGAGAATCCGGGGATATGCGCATATAGCGGACCTTGGCTATCGGGGTATTCAGGACGAACTGGTCCTTGTGCTCCTCATAGTACATGGCTACCTCATCATCCGTGACTGCTGTGTCAAGACGTTCGTTCACATATTTCTGCTCGTATTTGTATTTGAGCAGGGAGCGCCTGTATTCCTCCAGTTCCCTGGACACATCCTTGTCGCTCTTGGAGAGCTGGGCCTCGGCCACATCCATGAACACGACGTCTGAAGCCCACGCATTGATATACTGCAAAGCCAGGGCAATGCTGTCCTGGGGGGACGCGGAGGCCGGGACGACCTTGTCGAGCTCGCTTTTGTACAGGCAGGCCTTCCCGACCCTGGCAACCACCTGGTCATCGTGCACAAGAGATGAAATCGTCCTGCATGACGGCAACGCCAGCAAGACGATTCCGGAAATTATCCCTATAACACGAAGATTATGCATTTCCTGACACCGCCCCTCCTATCTGGAATAGTTAGGGGCCTCACGGGTGATGGTGACATCATGCGGATGGCTCTCGAGGTACCCGGCCTGGGTGATACGTACGAACCTGGCGGACCTCAGGGCCTCTATGTCCTTTGCCCCGCAGTAGCCCATCCCGGCACGGAGGCCTCCGATAAGCTGGTATACCACTTCTGCAAGCGTACCCTTGTAAGGCACCTGTGCCACAATACCTTCCGGCACAAGTTTCTTGATGTCTTCCTCCATGTCCTGGAAATACCTGTCCTTGGACCCCTGCTGCATGGCCTCGAGGGAGCCCATGCCCCTGTATGACTTGAACTTCCTTCCGTTCAGGATAATGGTCTCTCCAGGAGACTCCTCGACCCCTGCGAAGAGGGAGCCTGCCATAATGGTGCTGGCTCCGGCGGCGAGCGCCTTCACGATGTCGCCCGAATACCGGATACCGCCGTCGGCTATTATCGGAATGCCCGTCCCCTTGAGGGCTTCGGAAGCCATCATCACGGCCGAGAGCTGAGGCATGCCGACCCCGGCGATGATGCGTGTGGTGCAGATGGAGCCCGGGCCTATGCCGACTTTCACTGCCTTGACTCCCGCATCCGCAAGAGCCTTCGCCCCTTCTGCGGTAGCCACGTTCCCGGCGACTATCTGTATGTCAGGAAGGGCGTCGCAGGCCTTCTTTATCACCTCGAGCACGCCGACCGAATGCCCGTGCGCCGTATCGACGACGACCGCATCGGCCCCGGCGCTTGTGAGCATCTCTATCCTTTCTATCGTATCTGATTTCACACCGACAGCAGCGGCCACGAGAAGCCGGCCCTTGGAATCCTTTGACGCTATCGGGTTGTCCTTTATCTTCATCAGGTCCTTGTAGGTGATAAGCCCGGCGAGCTTGCCGTCCTTGTCAACGACAGGAAGTTTCTCGAACTTATGGTTCTTCAGTATTTCCGTTGCCTCCTTCAGTCCGATCACCTTCGGGGCCGTCACCAGATTTTCGGATGTCATCACCTGGGAGACCGGGAGCTTCATGTTGTCCTGGAAACGGAGGTCGCGGTTGGTCACTATACCTATAAGGTAGTTGTTCGCGTCTACCACAGGGATTCCGCCGATATGGTGCTGGGCCATCATTGCGAGGGCGTCGCCCACAGTAGCATCCGGACGGATGGTGACAGGATCGTAGATCATGCCGTTCTCCGCCCTTTTGACACGGCGCACCTGCCTCATCTGCTCCTCGATGGTCATATTCTTGTGTATCACGCCGATACCTCCGGAACGGGCAATCGCAATGGCCAGCTCCGCCTCAGTGACCGTATCCATGGCAGCCGACACTATCGGTGTGTGGAGCCTTATATCTGTAGTGAATTTTGTACTGACATCTACAGTCCGGGGAAGCACCTCGGAGCGTGCAGGGATAAGCAAAACGTCATCGAAGGTCAGTCCTTCGGGAATCTGAGAATTAACAAAAGTCTGCATCGCAAATAATTTTGCACGCAAATATAAGAATAATTGGATTATTTACACAAAATTATTATTCAACTGTTTAAAATTATCCTGTTCAAGCCTGCGGCCCTGCCAGGTGAGACGTTCTTCAAGTCTCCGGTCCAGGAGACGGAGCAGTTCCACATTACGGATAAGTCCCCATGGGGTCTCTTTGACAAAACGCGGCGGGACTTCGCCGGCGAAACGCTCGATATAAAGGTCCGGGCGCAGACGCTCGAGCATATCCACGAAAAAGTCGATGTAGCCCTCCAGCGGGAACTTCACGAAATCCTCAGGGCAGGCCGCATATTCCTTCTCCATGCGGGTTCCCTTTACTATCTGGAGCTGGTGGAACTTAACGGAGCGGAGCGGGAGCGAATTAATCATGGCCGCCTCCTCCAGCATCATCTCCCTGGTCTCGCCCGGCAGGCCGAGGATGAAATGGGCCCCGGTGTCAATGCCGCGCTCCGCAGTAAGGGTCACGGCCCTGCGGGCACAGGCGAAACCGTGTCCCCGGTTTATACGGGCAAGGGTGCTGTCATAGCAGGACTCTATGCCGTATTCAACGATGACTATCGGGGCTTTACGCTCCACGCCACCCACCACGCGGCTCCATCCGGGCATGGCACTGCCTTCAGCCAGGGAAGCCAGCCAGTCCAGTTTCCCCTCATCCACGCAGTCAGGACGCGTACCTATTACAATCCCCGCCACCTGCGGATGGGAAAGGGCTTCGAGATAGAGTCGCTGCAAATGCCCGAGCGGGGCGTACGTATTTGAATAAGACTGGAAATAGGCAAGATAGGAAGATGCGTTGCGGTATCTTACCTTGTGGAATTCAATGCCCTCGTCTATCTGTGCATGCAGGGGCTTGCCGGCAGAACTGTATGCAGGGTGGAATGCGGCATTGTCGCAATAGGTACAGCCTCCCCGCCCGACGCTACCGTCCCTGTTAGGACAAGTGAAGCCTGCATCGATGACTATCTTCTGCAGGCGTTCACCATAGGTCTTGCGGAAATATCCGACAAAGGAATTGTATCTTTTGCCTTCCGGGAAATCAAACATTCTCGAAACAGGTTTACCGGAAAACTACGCGTTCTCCTTCAGGTGGCACTCCCATTTCCATGCGGATTCGAGAGTCTGGTCCAGAGACCTTTCGGCTTTCCACCCGAGCTCCTTCTCTGCGAGGGCCGGATCCGCCCAGATTGCAGTCACATCCCCTGCGCGTCGCGGCGCGAACCTGTAGTTGAGCTTCAGGTTGTTGACCTTCTCGAATGTGGTCACAAGCTCAAGCACTGAAACAGGACGTCCCGTACCTATATTGAAAATTTCGTAATCCTTCTTCATCTTGCCGTCGAGCATCCTCGCCACAGCTGCCACATGGGCCTTGGCCAGGTCGACAACATCGATATAGTCCCTAAGGCATGTCCCGTCAGGGGTCGGATAGTCGTTGCCGAAGATGCTCAGGCATTCGCGCTTTCCTGCAGCAGTCTGGGTAATGTAAGGTACCAGATTGTTCGGGACACCGCGCGGGAGCTCCCCGATAAGGGCGGACGGATGCGCCCCGATAGGGTTGAAATACCTCAGCGCTATACCTTTGACAGGCCCCCGGCGCTCCAGCCCCGGCATCACTTCAGCACCGTATGCCGCCGTAGCCTTAACTGTATCACGCAGGATGTCCTCGCAGATCTGCTTCGTGTTCCCGTAAGGAGATGTAGCGCTCTGGCGCTCGGACTGCTCGGTCACAGGAAGTTTCTCCGTCTCCCCGTACACTGTCGCGGATGACGAGAACAGCACATTGCACCCTCCGTGCTCCTTGGCAGCATCGAGGATGTTCAGGAACGACATGAGATTGTTCTTGTAATATTTTACAGGCTCCGCAACCGACTCTCCTACAGCCTTATAGGCAGCGAAATGGATAACGGCGTCTATCCGGAAGTCTGAAAAGAGCTTCTTTACGGACTCATAGTCGCAGCAGTCGATCTTCTCGAACGGGATGTCATTCCTCCCGGTGATTTTCTTCACCCCTTCGAAACAGGTCATGTCACAATTGGACAGGTTGTCGGCGACCACCACATCATATCCGGCCTGGAGAAGCTCTACAGTGACATGGCTGCCTATATAGCCCGCCCCTCCGGAAACCAAAACACGTTTTGCCATAATTCAAAAAATATTTATTATTGTAGAATTTACACGAAAACCCGACAAAGTTAAAAAAAATATGGATAAGACGAATATCCTGACAGCCGTAATAGCCTCCGTCTTCGCGATTTCCGCTGCAGCCGGCCCCCGGGGGACAAATATTCCGCAGGCAGAATCTCCCCAGGAATATTTTGAGAGGACCATGCATGAGGAGTGGATGGAAAGTGCCTCGGCAGGCATCCTTGCAGTAACGGTATCGGGGGATACGGTAGCCTGCTATGGAAGCCGTAAAATGCTGCTGCCGGCATCCACGATGAAGGCAATAACCACAGGTACGGCGCTGCATTCCTTAGGTTCCGGCTACAGGTTCGAGACCGGCATAGGATACAGCGGCAGGATTTCCGGAGGGACCCTGTACGGGGACCTTTATATAATAGGTGGAGGGGACCCCGTCCTCGGCTCACGGAACCATATCGCCGAACCGGCGGAAAAGACCTTCGGGAAATGGAAAGCCATGCTCTCCGGGGCGGGAATCCGCAGGATCGAAGGCAGGATCATAGGGGACGACCGGTTCTTCGTCAGGGTCGCTGAGGCGGATTCATGGCAATGGAACGACATCGGCACGTACTACGGGGCCGGAGTGAGCGGGCTGTCCTTCAACGAAAACATGCAAAACATCAATGTAACCCCAGGTGAAGCACCGGGGAAACCGTTGAAAATCAGCATAGGATACCCGGAACTCCCGTGGATGGAATACAAGTTCACATGCTCCACAGGCAAAGCCGGTACGGGAAACACCCTCTACATGTTCACATCCCCTTTCGCACCCAGAGGGGAAATGAGGGGGACATTCGCCATCGACAGGAATACCAAGACAGAACAGGTGGCCAACAAGTTCCCCGCATATACCTGCGCATGGCATTTCATGAGATACCTTGAAGCCTGCGGCATACCATGCAGCAAGGGCGCGGCCGACCTGGGGGACGTGTTCGGCATACCGGAAGGTGAAGCTGTCCCGTCCGACAGCCTGAAAGCAATCGGCTCGACGCTCTCCCCCGCACTCTCCGCAATAGCCACGGAGACGAACCATGAAAGCAACAACACCTATGCGGAGACCCTGTTCCGCACACTCGGAAAAGAGTACTGCGGGGACGGCAGCCCCCTTTCCGGCCCTTCAGCCGTAAAGGGGATACTTGAAGAACTCGGCCTCGACACAGGAAAAGGGCTGAACATAGCCGACGGCAGCGGCCTGTCACGCCAGAACAGCGTCTCGCCGGAATTCATGTGCAGCTTCCTCGAGGCCATGATGGACTCGCCGGAATTCGGCACCTTCGCCGAGAGCCTGCCGCAGCCCGGAGGGACCGGGACACTGATCTACTGCATGAGGAAATACCCTTCAGATATAAAGGCAAGGATCCGGATGAAAAGCGGCTCCATGACAGGGGTCAGGTGCTATTGCGGCTATCTCATCCCGACTGAAGGGAGCCGGGACGAGACTATTGTATTCTCCATAATGGTGAACAATTATTTCGGGCCGCAGGCCAGCCTGCAGGAATTCCTCGACAGGATGATATACCTTATGGCAATGGAAAACTAAACCTGGATATTCCTGTTCACATTCTTATACCCTGCCGACGCATAGTACAGGATGAATGCCAGGCAGGCGAATATCAGCCACAGTGAGTTGAGGAATCCCAGCCAGTCTGCGAGAAGGCCCTGCAGCACAGGTATCACCCCGCCGCCGCAGACCATGAGCATGAAGAAACCGGAAGCCTCTTCAGTATATTTCCCGAGACCGTCAACCGCAAGATTGAAGATAGATCCCCACATAACAGAAGTGAACAGGCCGCAAAGAATCAGGAAAAGCACGTTCACAGGGATATCGGTGCCGTAACGGCCGAAGACGAACTCTATCTTGGACGGAGTGAATATCGTCATGAGAATCAGGGCAAGCGCTCCGAAAGCCGCAAAAGAAAGCATGTCCCGGCTTGCGAAGCGTGCACCGTAATAGCCTCCTATAGCCCTGCCTATGAACATGCACAGCCAATATGCACTGACGATGACCCCGGCTGTAAGCGGGTGTATGCCCATGTCATGGATAAGGTATATATTAGCGGAATTGGCGATGCTTATCTCGACCCCGACATAGAGGAAGACGGCTACTGCGCCAAGTTTGAAATGCCTGAAAGAGAGATAGCTGGCAGTGCCCCTGGCAGGGAAAAGACGCGGACGCTCTGCGATGTCGCGCTCCGGCTCCGGAATTTTCGTGAAAAAGATTATCACGAAAGAAACAAGGAAGATGGCCATTATGGCGAAGAATACCGGGTCGGCATCTTTTATCGTATGGCTCGCATGCTGCCCCATAAGCGCCCCGACGACAAACGGGATTACAGTGGCGGCCAGGGAATTGAAGGCGCCTCCTATCTGGATGAGCTGGTTACCCCTGTTGCCTCCTCCTCCGATAGAGTTGAGCATAGGGTTCACCACGGCATTGAGCATACACATGGCAAAACCGGCCACGAATGCACCGAGAAGGTATATCCAGAAATTCGCCGCCAGCCCGGAAATATAAAGAATACCTACACCGGTAAAACCTATCCCCGTGGCAATGAGGGAAGACATTTTGTATCCGTATTTTCTGAGGAAATAACCCGCAGGCAGACCCATGAGGGCATATGCCATAAAGTTGACGAAATTTCCGAGCTGCGACCCCCCGTTACTCAGCCCGAACTGGAATTTGACTATTACTCCGAGAGGATTCTGAAGCCCTGTCACAAACGCGATCATGAAAAAAAGCACGAACATGATCACAATTGCAGGAATATATTTCCTTCTGACCATCACGTTTAAGTTTAAGTTTATAAACAAAAATACACCGTATGTCATCAAAGTTATAAAAAAACCTGTCAAAGTTGTTCACTTTGACAGGTTTTATTTCAGTCTGACAGTTTCCTACAGCTCCCACGCAAGAGCGGAAGCCCCGAGGATGGCCGCATCCGACTCCTTGAGCTGCGAGAAGACAATCTTTATCTTGTCCCTCCACAGCGGCAGGAGATTGGCGTTCATCGAATCCATTATCGGCTGGTAAAGATACTCCTTGGCCCTTGCGAGACCGCCGAAAAGCACGATGGCCTCAGGGGCGCTGAACGCGACGAAGTCCGCAAAGGACTGTCCCAGGAGCTTCCCGGTGAACTCGAAAATCTTCAGGGCGAACTTGTCCCCCTCCTTGGCGGCATCATAGACGTCCTTGGAAGTTATATTGTCAAGGCTTCTGAGGGATGACGGCTCGTCGCTCATCTCGAGCCACTCGCGTGCTGTGCGTGCGACTCCGGTAGCTGATGTATATGTCTCGAGGCAGCCGGTCTTGCCGCAGTTGCACAGACGCCCGTTGTGCCTTACGGCGCAGGTATGCCCGAGCTCCCCGGCGAATCCGTCATGGCCGTAGACCACCTCACCGTTGATGACAATACCGCTTCCGACACCTGTACCGAGAGTAATCATTATGAAATTCTTCATCCCCCTGGCAGCTCCGTAGGTCATTTCACCGACAGCAGCCGCATTGGCGTCATTGGTAAGGGCCACGGGAAGTCCTCCTGCCTTTTCGCTCAGGAGCCTGGCGAACGGGATGGTCTTGTTGCCGCCCCAGACTATGTTGACGGCGCACTCGATATTCCCTGTATAGTAGTTCGCATTCGGGGCCCCTACGCCTATGCCCCTTATCTTCCCCTCGGACTCGGACTCCGAGATTATCTTGTCCAGGGCTGCGGAAAGGTCATCTATATAAAGGTTGACATCATCATGGGTGTCGGTTCGGATCACTGTCTGCGCCAGCACCTGGCCGCGGGTATCTACAATACCCATCTTGCTTGTCTGGCCGCCTATGTCAATACCGACCACATAAGGTTTTTCAACTGTATTCATATCTGATTCTGATATTTATTTTGCCTTTGCCACTTTCGGTTTTGACAGGAAAAGTGAGAATATGAGGATATACGCCAGAGCAGCCACCAGTACCCAGTAGCTGTCCACGAAACCTACGCTGTCGGCTATTGCGCCCTGGATGACAGGAAGCACACCGCCGCCGCAGACCATCACCATGAACAGTCCGGATGCTATGGAGGTGTATTTGCCGAGGCCTTCGACAGCAAGATTGAAGATGGCGCCCCACATCACTGAAGTGCAGAGCCCGCAGAGTACAAAGAACACCACCCCGAGAGGGATTTCAACCATACTGAATGAAAGGTCTGCGTTGAAGGCAGGGAAATTGACCGTTTTCTCCGGCAGGAACATACCGATGATGATGAATATGATAGCCAGAGAGCTTACAACTGTCATCATCACTTTGCTTGACACCTTTCCTCCTATCACCCCGCCGAGGAGACGCCCGCAGAGCATGAGCAGCCAGTACATGCCCACTACAGTACCCGCAACACCGGCGGGAATGCCCACTTCAGGGGAAGTCATGTAGAGGTTTGCGATATTAGGGATTCCGACCTCGATGCCTACATAAAGGAAGATGGCGATGACACCGAACACGAGATTCCTGTGGGAAAGGGCCTTGGATACGCTCTGCATTGTGCTTTCCTGCGGCTGGCTTGAAGTATTTGCGGCCTCGAGCTCAGGCTCAGGAATCTCGGAGAAGAGGATTATCACGAATGCGAGGGCGAACACACCCATTGCAATGAACAGTGCAGGGTCCGCATCGCTGATGGCGGTATCGGCCGTCACCTCACCGATGAGGTAGCCCACAAGCACCGGGCAGATAGTAGCCGCAAGAGAATTCAGCGAGCCGCCGAACTGTATAAGCTGGTTGCCCCTGTTTCCGCCGCCGCCCAGAGTGTTGAGCATCGGGTTGACCACAGTATTGAGCATACACATGGAGAAACCTGACACGAACGCTCCGGTAAGATATACGGCAAAGCTCTCGGCTACGCCTGAAAGGAACGAGATGCCCACACCGATGAAACCGACAGCGACAGCGGCGAGCGATGTGACCTTATAACCGTATTTCTTGAGGATGAAACCTGCAGGAAGCCCCATGAAGGCGTATGCGATAAAGTTTGCCAGGTTCCCGAGCTGGGACATTGCGTTGGTGGCACCGAACTGGGATTTGACGATTACACCCATTGGGTTCTGGAGTCCTGTAACAAAAGAAATCATCGCAAAGAGGAAGAACATGATCGCGATGGCCAGGACATTGCTGTTTTTCTTTGACATTGTTGTTCGATTTATGTTAATAATTATTATGGTCGTGTCAAAAATCGAACAAAGATAGCAAAAAATAACTTTTATCAAAATCTATTGGCGCCAATCCTTCGCATGGCATTTCACATCTTCCTGTACTGCAGCGGAGTGAGGCCGGTCTTTAGCTTGAAGAATTTGTGGAAGGTGGAAGGGTTCGGGAAGTTCAGGCGGGAGACGATCTCCTTGATGGGCATGCCGGAATACCGGAGCATGTTCTTGGCCTCGAGCAGGACATACGAGTCTATCCAGTCCGGGGCGGAATGGCCGGAAGCTGCCTTGACCAGCTTCGAGAGGTATTTCGGGGTGAGGCAGAGCTTGTCCGCATAGAAGGCCACTCCCCTCTCGACCGTATGATATTCAGAGATAGCTTCGATGAACTTGATGAACACCTCCTTGCTCCTGTCGGCCTTTGTTCCTCCGGAAGCCTTCGCCGCATTGTCAACAGTCCTTTCAATCACCCCTCCGGCCAGGTAGAAAAGGGAGGAGATCAGGAAAGAAATGCATTCGCGCTTGTACATGAGGTTCGACCTGAGTATGTCGGACGCCAGCTCAAGGTACTTCTTCGCAACATTCTTCTCCTCCCCGGTAAGGGTGAAGCACGGGTTGTTCAGCAGGGTTATGCCCCTGGAGAGCAGCTGCGGCATATTGACCTTCAGGCCCGACATGTATTCCCGCGTCATGGCCATTACAATGAAATGCAGGCTGTCCCTGGCCGACTCGTCGAACTCCGAGACCATAATGATATTCCCGGGAATCGTCACGAAAAGCGAATCCTCGACGACATCGAAATCCGTCAGGTTGATTGTCATTTTCAGCCTTCCTGATATACAGAAGAACACAAGGAACCCGTCAAACCTGCACGGGTGCCTCAGTATCTCGAGGCTCTTTTCATATTTCATGTCAATGACACAAACCTCGTCACCGACATTTATGCAGTCCGTGACGGGGAACAGCTGGCGGAACTGTGCCATGCTGACAGTATGGGCGGCAGGTGTTGTCATAATGGATAAATTTTTCCCGGCTAACAAAATTCTGATTTCAGTTTACATGCCATCCGGCATCCATGAATTCTGCCAAATGACGGACAAAATTAATAAAATTCTACCTTTTGACAATTTTAAGGCCTAAACAGCTGATAAATTCAGCTTTCGGGGCATTTTTTTAGTATTGTCCAGGCTTCGCGTTAAAAATATCGGGAATGAAAACACGGACAATCATGATGGCGATAGGCCTGGCTCTCCTGCCGTGGACAGCCGGAGCCGCGGAAGTGATGACACTGCAGCAGTGCAGGGACTCGGCCATCGCAAACAACAAGGAACTCAAAATCGCTGCACAGCAAATCGAGATTGCAGGGCATGACAGGAAAATCGCTCTGGCGAATTACTTTCCGAACATCTCGGCATCCGCAGCCTATATGTACAACAGCAGGAACATCGACCTGCTCACCCGGGAACAGTCTGACATCCTGACAAACCTGGGCACTTCGCTGCAGGGCTCGGTACAGTCGGGCCTGGAGAACATGCTGTCCGACCCCGGCCTGCTGCAGATAATCCAGAAGCACCCGGAAATCCTGCAGCTGCTCGGGAGCCTTTCAGACATAGACATCTCGGGACCGGTGAACGCCATCGGGGCGGAGATAGACAAGGCCTTCAACCTGGATATACAGAATATGTTCGTCGGGGCCGTTTCGCTCCAGCAGCCGGTTTTCATGGGAGGCAAGATAGTCAACGCCAACAAGATGGCAAAACTTGCCGAAGAGCTGGCACAGACGCAGTACGACACACAGTACCGGGAGGTGGTCACGGAAGTTGACAACGCCTACTGGCAGATAGTCTCCATTGCCAACAAGCTTAAACTCGCGCAGGAGTACTGCGGACTGCTGGAGATGATGCTCCACGACACAGAGGTGATGGTAAACGAGGGGGTGGCGACGCAGGCCGACCTGCTCTCCGTAAAAGTGAAGGCCAACGAAGCCGCCATGCTACGGACCAAGGCGACAAACGGGCTGGCACTGAGCAAGATGCTCCTGTGCAAGCTCTGCGGCCTGGAGCTGGACTCCGACATCGAACTGGCGGACGAGAAGCTGGACAGGATTCCTCTCCCGCAGACAGGGCCCCAGATGAGCGACACGGAGATTTTCTCGGCAAGGCCGGAGATAAGGAGCCTGGACCTTGCCAGGCAGATATATGACAGGAAAGTGGCGATTGCACGCGCTGACATGATGCCCAAGGTGGCCCTGACAGCCAACTATTTCGTCACCAACCCGAACCTCTACCGCGGTTTCCAGAACAAGTTCGGGGGCATGTTCAACGTCGGGGTTGCCGTCAACATACCTATAATACACGGCTGCGAGGCCATGCAGAAGGTCCGCAAGGCCAAGGCCGAGTCGGTACTTACAGGCTACCGGCTGGCGGATGCCAAGGAGAAGGTCTCGCTCCAGGTAGCCCAGCTCCGCAAACAGGAAGAAGAAGTCCTGGATAAGCTGGACATGGCCGAAAGCAATCTGGCCAGCGCCGAGGAGAACCTGCGCACCGCCACAGTAGGCTATACCGAAGGGGTTGTCCCGGCCAATACGCTGATGGCTGCCCAGACGGCCTGGATACAGGCTCACTCGGAGTATATCGACGCCGGGGTGGAGCTGCAGATCACGGCAAGCAGCCTCGCCACTGCCGAAGGGCGGCAGGCAGGAGGCTCCGGAAACTGATTCTCGATATGACAATATTAAAAAAAAAGATAAAAATGGAAAAAGTGAAAAAGAGCTATAACCTGCTTATAGGAATCGCCGGCCTGCTCGCCGCAGTTGTCACCATCTCGCTGATCGGCTATGCCGTATCGAAACCAAAGCCCGTCGTGATACAGGGGCAGGCAGAAGCCACGGAATACAGGGTGTCAGGCAAGGTGCCCGGCAGGATCGAACAGTTTTTCGCATCGGAAGGGGACATGGTGCACAAGGGGGACACCCTTGTGGAGATAGACAGCCCGGAGGTGAGGTCGAAACTTGCCCAGGCCATGGCCATGAAATCCGCCGCCGAGGCACAGAAGGAAAAAGCCCTTACCGGGGCAAGGCAGGAACAGATAGCCGCTGCCTACGAGCTCTGGCAGCAGGCAATAGCGGGCGAGGACATAATGAAGAAATCCTTTGACCGCATACAACGGCTGTATGACCAGAAAGTGATAAGCGCCCAGAAATATGACGAGACCCTCGCACAGTACAAGGCCGCAAAGGCCACCTGTGCCGCAGCGAAGTCCCAGTACGACATGGCTGTGAACGGGGCCAGGAAAGAAGACAAGGAAACCGCAGAAGCACTTGTAGACCAGGCTAATGCCGCCCTTGAAGAAGTGAAGTCATACCTCGGGGAGCTGTATCTGACGGCTCCTGCCGACGGGGTGATATCGGCCAGGTTCCCCAAGGCCGGCGAACTCGTGGGACAGGGCTCCCCGGTCATGGCCGTGACAGACCTGAACGATGTCTGGTTCACATTCAGCATCCGCGAGGACATGCTGCACGGGCTCAATACGGGGGATGAGCTCATAGTGACCATCCCGGCGCTCGGGGAGGAGACCTACAGGACCCGCGTAAACTATATCAGCGTAATGGAGTCTTACGCCACATGGAGAGCCACCAGGGAGACAGGCAGCTACGACGCCAAGACCTTCGAGGTCAGGAGCATCCCTGACGGGCCGATCGAGGGGCTGAGGCCTGGAATGACGGCTATTGTGGTAAATGTAAACAGACCGACGTTATAACAATGGGATTCTTTCACAATATAATGGCGGTGGTCCGCCGCGAGCTGCGCCTGATGCGCCGCAGGCCGATATACCTGCTGGCCTCGCTCGGGGTAATGGCCTTCTGCACAGTGTTCTTCCTCACATTCCTGAAGGAAGGAATGCCGCAGAAACTGCCTATAGGTGTGGTCGACAAGGACAATTCGTCCCTCTCAAGGAACCTCGTCAGGCAGCTGGACGCGACCCAGCTCGGGGAGGTGGTGAGCTTCGGCAGCTACCAGGAGGCAAGGGAGGCCCTGCAGAAAGGCCGGATAAACGCCTTCTGCATGATACCGGAGGGGACGTACAGCGATGTGCTCGCCGGCAGGCAGCCCACCTTAACATTCTATGTGAATTCATTGTACTTCGTAGGCGGGGCTCTGGCATATAAAGACCTCCTGACAATGGTCAACCTGTTCTCCGGGGCCGTACAGAGGGAAGCGCTCCGGGCCACCGGGATGAATGACGCGGCGATAATGGGGCAGATACAGCCGATCCTGATAGACGCGCACCAGATAGGCAACACGGCCACCGACTACGGGGTATACCTCACCAATGTCCTGCTGCCCGGGATACTGGAGATGATCATCATACTGGTGACCGTCTATACCATCGGGGCGGAGCTGAAGTACGGGACATCCAGGCATCTGATGGACAGGGCCGGAGGGTCGATGTCCGCCGCCATGCTCGGGAAGCTGATACCGTACACCATACTTTATACGGCAATAGGCATCATCTGCGACCTTATACTCTACCACTGGGCGGGATTCCCTATGGCCGGGTCGATATGGAACATGTTCTTCGGGACATTCATCATGGTGCTCGCCTGCGAGGCCGTGGCGATATTCATCATCGGGGCGCTGCCTGTACTGAGGCTGGCCATAAGCATATCCGCACTGTACAGCGTACTGGGGTTCTCCCTGGCCGGGTTCACCTTCCCGGTGGAATCCATGCCGGCATTCATACAGGGGCTCGCGGCGGCATTCCCGCTCAGGCACTACTATATGTTCTATGTCCAGGAGGCCATTTTCGCAAGCGGGTTCAGCGGGTGGTATCCGCAGATTGTGTACATGCTCCTGTTCCTCTTCCTGCCGGCCATAGTGTACAGGAGGCTGAAGAACGCCTACCTGCTGCAGAATTTCCCGAGAAAATGAAAAACGACACAGAGAGATGAAAAGATTGACATACATAGGCCGGTGGCTGTCAGACTGGTACGCCATCTTCACCAATGAGCTGCGGCACATATTCAGCGACAGCGGGGTGATGGTGATATTCTTCCTGGCAGGCCTCGCATACCCGGTCATCTACGGCCTGGTATACAGCAACGGGACCGTGGACGACATGCCCGTGGCCATAGTCGACAATTCGGGCAGCAGCGCCAGCAGGGAATTCGTCAGGGGGCTGGACGCCACGAGGGAGCTGGCGGTGAGCCACACCTGCGCGAATATGGCCGAGGCCGAACAGCTCATGCAGCAGAGGGACGTCAAAGGCATAGTGATGATTCCAGAGGATTTCGACGACAGGCTCGCCAAGATGGAGCAGGCGACAGTCTCCACATACGCGGACATGAGCAGCTTCCTCTATTACAAGAACATGACGATGGGGGCAAACCATGTAATGCTCAGCCAGATGCGGGAGATACAGAAAGAAAGGTTCTCCGCGGCCGGATACGGCGGGCAGCAGCTCTCGCAGCTTGTCCAGCCTATCAGGTACGAGGAGAACATGCCTTACAACAGGACATTCTCCTATTCCATATTCTTCCTTTCCGCCGTCCTCCTGATAGTGATACAGCAGACAATGTTCTACGGGGTCTCCATGATGGCCGGGACAATGCGGGAGGAGAACCGCAGCTTCGCCATCATGCCGGACAGGCTCAAGGGGCGAGGCATCTCCAGGACCGTGCTGGGGCGCGGAGCGGCCTACTGGCTGATATACATGGCTATCGGGGCGTATGTAGCCGGGCTCGTACCGAGGATTTTCGGGATGCCGCAGAACTGCCCGTTCGGGGAAATATTCGTGCTTCTGCTGTTCTATGTCACAGCCTGCGTAGGGTTCAGCTTCACGTTCAGCTCGTTTATCAGAAGGAGGGAGACTGTCTTCGTGCTTTTCCTGTTCCTTTCGCCTATATGCCTGTTCCTGACCGGATTCTCCTGGCCGGTGAGCAGTTTCCCGCTGTTCTGGAAGCTGTTCTCCTATATCTTCCCGTCGACTTTCGCCGCGCAGGCCTTCATCAACATGAATACAGCCGGCGCCGACCTGTCGATGGTAAGCGACCAGATGATTGGCCTTACAATACAGACCGTAGTCTACTACGTACTGTCATGCGCCGCCGTCTTTGTGGAGAACCACATGCTCAAACGCAAGACGGCGTAGGCGGATTGCCGATCAAGGAATTCAGGAATATACAAAGGTGCCGTAGGCGTTATGCACCTCCCCGTCCGATGTAACGATTTCCTGCATTTCAATCTTGAAATTTCCGTCTTGGGCTCTGCCAAGGTCAGGATTCTGGCGGACATTCCTCGATGCCGCGCATGCCTGCAGAAGCAATATTGCGGACACTATGTAGAACAATCTTTTCATTGGATATAGTGGTGTAATATGGGGCTGCATCAAAACATTCATTTTGACACAGCCCCATTGCAGTCTTCACCTGAAATATATGTCTACTCCGCAGGGAGGATAGAGATGGCAAATCCGCCGCCGCGGGCCATCCTGATTTTCAGGGCCAATTTGGAAGTCACGTTATTATTTCCTTTTGAATTCCACTACAAGCACCTGACGGGGGCTGATGACTGTGGAGCCGGAGACCGTGACAGGCTCGCCGGTGATGACATTGCGGCCGTCATACAGGCCGTCGGCGATTTCTGCATAGTGCGACCACGGGATGTGCTTCTTGCCCCGGGAGTTGTTGATATAGACGAAGACGGCATCGGTATCATTGTACCGGAAATATCCGTAGGTATTGTCCCTTGAAAGGAAGTGCATTGTCCTGCCGTTATGGATGACCTCCTTTCCCTTCCTCCACTGGAAGAGCTTCCGGGTAAAGTCGTGGAGGTCAGCGATCTGGCCTTCCGGTACAGGCTTGCCGTCGGTGTTCACCCCGGCTGCGGCACGGCCTTCGGCGGTGAAAAGGTCAAGCTCGTCTCCTTCCCAGCCGCCAGGGAAATCCACGCGGAGCCCGCCGTGCCCCTGGGAGCGGTCCCTGGAGACGAACATCATCTCGTCGCCGTAGAATATTTGCGGGATGCCGCGCATGGTGGCCATCATGGCCATGACGATCTTGTGGCGGTCAGGGTTGTGCTTCAGGACATCGCCGATACGGTCGGTATCATGGTTGCCCGGGAAGATAAGCATCTTCGAAAGGTCGTGATACACAAAGTCATGCGAAAGGCAGTCATAGATCCGGGTCATGCCCTCTCCCCAGGCCTGTGAATCCGTTGGCACGGCCCGGCAGACGGCCTCCTGCAGAGGGAAGTCCATGATGGAAGGAAGATGGGAGTCGAAACCGTCCCTGTTGGCGTTTCCGCCCTGCCAGTAGGCAAGCTGAGGTATGGAGGAAGTCCAGCACTCCCCTACTATATTGAAATCCGGGTATTCCTTCAGGACAGCGGCGCACCACTGGCTCATAGGCCCCTTTTCGTTGTAAGGATATGTGTCCACGCGGAAGCCGTCCAGGCCGGCATACTCTGCCCACCATACGGCCCACTGCTGGAAATACTTGAGCACGAACGGGTTGTCAAGGTTCATGTCCGGCATGGAAGGTACGAACCAGCCGCTTTCCTGGAGATTGAGGTCGTAGCTGGAGGCGTTCGGGTCCATGTTGGTGGAGAAGCAGACATTGGTGCCCGTGTACTCCGGAAAGACGTGGATCCAGTCCTTGAACGGGAGGTCATCCATCCACCAGTGCGCTGTCCCGCAATGGTTCGTCACCACGTCCATGATGACCTTCAGTCCCTTCGCGTGCGCCCTGGAGACGAACTCGCGGTAAAGCCTGTTCGAGCCGAAACGAGGGTCGATATGGTAGTAGTCCGCGCAGGCGTACCCGTGGTATGAGCCCTCCGGCTCGTTGTCGAGCAGCAGAGGGGTGCACCATATAGCGGTCGCCCCGAGGTCGGAGATATAGTCCAGATGGTCGATAATGCCCTGGATGTCACCCCCGTGCCGGCCGAAATACTCCTCCCGTGCGGGCTTCTCCGCAGTCTCGCGGGAGGCATCGTTCGACGGGTCCCCGTTGGCGAAGCGGTCTGGCATGATAAGATAGACCATGTCGGCCGTAGTGAAGCTCTTGCGCCCTGCGGAACCTTCCTCCCTCTGTGATATCCTGTACGGATATTTGAAGATTTCAGTCCCGTCGGAGAACACGAGCCAGTAGTCCCCGGCCACCGCATCAGGAGCGACGATGACGTCCACGAAAAGGTAGTTGGGACTGTCCCCCTTGTGTATCTGTTTGACCTTCACCCCACTGCCTCCCTCGACAGTGACATCGAAGGAAGATATTCCTTCTCCCTTGACCAGCAGCTGGAGCGGGGTCTTCATCCCCACCCACCATGACAGCGGCTCCACGCGCTCTACCCTGTCCCCGGCGTCCGGGGTGGATGCGGGGTCGAAGATGACCGGGCCGCAGCAGGAAACGATACATGCAATAGAGATTGCCATAGTCAGCACCCTTAACATTTTTTCAGCAAATTTAAAAAATTAACTATTCTTTGTCACTCCGTAACATCTTCAGCAATGCTACGCAGCCTGGCGGCTATTTCCGCCGGTAAGCGGCAATCATCCGGGTATCTCCCGAACCTCTTCCCTGCCAGCACAGAATATTCGACACATGCCTTAAGATAGGCTCCAGCTTCGGAAGGATGTTTTCTGTCATCACAATAAAGCTCAATCTCCGGAAATCTTTCCCGGCATTCAGTGAAAGCCTCGCCGACAGGGGCTATAAGCGTTCCTTCCCCGGACATAGCCATCTTTTCTGCGCCGTCTGCAAGCAGACTGTCAAAAACTTCATAATCCCCAAAACCACCGGAATTTCCTCCTGGATACGCCCACGTCCTATCCAGAATAATTTGACATTCAGGAGAATACCTCCGAATTTCAGAGACAAGGGCCTTGAAATTCTCGAGTACCGAGCCGTATTTTTCCGGATTGGAACTGTATCTGGCTGGATTCTGGCTCTGGTCCTGGATTATAGCGAAATCATACCCGCCTTCCTTGACTGCAGCTTCCGAAAGGGAAAGCGAAAGGTGATCTCCAAAAGTCTGTCCTCCCTTAAGATTGGCCCTTATGTCCAAAGCAAGCCCTTCCCGCCACGCTATCTCTTTAAGCATAAAAGGAGAACCGTAAAAGTAGGTGAACGAATTGCCAAGCATAAGGACACGCAGGGTGTCAGCAGGCTCCCTTGTCCCCAAAGACTTTATTTCAGCCGCTACAAAACCGAAATCAGGAAAGACAACAGTCCCGCCTTCCTTCATTGCCGTCCCGTCACATGCTGATCCCCCTTCAGCGACACACCTGATTTTCAGGCGTCCGTCCACGGGAGGGGCATCAAGCCGGAATGTACTCAAAACCGTGGCATACTGATAGGTATCCTTATCACCGGGCCCTGTGGAGATGTCTCCGGAACCGGCATACGTGATACCTGTATTCTTCCACCCAGTCCTGTCCAGGTATTCTATCCTGTACCTGCCTGGGGAATCCGCATCACCGCCTAAAGTTGCATCGAACCCGATAAACGTACCTTTGCCCATATCCCCGGCCGGAACCGAGAACATTAGGCAGTCCCCTTCTGAAAGTGGCGCTGCCGCAGGCCTGCGGCCATCGAAGGAATACCGGAATTCCTTACATGCATCCTCTCCTGTCCCGGAGACATAAGCAATACCCCCGTTCCCGTCTGAAGGATACAGGACATGTTTCCCGACCCAGACAGAATCCCCGCCACTCCCGGGCTCACCTTCAAGCATCCATCTCCAGGAAAGCTCCTCATTTCCACCGGCAGCAGCACCTCCGCATCCTGCAAGGAACAGAGGCACTGCTGCGGCGATCAAAACATTCTTGAAAGTCATCCTGTAAAGATTACCTATCTTTTATATTCGACCACAAGTGCAGAGGCGGCCGGAACCACCGTATCATCTGTCACCCTGACAGGTTCTCCTGTGATCACATCACGGCCCTCACCGAGCCCGTCCGTAATTTCCGCAAACCTGCTCCAGGTCACTTTAGCATCACTGTCTGAATTATTTACAAAGACAAAGACAAGATCGGTATCGTTGTACCTGAAATATGCGTAAGTATTGCCCTGAGGAATGAAATGCATGGTTTTCCCGGAATGTATAACCTCCTTTTCCTTGCGCCAGTTCAGCAGGGTCCTGACATAATCATGCAGTTCTGCCGCCCCGGAAAATGTGGAGTCGGCCACAGCGGCCGCACGGCCTTCCTCCGTAAAGAGATCAAGGGCATCACCGTCCCAGCCGCCAGGGAAATCCATCCTCAGCCGGCCGTCATCGCGTCTCGTGGTTCCGATTGAAAACATCATTTCATCACCATAGAACATCTGCGGTATGCCCCTCATGGTAGCGAGCATGGCAAACGCGATTTTCATCTTCCCGTAATCGTTCCCGACGATGTCACCGAGCCGTGGTGTGTCATGGTTAGACCAGAAAAGCAGCATCTTGTCCAGATCATGATACTGGAAGTCCCGGGCCAGTGTATTGTAGACAACCGAAATGTCCCCCTGACGTGAAGGGCCGCGTCCTTCCTCCGCAGCAGGGGCAAGGGCATTGTTCACAGCATCCCTCAACGGAAAATCCATAATCGACGGGAGATGGGAGTCAAAACCGTCCGGATTAGGGTTCCCGCTCTGCCAGTATGCCACCAGGTCAGGATTGGCATTCCAGTTTTCCCCGACTATATTGAACCATGGATATTCATCGGTAACAGCCTTGCACCAATAGGACATCGGAACTTTTTCATTATAGAAATATGTGTCCACCCTGAAGCCGTCAAGGCCGGAATATTCTATCCACCATACAGCCCACTGCTGGAAATATTTGAGGAGATACGGATTGTCAAGGTTCATGTCCGGCATCCCCCGGGAGAACCAGCCTTCCTCCATAATCTTCCTGTCCGCAGCCGAGGCGTTCGGGTCGAGGGCAAGAGAATACATGTGGTTGGATCCGATATAAGGATCATTCATATGTACCCAGTCCTTGAAAGGCATGTCCTTCATCCACCAGTGTTCTGTCCCGCAATGGTTGGTCACGATATCCATTATCACCTTTATCCCTTTCTCATGTGCCTTGTCTACCATTTCCTTATAAAGGGCGTTGTCCCCGAAACGGGAATCAATATTATAATAGTCGGCACAGGCATAGCCGTGATAGGAGCCTCTTCTGGCGTTGTCCTCAAGAAGAGGTGTCATCCAGATGGCCGTAGCCCCGAGATCGGCGATATAGTCGAGATGGTCTATTATTCCCTGAATATCACCGCCATGACGCCCCATCGGAGTTTCTCGTGAAGCATCCTCCACTGTATCTTCCGTGGAATCATTTGCTGGATCCCCATTTGCAAATCTGTCAGGGACAATCAGATATATGACATCCGAAGTAGAGAAACTTTTCCTGTCCCCGGATGACTTCGTTCCAAGAGCATATGCATAGCGGAATTTTTCCTTGCCCTTTGTGAATATTATGTCAAATTCACCTGCTTCGGCAGTGCCATCAATATCAACATCAATAAAAAGGAAATCAGGGTTGTCCGCCTTATGGACCTTGGAAACACTGACTCCGTCCAGCCCGGACAGGGCTACATCATACCCGCTGATTCCGGGCCCCTGCACGAGAAGCTGAAGGGTGGTTTTCATCCCGGTCCACCAACAAGGGGGCTCAACCCTCACTATCTGCTCCGGTGTCGCTTCCTTGACCCTTGACTGTAATGGGATAACGGAAAATGCCATTACGGCGGCAATCAATAAAGATATTTTTTTCATAACACTACTTTTTCAGATCTTTGATAATATACTCATATGGTTCCAATGCTATTTCCCCTTCAGGAGAAGAGGCCGTTACCGGACGGTTCCTGAGGTTGACTGCAACAAACACACTGTCTTCTGCATATTCCCGGCGGAACATCAGAACGTCATCATCAGGGAAAGTCTCCAGGCTTCCCCTGCGGATTGCAGGATGCCCATTATAGAATTCCACAATACGCCTGTATTCTTCACGGCATGAAGGATTGGCCTCCCAATCTACGGGAACATACTCGAAGAAGTTTATACCTTCCGGATACGCAACTTCCTGTGACCCATAGATAAGCATCCCGCCATGGATATATGTCGCTGCCACAAAGGCGGCCATCGCCCCTTTTTCATTGCCGAACTCCTTTACCGCAGGGGTGCGTACAGCCTCATCATGGTTAGTGATGAAGCGGAGTTTCACCTTGCCCGGCTCCAGTCCGGCATATTCGAGGCTGTCGGCGCTTATAAGTGCGGTCGCCGGAGCGTCCCTGTGATAGACCTTCCGCAAGGCTGAAAGGTATCCCCATGCATAGTTCATATCGAATCCTGCATCAAAATGGTCCTTGCGCTGGCCTTCGGCAAGCAGCAGGAGCTTCCTGTCCGGGATAGACCGCAGTTCACCTACAGCCTGCTGCCAGAAATCAAACGGGACATAGTCCGCGGCATCACACCGGAACCCGTCCACGCCATGCTCTTCTATCCAGTATTTCATATCCGCTATCATCGCCCTTCTCATATCCTGATTGCAGAAATCCAGATCAGCGACATCTCGCCATCCTGTTCCGGCAGGATGGATTATGTTGCCGAGCGAATCACGCGTATACCAGTCAGGATTCTCCTTTATCCAGTCACTGTCCCATGAAGTATGGTTCGCCACCCAGTCAAGGATGACGCTCATCCCTCTCTTATGGGCCTCTTTGACCATATCATCGAACTCCCTGACTGTACCGAACTCAGGGTTCAAGGCCCTGTAGTCCTTTATACAATATGGAGAATTAACACTTTTCTCCTGTCCTATCTCATAAACCGGCATGAACCACAACACATTGACACCCAGCGCCTCTATAGAGTCAAGCCTGTCCTTTACCGCAGTGAACGAATGGTCTGCGGCAAAGACCCTCGGATTAACCTGATACATCACAACATCCTGTGCATCAGGGACTTCATATACGGCAGTACATCCTACAGCGATGACCGCCGCCAGAACTGAAAAAAACTTTCTGATCATAATATATATTACTTATTTGGTATTTTCTTTACGCTGGCCCGGCACCCTTGTCATTACCTCCGTCTCTGGATATCTTTCTACTTCCACACTGCCGCCGGGGACAAATCTGAGCCCGTCCACATATTCCGTCTGGAACCATGCATCATCCAGCCCTGTAAGCAGACGTCCTCCTACATAACAGTTCGTAAAAACTACATTCTTTACAAATCTTGTCGGATGCCCGACAATAGTGAGGGGCCTGTCTTCATTCTCCCATCTCACATTTTTAATATACACCCCGTCGATTGAGCCCATCTTGCCGTTACCGTACCTCTCTGCTTCAGTAAGGATAATCTCAAGATTCTTGTACTCCATATCAGACTCGACACGTATATCCTCAAAATAAATATCATGGACATCCGAAGCCCCGTCACACACTATGCTGAAAGCAGAATGCCCGCCGCTCCTGCCCGATCCGGCAGATCTGAGGATGTCGCAGTCCCTGACATTTACGTCCCGGACCTCCCCTCCATTCAATTCAAAGCCCAATGTCACCCCGTCCGCATGGTCCCATCCGACAAGCACGCATTTCTCGATCAGTATATCGCTCGTAGTCAGGTCGAATTCTTCCGGGTTCCCGTTCGACTTTATCGCAATGCAGTCATCCCTTGTACGGATGAAGCAGTCCCGGATTGTAAAGCCCTTGCATGAGACTGGGTTTATCCCGTCAAGGCCCCATACCCCGGTATGAGAGAATACCTTCACATTGTCGTACAGCACCCCGGTACTGTTGGTAATAGTGTTGGCCCAACCTCTCGTGTTCCGGATGAAAATGCCTTCAACTGTAAGGTTATCACTGTTCTTTAGATTCATCCTGCCGCTTAATGAGCCCCTGCCGAAAATCCTGACATTCTTGGCAGACCCGTAAAGGTCGGCAGTCAGGTTAGCACCACCCGCGATATATATGACCTGACCGTCATGCACATCTATCCTGCCTGCATCATGGTTGCCTGGGCCATAATAATCTATTCCCCTGTCTGCAGGAGACACATTACCGTCCTCCAGAGGATTGGCAAAAACCGCCAGATACGGATTATCATTAATCCGTATGTAGAGCTTTCCAGGACCGGGCATTGAAAAGGACAATGTATTCCCTTCAGCTACAGCCTTTATGCCGGCACTCAGAGGCTGTATAGTGAAACTCCTGACAGAATCCCGGACTGAAAGACACACTTTCTGCTCGCCTTCACATGAGAAGTTCGCAACATTGAGATTCTCCATCCCGCCAGGGCCGATTTCCTCAACCCATACCTCTTGCCCGTTGACCCTGGCCGAATACTCCGCACTTGTACCCAGACCCGGTACAGGAGGATATACGACAGTAGTCTGCGCAACTGCCATAGCGGGCAAAAGGGCCGAAACCAATATTACGGCAAATGACTTCTTTCCCATACCTCTCACCTTTTTTCAAGTTCCAGCACATACACTCCACGGGCAGGAACGACGACAGTATCCGCAAGATCCAATGTCTCTCCGGTAATCACATCCGTGCCTGAAGTATTGTCCCCGATGACCTCGGAGAACCTGTCCATACGTACAGACCGGTCATCATCGCTTCCGTTAAGTATCACAAGGACAGTCTCGTCCCCATATATACGCGCATAGACATAGCATCTGGTCTCATTGTCAGGGGTATAATGCACAAGCCGGCCTTCGGTAGCAGGAAGAGATGTCTTCCTCCAGTTGAGAAGCCTGCTGGCAAAATCCCAGCACTCGTTCTGTTCAGGTGTGCGGCCCTCACGGGTAAATGCATCGGCAGAATCTCCCTCCCAGCCTCCAGGGAAATCAGCCCTGAGGCTCTTCGGTCCGGCCATAGCTATCTCAGTCCCGTAATACATCTGCGGGATTCCCCTTGTCGTGAGAAGGAAGGCCACCCCCTGCTTGAATTTCCATACCGGGTCTCCCTCATCCATAAATCTGGCTATATCGTGGTTGTCCAGGAACACCAGGACATTTTCAGGATCCGGTATCAGGAAATCCTGGGTAAGACATTCATATATCTTGAAAAGTCCTGCTTCGGAACCCTCTTTAGTGTTGCTTTCTTTAAGGATTTCCCTTTTCGTGGTAAATGTAAGGTCGAAATCCATCACGGTCTTGAGTTTCGGGTCGGATGCATTAATACGGGAATCCCTCTGCCACCATCCTGCAGCTGAATTGCGCGGATACCATCCTTCCCCGACTATGTTGAAATCAGGATATTCTGCTTCTATCTCCCTGCACCATTCCACCATGAAATCATAATCCGCATAAGGATATGTATCCATACGGATACCGTCTATGCGTGAATATTCTATCCACCAGATGCTGTTCTGTATAAGGTACTTGCCGAGATGCCTGTTTTTCTGGTTCAGGTCAGGCATGCCGCCCGAGAACCAGCCTTCCACCAGGATGTCTTTTTCGCTCTGGGGGGCATGCGGATCCATAAGCGTCCATTTATAGTGTGTGGTGGTGACCAGACCGTCACCTCCCCATCCGCTTCTGCGGTCACGGCTCTCTCCGGAACGCTGCCTTTCGCTGAGTTTTTCCGCATACCCGTTCTGGTTGAACCAGTCGGATGAAGGGATGTCCAAAATCCACCAGTGGGAACTGCCGCAATGATTGAAAATCATGTCCATCACCACCTTTATCCCTTTGCCGTGGGCTGTACGGACCATGTCGCAGTACTCCTCATTGGAGCCGAGCCTCGGATCTATAAGATAGAAATCCGAAATCGCGTACCCGTGTGAATTCCCGCCTTTGTTGAACTGGACAGGATTCAGCCAGATTGCAGTGACACCCAGATCACTTATATAGTCAAGATGATCTACAATACCCTGTATATCTCCTCCATGACGGCCACCTCCCTGCCGGTCTATTTCATATCCGTCCAGGACATCATTGTCAGGATTCCCGTTGGCAAACCTGTCCGGCATAATCAGATACAGGACATCTTTGGAGGAGAATCCCATGGCACCGGCATCCGTATTCCTCGGTCTGAGCTCGAACTGTTTGACAATGCTTTTCTTTCCCTGCACGAACCGGAAATCCATCACCCCTGGACGGGCCTCATCAGCTACATTCAGATATACAATAAGATAATTCGGGTTTTCCATCCGGCAGACCTCTTTCAGGCTGACTCCCTCATAATCCTCCAGGACGAACTGTGAATTAGCTATATCCTTTCCGTAGAACATTATCTGGAGTTCATGGTTTTTCATACCCGAATACCAGAAAGGCGGATCCATCCTTTCTATTTCAATGGCACCCGCGCCTAACGAACATAAAAGGAATAATGATATAAAGAAGATTCGTTTCATATTAGGTGCGTTTTTTAATGGATGAAAGAGGCTGGCCCGACGGTGATCAGACCAACCCCGATCAGCTGGAATGGAAAAATCAATTATAATAAGGGTTCTGGACAAGTCCAGGGTTAGCAGTAAGGGCCTTGTCAGGAAGCGGGAACCATTCATACTTCCTGTCACGTTTTGCAGGAAGGTCGTATCCTGTCTCGGTAGCCCTGCCAAAGAACCACCACTGGCCCTGGGTGAACTTGTCGAAACGTCTCAGGTCAGTACGGCGGCGGTGTCCCTCGTCAAAGAATTCAAGCCCCCATTCGCTGAGCATCCTGTCCATATCAAATTCGGATGAAAACCCTCTCGGGGCCTGATCCTTGGCGCCTACGAGCACACGGCCGTCAGCCAGAGTTGTGCCGTTCTCCCAGTCCTCTGGAGAGAAATACCTTTCACGCACCTCGTTCACCCATTCTTTGGCTCCTGCGGCATCACCTTCCCGGAGGAGACATTCAGCGTATGTGTAATAAACTTCTGCAAGGCGGAACTCCACAACATCAGCAGCAGCCATGTCAAGACCGGAGGCTTCAGTGTAGTAAGGATATTTCGCTGCACGTATACCGCTGTTGGTTTCACCCCAGCGCGGGTTCTCCACGGTCTGGAGAGGATGGTTTCCTTTACCCTGGAAGTTGCCTATCTGGTCCACATATACAAGAGGCATCCCGTTACGGTCTGCATCCGCAAGCTGCACGTCCCCTGTACCGTAGTGGTCCCTGATGACACCGTCCATAAATATACCGCCCCAGTCTGTAGGGGAACCGCCGTTGAAATACGGTTTTACAAGACGTATGTCGCGCGGGTCAAAACGTTCATGTACTGCACCGAGCTTATCATTGTACGGAGGATCAAGGAAGCAGACAGCCTGCTCTTTGTCATACATCTCCGCCTTTATGTTATAGGTGACTTCTTCTCCGTTGGTTACTGTCTCGACACACTGGTCATAGAAATTGCTGCTGTTGTCGAAAGACGGTGTAACCGCACAGCAGTTCCATCCGGAATGTACAGTGGTACAATCAAAATATGAAGCGAATGTATAGTTCATGAACGGACCGTTGCGCATATTCGTCGACTTGGTATTGTATGTCCTGTCGCTGGAGAACGCGAAAATTATCTCCTTGCACTCCGTATCATTATTGGCCGAATATATCTCCTGGTAATTCTCAGCCAGGGAATATGTACCGTACTTCCCGTCGATGATCTCTTTTGCAAGCAGCTTGCACTCATCGAAACGCGGTTCTCCGGTGAAGATCTCTGAATTGAGGAGGATACGCATCTTGAGCATCCTGTTCATAGCCTGGTTACAGCGGTTCACGGATCCGTTCACAGGAAGCAGGTCATTGGTCTCGTCAAGTTCCGTAAGCATCCAGTTGCACACTTTCCGGCAGCCCTCCTCGAAGGTTGTCCCCGCACTGGCACTTTCCGGGAGAGTCTCGGTATCTGCACTGATCGAAAGAGGAATCACTCCGCCGAACACTTCAAAAATATTGTAGAAGCAGTATGCCCTGAATGTCCTGATCTCTGCGATATAGGCATCGAACTGTTCCTGGGAGATCCCTATGGTTTCCGCCCCGACAGAATTGATGTCGGCAATGAAATTATTGCACAGGCCTATTGCAGTCCATGCCCCGCTCCATATCCTGTTCACATAGTTTGAAAGCGGAGTCCAGGTATGTGTCGAAAGGACGAACTTGTCTGCAGAGTCCCATCCCCAGCTTCCACCATTCCATGACCTCCACGCTATCTGGTCTGCCGTAAGCTCCTGTGCATACCAGTAGAATTCCGAGAGATCCCCCTGCTCCTGTGCGTAGATATTGGCGATAACCTGTTTTACAGACGTTTCGTTAGTAAAATAATTGTCCGGGCTGAGCATTGTAAAAGGATGCTCCTCCATATCAAAGCAGCCTGTCGCAGCCAAAGAAGCGGCCACCAGTCCTGCAATGCTTTTCAATATATTCTTCTGCATGATTATTCTGTTTTTGTTGTTAGAACTTGGCAACTACACCTAAGGTTATTGTACTTGTATACAGGACGGACGAGCCTGCAATACCAGGAGTAAGTCCGACCGAGCTTACAGTCGACGGGTCAATACCCGAATATCCGGTAAGGGTAAACAGGTTGGTCGCAGCCAGATATATGTTAAGGCTTTCAAATCCCACCTTGTTCTCCTTGAACCTGAACGTACGTCCGATAGACACCTTGTCAAGCTTGAACCAGTTGCCCTTTTCGAGGAAGAAAGAGTTGAGATAATCGTTGTCAGCCGTAAGATACGGATATTTCTCATATGCGCTCTTCAGAAGGTTTTCTGAAGCGACTCCAGGATATCCATGGCTCTTGAGCTGGTTGTTCCAGATATCCATCCCGGCAAGCCCCCGTCCATTGATAGTGAGGTTCCACTGCTTGTAGTTAAGGGAAAGCTGTATGGAGAAGCTGTGCTTAGGAAGGGTGTTACCGATAATCACCTTATCATCATCGACCTGGCTGGTCTTGGTGGCGGTATTTCCGTCAGCAGTGTAGTGGAGCAGCTGCCCTTCATCGTTGTAGCCCGCATACTTGAAGCCACGGACAGAGCCTATCCTCGTCCCCTCATGGAGACGGAAGTAATATTCACTGTTCCCGAGTCCTCCTACTGCACCCAGGTCAATATAGGATGCGGCATATACATCATTTCCGATACTCTTGAGGAAAGCGTCGCTGTAGGAATAGGTACCGCCGACACTGTAGCTCCAGTTGTCGTTGATCTTGTCACTCCAGTTCAGGGCCAGTTCAACTCCCCTGTTCTGGGTGGTTCCGAGATTGAGTGTAATATTGTCATACACATACGGAGGCTGAGGGGCTGTATATGTGTAAAGGAGATTCTCAGAGCGGCGGTCGTAGTACTCTATGCTACCGGTCAGCCTGTTCCCGAACATTGCGAAGTCGATACCATAGTCATAAACGACAGCCGTCTCCCAGCCGAGATTTGGGTTAGGGTTGCGGCTGATTCCGTAGCCCTCGACCCATACTCCGTCCATATAATAATTAGAACCTTTGGACTCATACGTCGCCAGAGAGGCATAGTCGCTGTTCGCGTTTCGCCCGGTCACTCCGTATGATGCACGCAGACGCAGCTCGTCAAGCCAATGGCGTGATGACTCCATGAATTTCATGTTCGAAATTGTCCATGCTGCAGATACTGCCGGGAAATACCCGTATTTCTTGTCGCGCCCGAATTTCGAGCTGCCTTCATAACGGAGGGATGCGGTGGCAGTAACAATGTCATTCCATGAATATGTAACACGTCCGAACACACCGGCAATCTTGTTGAATGTCTTGCTTGACCCCATGCTGGCAAGGCCGTCCTTAAGATAAGAGCCCGACCCGATATTGTACCACAGGAACTGGTCGAACTGGAAGTCACTGTTGGTCATCTCCATGCCCTCGCTTGAATATTCACTGTATGAATATCCGGCCACTGCCTTGAGGCTGTGATTGTTCTTGCTGAAATTATAGTTCACAAGCCAGTCGAAATTGAGAGAGAGCCTGTTGTTGTGGGAAAGTGAAGCTGTACCGTCATAGTCATTCCACATCTGGCATGTCTGCATTGTGGACGGAGTGTAAGAATATTCATTGTTAATGAAATAGTTGACGGCAACCATCGCATTGGTAGTCAGCAGGTGCGTATCTGATTTCAGGATATAGGCCTTGATATCTTCCTGTACATTTATGGATACCCTGTTCTCCCTGTTTGTAGGGACCTGGTTGTTTTCCACAGAGTTGGTAGAGCCTGTAGAATTGGTCGGCCAGTAGTATCCTGTCGGGGTAGACGGGTCATAAACAGGCATTGTCGGGTTCATGAAAATGGTACCGGTAAGGTTACCGCTGTTCCCCCTCTCGAGATTAGCCCTGACATTGGCCTGGGAAGTCAGCTCTAGATATCCTCCCAGGAACTTCTGGTTCATAAGGAAACGGAGCCTGTAGGTCTCGTCATGGTTGTTCTTGTACAGCTTGTTGCGTCTCCTGTAGTTCAGGGAAAGGTTATAGTTGCTGTTCTTCGTAGATCCGGCGAATGTTATATGCTGGTTGAGGTCATAGGTAGGCTTGTCGTTCCTGAGGGCGTTCCAGTATGCCTTGTCCTCCCTCGAGCCATAGTCGGCCTTGCCTCTCCCTGCTTCTTCATTAAGGGCGAGCCATTCGTTTACAGAATAGACCTCCGGCATCTTGTGAAGAGCCTGGAATGAAATATAGCTGTCATATGTAACCCTGAGTTTTCCCGGCTCTCCGGCACCTCTGCGCGTAGTGACGAGAATCACTCCATTCGCACCCCTGGTTCCGTATATAGCAGCAGATGCTCCGTCCTTGAGGACAGAAATGGACTCGATGTCCTGAGTGGAGATATCATCAAGGGAAGCTCCGGCTACACCGTCGATCACAATCAGAGGGTCATTGCTTCCCGTGATGGAAGTCGCACCCCTGATCTGGAATGACGAGCTTCCCCCATCCGCGGCCACGTCTATATTAAGACCTGCCACTTTACCTACAAGAAGCTGCATAGGGTCTCCGGCTGGAGCCTTGTTGAAATCCTCCTCACTGATACTGACTATCGAAGATGACACCTCTTTCTTGCTGAGGGAGCCATATCCGACGACGACTGTCTCTTCAAGCATCTGCGAGTCGACCTCCAGATAGACTTTCGCAGGTATTTCCGATGCCTTGAAAGATACAGTCTTGTATCCGATAGAGCTGATTTCGACTATAGCCTCCGCACTGGATACGGCAAGGACATAGTCTCCGTCAGAGCCTGTAGCGGTGCCATTGCTCGTACCCTTTTCAAGGACAGAAGCACCTATCATAGGACCGACCTCGTCAAAGACCAGGCCCTTCACTTCGTATGCGTTCTGTGCATACGAATAAAACGGCATTGCACAACTCAATGCAATGGTCGCAAGTATAGCTGATAATTTACTCATAAGGAATTAATGTAGGGTTATTAGAATCGGGTCATAAGACCATTTTGTACTATTTATCTTTCCTTTACAAACGCCACAGATACCGCGGCAAGCAGCATGAACACTCCGGCCAGGAGCAGCATCATTGACGCGTCGGAGCCGAAGCAGCGGGTCACTATCAGGCCGCCGGTCAGCCCCATGAAGATCTGCGGGATGGTGATGGTGAAGTTGAAGATGCCCATATAGGCCCCCATATTGGCCGCATCGGCGGCACGTGAAAGGATAGAATACGGCATGGCAAGGATACCGGCCCACGCTATGCCTATCCCCACCATAGGGATCATGAGGGCGTACTGGTTGTGCAGAAGGTACAGCCCGGCGAAACCGAGGGCGCCGAACAGCAGGCAGACCGCATATACCGTCCTGTTGCCGAACCTGGCGGCAATCCTCCCGAGGAAGATGGCGGCGATGCAGGCAGGGACAGGGTAGATGCCGTTGAGCACCCCGACCCAGGTCTGGGTGGCGCCGTCCGGGAGAATCTGTCCCGAAGCATCGGTCACCACCCCGGTGATGGCCGGCTTAAGGTAAGTCCACATCATGAAAAGGGCGGCCCATGAGAAGAACTGTGTCACGCCCAGGCGCAGCATGACGGAAGGCATGGTCCTGATCAGCCGGACAAAGCTCTTGCGCTCCGGCTTTACATCGGTCTCCGGTGCCCTGCCGGAAACGGATTCCCCTCCCGAAGGACCGTCCGCATACGGTAGCCCGTTATACTCCGCAAACTCCTTCGGAGGATATTCTTTCGTCTTGAATACGGTCACAAGCACGGTCACCAGGAGGATGATCCCGCCCGCATAGTAGGAATATGCTATATGCCTGGACACCTGGCCGGGGACGGCCTCGTCAGACACGCCCAGCCACGTCATCACCAGAGGCAGGAAAGCCCCGATGACGGCACCGAGATTGATCAGAAACGTCTGGACTACATAGCCTTCAGTCTTCTGGGAGTCATCCAGCATGTCCGCGACAAGGGCGCGGAACGGCTGCATTGTCACATTGAACGAGAGATCCATGAAGAGCAGGAGGAACGCCCCCATGGCAAGAGGTGCGAACGCCAGGAGGACCGGGCAGTTCGGCATGAGGAGCAGCGCTATGGTAGATATGATTGCTCCCCCCAATATGTAAGGGATGCGCCTGCCGAGCCTGGTCCATGTCCCGTCGGAGAACATGCCGACAATAGGCTGTATCACCATCCCCGCAAGAGGGGCTGCCAGCCAGAAGTAGCTCAGGTGGCTAACGTCAGCTCCAAGGGACTCGAATATACTCGATGTATTGGAATTCTGTAGGGAATACCCTATCTGGACACCGAGAAAACCGAAGCTGAGATTCCATATCTGCCAAAAGGATAATTTCGGCTTTCTTCCCATATCAGTTTTAATGTTATCAGTTTATTCATTATCGCCCCGGACTTACATTAATTAAAATAAACTGCAAGCCGAGAGCAGAGGTCGAACTCGTTCGGACTATGCCGAGGCGCAGCGTGATTGTAAACAAAGTTTAAAATAAAGGCCGTTTCTGATGAAAATCCGGAGGTTTTCCGTCATGTGGTATTGCAAATATAAAGAACCTTCATTTTTTTGCAACATATCAGGTGACGAACGGTTGAACTTTAGGGACGGGATGCAAATATGTTCCGACGACCGGGAAAGGGCCCGCCCTATTCAGGAAGCGGGGCTGACATATTGCAAATCCCGTAAAAAAAACTAAATTCGCATTGCTTAAAACAGGCGGCTACACCTGACACAGACTTGCCGTTTATCCGATGAAACAGCTGAAGACGTACGCCATAATCCATATTTTCGCTGTCATCCATGTGATAGCGACACTTCTGTGCAGACTTTCGGATGTGGATGATTCCCTCCTGCTCACGCTTCTCACCATGGCCATGACCGTCATCGTATGCTTCCGGCGCGGGCTCAGCGTGGAGTTCACGGCCGCATTCATAGTGATAGTGAATATAGCCGGCTACCTCATAGGGGTAAGCGGGGCCAGGCTGATAGGGCTCGTATCGGACTCTGTCCTGCTGGTGCATGCCCTGTCCACATTCCTCACCACTGAAATAATGGGCTGGAGCATCATAGGCATAACGAAGCTCCTCCACATCGGCGATGAGACCAGGAAATTCCCCTGGGCCCTGCGTCTGAAGTGGCTCATCGTGGCTGTGGCCGTGATATTCGTCCTGCGGCTTGCATACACAGGGATATTCAACTCCAGGTACTTCTCCGCAGAAAGCACATACAGGATAATCCGGCTCCTTGCCAGCAACTCCGTCGCCCTGCTTCTGATGCTGTGCGCCGACATCATCTACATACGCTACATGCGCAAAAGGCAGGCATCGGCCGGGGCTGTCACCAAAAACATGCTTTTCATAATATTCGTAGTGGCGGTGTCGGCCATCGCGTCCGTCATAGCGGGATACAACCTCCCGTTCAGGCTGAACCCCACATTCACCATGAGCGAGTTCCTGCTGCTCTTCATCATAACCCTCCTGGTGGAGCTGCTCCTGTACTGCATCCTGTACATGGTGGACTACGTGGCGGTGACCCGCAATGTCATGGTCAAGGAAAGGGAGAAGGCCCACCAGGCCCAGTTCCAGTACCTCAAGCTAAAGCAGCAGGTCAACCCGCACTTCCTTTTCAACTCCCTGAACATACTCGACTGCATGGTGCGCGAACAGAAGAACGCGGAGGCCAGCGAATACATCCACAAGCTCGCAGGCACATACAGGTACATGCTGCAGAACGAGACCAAGACCTTCGTCAGGCTCAAGGACGAGCTCACCTTCGTAAAGATGTATGAGGACCTCCTCACCGTAAGGTTTCCGGACGGGTTCAGGATAGACAACAGGATACCGGACGAGCTTCTGGACCGGGAGGTCGTGCCCTGCTCCATACAGATGCTCGTGGAAAACGCCATAAAGCACAATGCGACCGATGCAGAGAGTCCCCTCACCATCACCATGACCTCCGACGGGAGCTCCATCACCGTAAGCAACAACATCAACCCGAAGATAACCGCAGCCCTCTCCACAAAAGTCGGGCTGAACTACATACGGCAGCAGTATCTGGACCTCACGGGACAGCATATCGGGGTATCGGACTCATCAGGGGTGTACAGCGTCACCCTGCCCCTGATATGACGGGAGGAGAAAAAGTTTGAACAGAAATAACCACATGATACAATGACAAATGTTTTTATAGTAGAAGACGAAGCGCTGGCAAGGGACAACCTCTCGAAAGCCATCACATCAGCCTATCCTGACCTGAAGATAATCGGCACGGCCGGCTCTGTCCGCGATACCGTCAGCTGGCTCAAGGCCCATCCGGACGGGGCCGACATCATCTTCATGGACGTGGAGCTCTCGGACGGGAACTGCTTCGAGATATTCAGGCAGGCAGACATAAAGGCCAAGGTGATAATGACCACAGCATACGACAATTACGCCATACAGGCGTTCGAGGTGAACAGCATCGACTACCTTCTGAAGCCTGTTGACCGTGACGCCCTGAAAAGGGCTGTCGGCCGGTGCCTATCCTCCCCGGGAGAGCCGGTCCGGGAAAAACTGGCATCAATCACAATGCAGAAGCCCGAATACAGACAGAGATACATTGTCCGCATGAACGACAAGATCATGCCGGTGAAGGTCTCCGACATAGCCTATTTCTACTCGGAGGAGAAAAACACCATACTCGTCACCTTCAATGGCATGAAATTCATAGTGGACTCCTCCCTCGATGTCCTCTCGGAGGAGGTCGACCCGGAGCAATTCTTCCGTATATCAAGGAACTGCATCCTGAACATGCAGGCTATAGAAAGCCTTGTCAAGCACCTCGGCAGCCGCCTGAAAGTGATTGCCAACCCTAAGCCCGACTTCGACATGACCGTCAGCCGCTCGCGCGTGGACGACTTCATGGGCTGGCTTGAAGGAAGAAGATGAGTTTAAGTTATAATACAACACCAATATGGCAACATACTATATCTCCAGCAAAAAAATCACAATCACCAAGATCGACGAGATCATCTCCGGACACCACCATCTGGAGCTCAGCCCGGAATCGGAACATGCGGTGGCAAAATGCCGCCGGTATCTCGACTCCAAGATGGAGGACATCGGGCGCCCTGTATACGGGGTGACAACAGGTTTCGGCTCGCTGTGCAACATCACGATTCCAGAGGAGGACCTGTCGGCCCTGCAGCACAACCTGGTAATGTCCCACGCCTGCGGGACCGGGGAGAAAGTCCGTCCTGAGATAGTTAAAATCATGCTCCTGCTGAAAATCCAGTCCCTTTCATACGGGTATTCGGGAGTGCAGACGGCAACGGTACGCAGGCTCATAGACATGTTCAACAACGATATCATCCCCGTAGTATACCAGCAGGGGTCGCTCGGGGCCTCGGGAGACCTTGCCCCTCTGGCGCACATGAGCCTGCCTCTCATCGGAATGGGGGAAGTGGAATACCAGGGGAAGATACTTCCGGCGGCACAGGTATGGGAATCCCTCGGGTGGAAGCCCCTGCGCCTACAGTCAAAAGAAGGCCTGGCCCTGCTTAACGGGACACAGTTCATGAGCGCCCATGCCGTATGGTCGCTGATCCGGAGCAGGAAGCTCTCAGGCTGGGCTGACAGGATAGGGGCCATGTCGCTCGACGCCTTCGACGGCAGGATAGAGCCTTTCTGGCCGCAGACCCACAGGGTACGTCCACACAAAGGGCAGGCGGAGACAGCCGCAACAGTCATGGACCTGCTTGAAGGAAGCGAACTTATCCGCAGGAAAAAAGAACATGTCCAGGACCCGTACTCGTTCCGCTGCATACCGCAGGTACACGGCGCAAGCAAAGATACCATAGCATACGTGGAATCGGTAGTCGAGACGGAAATCAACAGCGCAACGGACAACCCTACCGTATTCCCGGACGAAGACCTCATCATCTCGGCAGGCAATTTCCACGGGCAGCCCCTCGCTATCGCAATGGACATGCTTGCTATTGCCCTTGCCGAGCTTGCGGACATCTCCGAAAGGCGTACATACAAACTCATCTCAGGGCAGAGGGGCCTGCCTAAATTCCTGGTTGCCAAGCCGGGACTGAACAGCGGTTTCATGATTCCGCAGTACACGGCCGCATCCATCGTCAGCCAGAACAAGGGCCTCTGCGCTCCGGCCAGCGTCGATTCCATACCTTCATCACAAGGCCAGGAAGACCATGTCAGCATGGGAGCGAACGCAGCCACAAAACTTGTCCGTGTAGTGGAAAATACCGAACGCGTACTGGCAATCGAGCTTTTCAACGCCGCCCAGGCCCTCGATTTCCGCCGCCCGGCGCATTCTTCATGGGAGATAGAAAAAATACACGCTAAATACAGGAAATCAGTCCCTTTCATCCAGGACGACACTTACATGCACCCGCTGATAGAAAAATCGGTGGAATTCATCAGAGGGGAATAGTCCGCAGTCCAGCAAAAATCCCGGGAACATGAAAAAAACACTTATAAAGAACATAGGGAAAATCATCGGGATTGTCCCCGAAGGAAAGCTCCGGAAAGAAGGGGCTGAAATGGAGGAAGTCGAGACCCTTGAAGACGCCTGGCTGCTTATCGAAGGGGAGAAGATACACTCTTTCGGCAGCGGGGAGCCTCCGGCAGGACTTTCATCCGGAGAACACACCGTACGTACAATCGACGCAGGGGGCGGCTACGTAATGCCGGCATTCTGCGACTCCCACACGCACATAGTCTACGCCGGCTCACGCTACGGGGAATTCAGGGACAAGATCAACGGACTGTCCTACGAACAGATAGCAGAGCGCGGCGGAGGCATACTCAACTCCGCTGACCTGCTCCGTGAAACACCCGAGGAGGAGCTTTTCCGCCAGTCCCTGGAGCGTGCCGTAGAGGTCATGCACAAAGGCACAGGTGCCCTGGAAATCAAGAGCGGATACGGTCTTGACACTGAAAACGAGCTCAAGATGCTCCGTGTAATACGCCGTCTGAAAGCCGCCCTGCCTGTAGAGATACGCGCCACCTTCCTCGGTGCCCATGCCGTAGGCAGGGCATATACCGGAAGGCAGGGCGAATATGTGGACATGGTCTGCCATGAGATGCTGCCCGCCGTGGCCGCGGAGGGGCTTGCAGATTTCGTGGACGTGTTCTGCGACAGGGGGTTCTTCACCCCGGAAGAAACATTGCAGATACTCGATGCCGCCCAGATGTACGGTCTGCGCGGGAAAATACATGCCAACGAGCTGGCCGTATCCGGAGGGGTCCAGGCGGGGGTAAGCCGCAACGCTCTGTCCGTTGACCATCTGGAGCAGACTGCACAGGCAGAGATTGACGCCCTGAAAGGTACGGAAACCATGCCGACCATGCTCCCTGGCGCATCATTCTTTTCAAGACTGCCATACGGGCAGGCGAAAAATTTCATCCGCTCGGGCCTCGCAGTCGCACTGGCCTCGGACTACAACCCCGGTTCGTCGCCGAGCGGTGACATGCGTTTCGTGATGGCCCTGGGCTGCATACAGATGAGACTCACACCGGAAGAGGCATTCAACGCCTGCACACTCAACAGCGCATACGCCATGGGCATCAGCCGCACCGTCGGATCCGTCACCGCCGGAAAGCTCGCCAACCTCATAGTCACTGTCCCGCTGCCGGACCTGGCCTTCATCCCCTACAGCCACCACACCCCGTTCATAAGCAGGGTCATACTGAAAGGGGACATACAGTCATAAACTAGAAAATTTGTCATTCTGAGCATATGGCGGACTCTCCTAATCTGAAGAATCCGCCATATGCTCAGAAAACATTAACAAATTCAGTTAAAGAGGCAATGTAAAATCCATCATCAATGGAAGATGGTCCGATGCTTCCGATGTAAAATCATCTAAGACCGTATCCGCATAATTGACATTCCGGAATACACACGGAGTACAGTAAATAAAATCTATCCTCGATTTACCGTTATTCATACTCGGTTCAAAACCGTCATGTGTATCACCAATTACATCGTTCTTATAATATTTCCTTATCATCCTGTGTACATCATAATTCCGGTCCGTATAAAACTTCATGTCCACAGGTGAAACAGAATTGAAATCCCCTGTCATTATCCAGTACTTCTCATCTTTGAAACGAGGATTACATATTGTTGAATCAAGGATAGTCCGCATCTCATAGACACGAAAAGCATCGCCTCCGTTATCTTTTTTGGTTACATCATCCATTGAATACTTCTGCGGCCACAAATGAAGAATCACATAATTCACCCCGCATATCCTGACATGCATTGCCCCATGAGACAAACCTTTTCCTATTCTCTGAACCACCTCTATCGGGTATCTGGATGTCACTGCTACCGGATAATTGTCCTGATAAGGCCCTACGGCACAATAACCATGTCCCCACCTTGCCGCCAGGGTTCCTAGACTATCCGGAAGATACCTTGGCACAACATCAGCACTTCTGCTCACCTTGTTCTCATCCCAATGCGTTGCGCCTTCACATAAAGTAAGCACATCGGGGGCCATTGAATTGACCCAGAATACGAACCGGTCATAATCATTATACTGGTCATACCACATCCCGTTAAGTATATTGTAATCAATCAAACGGATTTTCCTGCCTCCATACTCTTTGCCGGCAGCAACCAATGCCGGCAAAGCAACCAAAAACAGCACTCCGATAAATATTCCCTTAAAAATCGATTTTTTCATAACATACATTTATCAATATCCTTCATTCTGATCAAGAAGATCATTCAATGTTCTCTGGGCATCAGGGACAGGGAAAAGCAGCTGATAAGACTGCATCCCAGATATGGTCGACAGGGCTTTACCAGTCCGTACAAGATCATAGTACCTATGGTTTTCACCAAGAAATTCAAATCTGCGCTCATTCAGCACCGCATCAAGAAATGTATCTGCAGTCACATCAGCGTCTCCAAGTCCTCTTTCTTTTCTCAACTCATTAAGTCGAGCCAGTCCGTTTGGATACCCTTGTGCCTCTGCACTAACAAGGTACATCTCAGCAATCCTCGAAATTATTATCGGATCTGTAAATGATTGCCCTCCACGGTATTTATGGACACAATAATGATAAATTGTACTCGGATCTTCCGTTTCTATATAAATACCCTGTGTCTTCCTTATATCCCCATTTTCAAAAGCATTGTACGTGTCGTCGCTCACGTAGAACCATCCACCGCCTTTATTTACGTAATTGTAGGTATAGAACTGGCTCCCCAAATAGATTCCATTTTCCGTAGACTGGTTCGAAAAGGCGAAAATAGTTTCGGTATTAGTATCTGCCCCGAAGATATTGTCAAAAGAATCAAGGGAGTATCTACCACATGTAATCAAAGATTCCGCCAGATCTGCTGCTTCCTTGTTCTTGCCTTCATAAAGGAAGACCCTTGCTTTCAATGCTTTCAGCGCATCATCAGACACATAATAGTAAGAAGAACTCGGTCCGAGCAGATTTTCTGCATTCTCAATATTTTCTTCGATGAATGCCCAAACATCTTCGACAGGATCCCTGGGCACCTTTTCCATTGTATTGGTCCTAAGAATAGGAACTTTGCCCCATCGTGTCACTAGCTCTGTATAGATAAGTGCCCTGAAATAATAGGCTTCACCAAGGTATGTCTTTGCTTCCTCCGAACTGCTCTGAAACCTTTCACACGTACTTATCAAATTGTTGACCTGATACAACGCCTCATAATATCCGTTCCATTGTCCTGATATGACACCGCTCAAAGCTGTCATCTGGTTGTTTATATAGTTGATCGGCTCTGCCGACTGAGAATATAGGAAATCCCCTCCGAAAATATCGAATGCGATATAAGAGTATGCTCCAGGTTTATGTTGTACCATATTATACATTCCCGTCCTCATGGCAGCCAGGTCTGATTCAGATACGGCATCGGGAGAGGCGGATGTATGAGGATATTTATCAAGCAGTCCGGTACATGAATTAAACAAATACATCACTGCCGGCAATAACGTTAAAATATATCTTATTTTCATACCTGTCTCCTTTTTTTAATTAAAGTGAAAGATTGACTCCGAATGAATAGATTCTCGGTTGCGGGATATTCAAATTGTCTACACCGATATATCTTGCGTCATTGTTTGTATTGACCTCTGGATCCCATCCCGGATATTTTGAAACTAGGAATACATTATCAACTGAAAAATAAACTCTCAATGATGAAATACGGGCCTTCGACAGAAGACTTGTCGGGAAATTGTATGCCAATGTAAGATTCCTCAGTCTCAGGAATGACCCGTCATGCAGGAAGAAATCCGAATTCAAAGTATTAAGAGTACTGTTATAATATGGTCTCGGATACCAGTTCTCTCCTGAACCAGGAGTCCAATAATGCGTAGCATGTTCTTTTGTAATGTTGGCCTTGTATGCCCGGCGTGAATAATTGAACTCCTGTCCGGAATACACATCATTGCCGTACATATACGTAAAGAATAGATCCAGTGTCCAGTTCTTAAATGAGAAAGTATTACTCCAGCCTCCCTGAAAATCAGGAGTAGGAGATCCTATGACCATTCTGTCATCAGTATCCGTAAGATTACCATCTGAATTTATATCCCGGTATTTGATGTCTCCGGCTCTATAACCTTTTGCATATAATGTAGCTGGGACTTCACTGTCAGATTGGTAAATACCATCATGCTTATAGAGATAAAATGCACCGAGTTCTTCACCTACCCTGAGAATTCTCTGGGTACCATAAGTCGTGCTGTTATTCGCTCCTATAATTATATCCTCATCTCCGACCAGACTCAGAATTCTGTTGGCATTAGTGGAAATATTGAAATTCGTACTCCAGTGCACAGGTCCGAAATCCACCTCACCTCCTATGGTCAGTTCCAGGCCTTTATTCTCCATAGACCCGACATTGCTTATAATAGATGACACGCCTGATGTAGTATAAATAGGCTTGGCATACAAAAGGTCCGTTGTCTTTTTGTAATATGCATCGAAAATCAATGTAAGCCTGTTGTCAAAGAAACCGAGATCAAATCCGGCATCCCACTGGCCAGCCTTCTCCCAGGTAAGTCCGGAATTTCCAAAATCCGTGACTGCGATTCCGCCAATTCCTTCATAGTTATAACCGCCATCCATCTTTGCCAAATATGCATAATAATCAATGCCTTCCTGATTTCCGGTCTTACCGTAGCTGACTCTTACTTTCATATCAATGCCTGAACCCTTCATGAATTCTTCATTAGATACATTCCATCCGAAAGACACGGACGGGAACCATCCCCACCTATAATCTCGGGCAAACTTAGACGATCCATCTGTTCGCAGAGAACCAGTCAGAGTATACCTGTCTTTATAAGAAAAATTCACACGTCCGAAGAATGATTCCATCGCATAACTCATAATCTGCCCATCATATCCGTCTATCGATGCTGCCGCCCCCATTGCATCGAATGCATCTGAAGGGAAACCTTTACCAAGCATATACTTATAGTCGGAATCCAGCATCTGCAGTGAATGACCCAACATGGCACTGAATCCAAAAGAATCATTCAGGAAGGTATCGTTATAACTCAGCACATTATCAATTACTATGTTTCTGATAAGCTTATTGGCATCTACAAGTCCAAAAGTCTTCACATACGGATGCTTGGAAGAATAATGTTTATAGTCCCGATTGTATGTAACGTCTGTACTGAGCGTATTCTTAAAAGTCAGCCTGTCATCAAGAAACTTCAGAGTAAAATAATAGCTTCCGAGAAACCTATATGACTCAAGAAATGTATTGGCTTCGTTCAGGATAGCGGCAGGGTTATGGTATGTAAGTTCATTTGTACCGCCTACAGTATATGTACCATCATCATGATATGCCTTGTCAAACGGTCTCTGAAGGACGCATCTGCCAAGAATCATCGAACCAAGGCTCACACCCGGAACTTGATGGTTTTTCATATAATTGGCAGATGTATTTGCTCCGACTTCAAGCCAATTGTTGAATTTATGGTCTATCCTGGCCTTGAAGTTGAATTTATCCAATTTATTCGTCTTGATAATTCCTTTGTTATGGTTATAACTTCCTCCGATATAGAAATTAGTTTTTTCATTTCCTCCGGAAAAAGAAAGATTCGCATTCCAGAAATTACCGAGCTGTACTGCATATGAAAGCCAGTCCGTAGTTTCCGTAGTACCTGGATCCAGATACTCAAGGGAAGAACCGGTCTGCGCATTATAGTTGTCTATACCGATATTGTACTGTTTCAGATATTCCTCTGTATTCGCCATCTGAAGCCTTCCGATATTAGGGAACTGGTTGATTCCTGCACTGAGATTCACATTCAGTATAGACTTTCCCTTCTTACCTGATTTTGTGGTAATTACCACCACTCCATTACTTGCGCGGGAACCGTAAATAGATGCAGAAGCTGCATCTTTAAGGACTTCAATGCTTTCTATATCGGCAACATTAAGCACTGCCAGAGGGCTCATATTCTCTCCGAAATTATAAAGATTTGCGTTACTGTTATCGATAGGGATGCCGTCTATTACATAAAGAGGATCATTCCCGGCCTGAATAGACGAGGCCCCTCGTATGCTGACCCTTTCTCCCGCACCGAGGGCTCCAGAAGAAGCAAACGAAGTCACACCTGCGATTCGTCCGTTCAAAAGGGCTGTAGGGCTACTTACTTCTCTCATATTGCTTTCATCTATCTCTACTCTACTTATGGCACTGGAAACAAGAGAACGTTTCATTGTACCATAGCCGACAACAACTACTTCATCGAGAAATTCAGCAGACTCTCTCAAAATGAAGTTGACGGAACCCATTTTTTCAGTTATTGCCATTTCCTTGGGCTCATACCCAAGACAAGCACACTCTAGTAATGTCGCTCCACCTTCAATCTCCAAAGACCAGTTGCCATCCAAATCAGTAGTAGTACCATTAGATGTGCCTTTCTCAAAAACGGATGCCCCGGGAACCCCCGTTCCAGTTCCATCCAAGACCTTTCCCGTTATACGGTAAGGTTCTAATTTGGATGAAGCGACACCCTGTTTACTGAGCCGAATCACATTATCATTAATTTCAGTCTTGATTCCTTGGGAAGAAAAAATCCTATCAAGAACAGATGAAAGTGGCTCATTCCTAACAGAAATTGAAACTTTCCTACTCAAATCAATGCCATCAGTCCTTATCACAAACGACAATCCATATTTGGATTTCAATGAATTAAGGACTTTCTCAACAGATACGTCCTGCATATTCAGAGTAACAAGGCCGGAGTCTTGTGCATACGCAGTCTGACCTGAGAACAAAAAAGCCAGACTCAGCGGCAACAGCCATTTAAACAGCTGACGGACAAATTTTAAGTCAAAGGCAATACTCATCATAAATGTTTGATTAAGGTTAGACTTATAGTCATTTATATATTTCAATGTAATTACCTTCTCTTTTTACATTATAATTACCATCAATATTCAGGGCCGACAATATCCTGTCTGCATCTTCTCCCCTTACAAAACTAGCATAGTATATTTCTTCGGCTATTTCAGGGTCCTTTATCACTATCTTTACCCCAAAGCGCCGTTCGAGATCTTTTGCTATCTGGGACAAAGTCATATGATAGGCATTGAATTCACCTTTGAACCATGCCGGATACGAATCCAGATTTACCTGGAACATGTCAAGTTCCTCTTTTATCCTATCATATAAGAGAGACTTTCCCGGCAATAATGCCACAGTATCACATCCTGGTATTCCTACTGTTACGCCCCCCTCCATCAGAGTGGTAGTCACAGTGCCGTCCTCCTGATATGCTTTTACATTGAACTTGGTGCCAGTAACACGGATCTCTGTTCCACCTGCATTGACGATAAACGGATGGAGGGGATCTTTCTCTACTTCAATATATATCTCCCCAGAAAGATAGATTTTCCTTTCATAACCTATAAATTCTTCAGGATAGAGAATTCTGGAACCAGAATTGATCCAGACTCTCGAACTGTCAGGCAGAATAAGCTCCGAAATCTCGCCATAATCCGTACATACCTCCGTCCAAGCAATGATTTTCACATTTTCCTCCTGATGCTTTGAGATATATGAAATACCAGCCAGAAAACCTATTATAGCGACGACTACAGCGACTGATCCGGAAAGGAGCAATCTGATTGTTGATGAAGATATACTGTAGAAACATCCAGTTCTTAATCGGAATGACCGGAAAGCGGACTCTATTTCACAATCTTCAATTTTGTTTTCCGGATTTTCCCACAAATCACGGCTAGCACGATCAAATTCCGAATCGGACATTTCTGACAATATTTTGCCTATACGGTCCGGATCCTGGGATTTTACAACATCTAAAAATTCTTTCTCTTTATTCTTGTTAAGGGACATTATGAAGTATGCCATATTTATGTTTCCATAAATAATACGGAAAAACACTACGGCACACTTAATCTGATTTCAAGAAAAGTGAAAGATCTACAGGGTTTATTTTTAAAGAAAAAGCCAACTCATTTCGTATCTGTCTAAGTGCTAGGTTAATATGTTTTTCTACAGTTCTTATGGAAATTCCGAATCTGTTAGCAGTATCCTTATTTGAGCGTCCGAAATACCTGCTTGATATAAATATTTCCCTTCTCGTTGACGGCATAGACGCGACAATCCTATCTATTATTCCAGAGATAATCCGATAATCAACCATACTATTTTGTACGAATTCTTCCGAAAGTTCTTCTGCCAGTTCTTTTCTGAATTTCATGGCAACTGCACGGTGGCGATACCAGTCCATAATCTCATTTCGGGAAACCATGAATACGTAACCTGACAGTCCATCACCGTAACCTTTTTCGGGAACAATCCTGTTCCTGTTTAACCATACCTTCACAAAAACATTCTGCACTATCTCATCCACGGCCCACTGCTCAGGAACCATCTTGGAGACAAAACCGTATATTCTGGAATAATAAAGTCTGTAGAACCTATGCCAGGCCTTCATATTCCCATTCCGAATAAGTTCAATAAATATATAATCCATTTTTACTGTCTGTGTCTTTCCCTATATCATTACAAAGATATTGATTTACTTCTTTCACCATACAGTTCCGAGAATTTCTTAATAAATTATTAATTTTTTCAAATAATTATTAAACTAAATGTTCAATATGCTATTAATTTATATTTTTGCATCATAAATATTATAGAATATGGACAATAGATTTTTCCTCATCGCAGCTTTCTTTGCAATCATCTATCCATTACAACATGCTAAAGCCCAAGACTCTAATGATTCACTGGCTTTTGTATCCGCCAACTGGAACTGGCAGGAAATCGGCAATGGAGCTAAAGCAGGATATGCACAATTCAGAATATTCGGCAGCACACAGAGCATCTCCATCGTAAAATATCCTGCCCGAAAATTTAGGACACAAATAATCAATTCACCAGGAAATATTGCAAACACTACAGATTCTCTTGCCATGAAGTACGCCTCATTGGTAGCAATCAACGGCAGTTTCTTCAACACCAAGACATTATATCCTCACACTTTCTTAAGTATTAACCATAAGATAGAAGGCATATCTTCCGCCCACGAATACAGAAGATCGAACGGAATTCTAGCATTCAAGGACAGGAAAGGCAGAAAAATGGATATTTTTCTCTGCGACACAAGTTCATACGCGAAGTACAGCAAGAAATATTACTATGCAATAGCAGCCGGTCCTCTGCTTTTGCTAGACGGAAAGAATGCACATATCGATACCAACATGGAATTCAATTCTACAAGACACCCTAGAAGCATAATAGGTTACGACAATAACGGATATTATTACATGATAGTCATAGACGGACGTTTTCCAGGACAGGGAGAAGGTATTTCAATCCCTGAAGCAGTAGCAGTTGCCCGTTATGCTGGACTGAAGGAAGCAATCAATCTTGACGGTGGTGGATCCTCGACCTTGTGGACAGAGCCCACTGGAGTCATCAACCACCCTTGTGACAATAAAAAATTCGACCATGCAGGTTGCCGTATTGTCCCTAACTTAATCATTGCAAGATGACAGGCTTGCCTCACCAAATTCCTTACGGATAAGTATTAAAAATTTCCGATAGCCAGATTAGTCCATGGCAAACCACTGAAAATCAACAAATTGTCGCTGAAAGAGCAGAATAAATTCGTTGGACCGACGTTATATAGTGACAAAGTGTCATATTTCTCCGGTTCGGCATCCTTATTGTATCCGATTCCCGTCAGAAAAAGGACATTATTAAAATAACAATATCATGATTACAGAAAAACTTGAAAAAGCCTTCAATGATCAGATCACTGCTGAGCTTTGGTCATCAAATCTTTACCTTCAGATGGCCTTCTATCTTCAGAAAGAGGGTTGGGACGGTTTTGCACACTGGATGCTGAAACAGTCCGACGAAGAAAAAGAGCATGCGGTTGAACTTGCCGGTTATCTTGCCAAGAGGGGCGGCACAGCCAAAGTGAGCATGATTGATGTAGTCCCTTCCGGCTGGGGCAGCGTAGAAGAGGTGTTCAAGCATGTATATGAGCATGAATGCCATGTTTCAAAGCTTATTGACGAACTTGTTGACGTCGCTTCCGCAGAGAAGGACAAGGCCACCCAGGATTTCCTCTGGGGCTTTGTCAGGGAGCAGGTCGAGGAAGAAGCTACAGCACAGTCTATCCTCGAAAAGATAGGAAAATGCAACGGTGCTGGCCTGTTCTATATTGACGGACAGCTCGCCAAAAGATAATAAAGTCCGTAAGGGCTGAACAGAAATACGGAGGATGGGACAATGGTTTCATCCTCCGTATTTTTTTATTCCAAACGTGGTTCCCGGTCCAGAAGTCGGTAATGTGGATATTCCCGGTTGGTGAGTCAAGAAAAGCTGAGGACCGGGCACAAAAAAAAGTTCCCGGGAGGATGATCCATCCTTCCGGGAACTCTGTCAAAAGCGGCAGCTGCCTACTCTCCCACCTGG